>NZ_AP025592.1:4300000-4590331 GCF_023169965.1 Anaeromyxobacter paludicola | reverse complement strand
CCGTCGCCGTGTTCGACGCCGCGCACGGGGTCGAGCCGCAGAGCGAGACGGTCTGGCGCCAGGCCGACCGCTACCGCGTGCCTCGCCTCGCCTTCGCCAACAAGATGGACCGGGTGGGCGCCGACTTCGAGGGGACCCTCGCCTCGATGCGCCGCGCCTTCACCGAGCACCGCATCGCGGCGGTGCAGCGCCCGCTCGGCGCCGGGGCGGCGTTCGCGGGGCTGGAGGACCTCGTGGGGCGCCGGACGATCCGGTTCACGGATCCGGACGACCCGCGCGCCTTCACCGTGGCCGAGGGGATCTCCCGCGCGGCCGAGGCCGACCGCGAGGCGCTCGTGGCCACCCTCGCCGACCTCGACGACGCAGTGGCGGAGGCGGTGCTCTCCGACCGCCCGCTCGACGAGCCGGCGCTCCGGGCCGCGGTGCGCCGCGCCACCCTCTCCGGCCGCTTCGTGCCCGTGCTCTGCGGCTCCGCGCTCCACAACGCCGGCGTCCCGCAGGTGCTCGACGCCGTCTGCGACTGGCTCCCCTCGCCGCTCGACCTCCCGCCCGTCGCCGGGACGAACCCGGCCACCGGCGCCGAGGAGGCGCGCGCCGTGGACGAGAAGGGGCCGCTCCTGGCGCTCGCGTTCAAGGTCTCGCTCCTCGACGACGAGCGGCGCCACGTGTTCCTCCGGCTGTACTCCGGCGAGCTCGCCGAGGGGGACGAGGTCTGGAACGCCGACCTCGGCAAGGCGGAGCGGGTCTCGCGGCTGCTGCTGCTCCACGCCGCCGAGACGCGGCGCGTCCCCTCGCTCGGCGCGGGCCAGCTCTGCGCGGTCATGGGGCTGAAGGAGACGCGCACCGGCGACACCCTCTGCGACCGGGCCCACCCGCTGCGCCTCACCCGCATCGGCAGCTACGACCCGGTGATCTCGGCGGCCATCGAGGCGGCCTCGCTCAAGGATCGCGACGAGCTGCTCGCCGCGCTCTCGCGCCTCGCCGACGAGGACCCGAGCCTGCGCTTCGGCGAGGACCCCGACACCGGGCAGCTCCTCGTCTCGGGCCAGGGGGAGCTGCACCTCCAGGTGGTGGCCGAGCGGCTCCGGCGCGAGTTCAAGCTGCCCGTCCGCACCGGCGACCCGCAGGTGCTGCGGCGGGAGACCATCACCGCCGCCGCCGCCGCGGAGCGCAGCTTCCAGCGCCAGGTGGAGGACGAGGAGCTCTTCGGGCAGGCCGCGGTGCGGGTCGAGCCGCTCGCGCGCGGCGAGGGGTTCCGCTTCGAGGTGGCCAGGGAGGCCGCGGCGCTCCCCTTCCTGCGCCCGGAGGTCCGCGGCTGCTGCGAGGCGGGCGCGCGCGAGGCGGCGGAGGGGGGCGTCCTCGAGGGCTGGCCGCTGCAGGACCTCCGGGTCACGCTCACCGGCGCGACCTGGCGCGAGGGGGCCTCGAAGCCGTTCGCCTACAAGGTGGCCACCGCGGAGGCGGTGCGGGCCGCCGCGGCGCAGGCCCGGCCGGTGGTGCTCGAGCCGCTCATGCGGGTCGAGGTGGTCGCGCCCTCCGAGAACCTGGGGGAGGTGCTCGGGAGCCTCGACCGGCGGCGGGCGCTGGTCCTCGACGTCGCCGACCGGGGCGCCGTGAAGGCGATCACCTGCGACGCGCCGCTGCGCCGGATGTTCGGCTACGCCACCGAGCTGCGCTCGCTGAGCCAGGGCCGGGCGCTCTTCACGATGCGCTTCGACCGCTACGATGTGATCTAGCGGGGGTACGAGTGGGCGGACGCCCACCGGCGGGCGGCCGTCCTCGGCCCGGGGGACTCCCCAGGAGGGGAGCTTCCGGGCTAGGTTGAGCCGCTTGCGACCGCTCCTCCTCGCCTCCGCCCTCGCCCTCCTCCCCGCAGTCGCCCGGCCCGCCCCGGCGGGACCCGCCTGCCACTGCTTCAACGACCGGACGTACGACGCGGCGCGCCCCTCGGCCGCCGATCCGTACATCCTCGCCACCACGCGCAGCTCGCTGCTCTCGGCCGCCTACGGCGTGCCCAAGGCCGAGCTGGTCCGGGCGGTGATGATGGGCGCGGCCGCCGAGGACCTCTGGATCGCCCGCTGGGCCGGGGCGCGGATGGGCGCCGATCCGGCGGCGCTCCTCGAGGCCAAGGGGGCGTCGGGCTCGTGGAGGGCGGCGCTCGCGGCCGGCGGGGCCAGGCTGGGCCGCCCGTTCGCGGACCGGCTCGCTCGCGGCGCGCCCGAGGCCGAGCTGGCGGCGCTGGCGGTGGACGACGTGCTCGTCTCGCGCGCCGGCGCCGACGCGAAGGCGCTCGCCGCGCTCCGGGCCGCCGGGGCGGGGAGCGAGGAGGCGATCCTCGCGACCGTGCTCGCCCCGAAGCTGCGCGTCCCGCCGGGCGCGCTGCTCGCGCCGGTGCGCGCCGGCAAGGCCACGTGGGGCTCGACGGTGCAGTCGGCCGGCCTCACCCCCCGGGACCTCGACCGGCTGGTCCGGCAGGCCGTCCACTAGCGAGCGCCCGTGTCATCTCCCTCCGGCATCGTCCTGGGCATCGACCTCGGGACCACCTTCTCCACCGCCGCCGCCCTGGTGGACGGCAAGCTCCACTTCGCGCTCGACGGCCGCGGGGAGGCCTGCATCCCGAGCGTGGTGCACTTCCCCAAGGCCGGGCCGCCGATCGTCGGCGCCGAGGCCGACCGGCTCCGCGCCAGCGACCCGCAGTACACCGTGTTCGGCATCAAGCGGATCATCGGCCACGCCGCCGACTCCCCCGGCGCGCGGCTCCTCGACGCCTGCGCCGGGTTCCGCATCCGCGCCCAGGGCCCGCAGGGCGCCGGGGAGGCGGCGGTCGAGGTGCGCGGCCGGCTCTGGCCGGCGAGCGAGGTGGCCGCCCTCCTGCTCCGGCACCTGCGCGAGCGGGCCGAGGCCCGCTTCGGCCGCCAGATCGGCGGGGCCGTCCTCACGGTGCCGGTGACCGCCACCCCGGAGGTGAAGGACGCCATGCGCCGCTGCGGCCGCGCGGCCGGGCTCGAGGTGCTCCGCGTGGTGAGCGAGCCCTGCGCCGGCGCGGTGTCGCGCGGCTTCGCCGGGCCGGGCTGGGGCGACGCCCCGGTGCTGGTCTTCGACTTCGGCGGCGGCACCTTCGACGCGACCGTGGTCCGCAAGGAGGACGGCCGGCTGAAGGTGCTCTCCTCGGGCGGCGACGACTGCCTCGGCGGCGAGGACTTCGACGTGGCCTTCGCGCGCTGGATCGCGAGCGGGATCTGGCGCACCCGCAACGTCGAGGTGGAGCGGGACGTCATCCTGCGCAGCCGGATCCAGCGGCAGTGCGAGCAGGTGAAGCGGCTGCTCTCGTCCTCGCCCGAGGCGCGCTACGTCCTCAAGGACGCCTTCAGCGGCCGCGAGCCGCACCTCGACGTCCTCATCCACCGGGAGCACCTGCGGCCGCACTGGGCCGAGCTGGTGCAGCGCGCCGTCGCCTGCGCCGCCGCCACGGTGCGCGACGCCGGGCTCGGGCCGGGGGACCTCGGCGCGATGCTCCTCATCGGCGGCACCACCTTCGTGCCCCAGGTCCGCGCCGCGGCGGCCGCCGCCTTCCCGCGCCCCTGCCTGGCCGAGGACGACCCGCAGACCGCGGTGGCCCGCGGCGCCGCCCTCCTCGGCGCGCGCCCCGAGCTGCTGGTGGACTGAGCCGCGGGGTCATCGCCCGCCGCGCAGCGTCCGCGCGATCCCGCGCTCCACCGCGGCGACGAGCCAGGGCCGGAGCTCGGCGGCGGCGATGATCGCGTCGATCGAGCCGACCTTCCGGGCCCGCTCGACGCTGTGGATCCGATCGAACTCCTCGCCCACCTCGCCGAGCTTCTCCGAGCGGACCGCCGCCACCACCTCGGCGAGCCGCGCCCGGGCGGCGCCGCCCTTCGCCGCCGCGGCCTCCGCCTCGACCACGCGGGGATCCTTGCGGGTGCGCGACTCCACCTCCCGGGCGAACACCACCGCCGCGGCCGGGGCGCCGCCGATCACCGAGGCCCGCGCGCCCTCCACCGCCACCGCCTCGATCTCCTCCCGCAGCGTCTTCGCGAAGACCACGAAGGCGCCGCCGTGGTAGCGCGACACCACGCAGAAGACCACCGGCCCCCGGAAGTTCACCACCGCCCGGCCGATCTCGGCGCCGTACTCGAGCTGGAGCTTGCGCATCGACTCGGGCGAGCCGTCGAAGCCGGACAGGTTGGCGAGGACCACGAGCGGCCGGTTGCCGCTCGCGGCGTTGATGGCGCGCGCGATCTTCTTCGAGGCTTGCGGGAAGAGGGTGCCGGCGCTCCAGTGCTCCGGGCCGTCGGCGGGCACGAACTCGAGGCGGGGCAGCGGCCGGGACTCGATGCCGATGAGGCAGACCGGGAAGCCGCCCAGGTGCGCGTCCCAGACCACCGCGGTCTCGCCGCCGCGCAGGTCGCGCCAGCGCTCGAGCGGCGGGTGGTCCTGGTCCGCCGCCGCCGCCATCACCCGCCGGATGTCGAAGGGCTTCTTCCGGTCCGGGTTCTTCTCCAGGCTGAAGACGTCGCCCACGGTGGTGAAGCCGGCGCCACCCTCCGGGCCGTGCGGCGAGGCCCGCACGTCGCGGTCCACCGGGTCGTCGGTGTGGGCGCGGCGCGGGAAGCGCTCCCCGGGCGCGCGGTAGGCGTGCTCGTAGTGGCGCAGCAGGATCTGGCAGGCCTCGGCCACGCTGCCGGCCCGGTACTGCGCCTGGCCGTTCGGCCCCATGATGCGGTCGTACCCGCCGATGCCCTCGTTGTCCTCGGCCGAGACGCTGCCGGAGTACTCGAGGGCCTGCTTCCCGGTGAGCACCATCGAGGAGCCCGGCGCCATCACCAGGATCCCCCGGGTGTGCATGAGCATGGTGGCCTCGGCGTTCCAGTACGGCTGGGCGCCGACGGTGATCCCGAGCACCACCACGTTGATCTCGCCGCCCGCCTGCGTGAACTCGATGATCCGGCGCAGCACCCGCGAGACCCAGTCCATGTTCTCGGTGCCGGTCTGCATCGAGATCTTGGCCCCGGCGCAGACCTCGAACCACTCGAGCGGCGCCTCGAGCTCCTGCGCGAGGAGGATGGCCGCCTCGATGCGGCGGCACTCGGGCTCGGCCACCGAGCCCATCTCCTTGCCCGGGTCGCCGAGCAGCACCACGCGCCGCATGCCCTCCGGGTAGCGGTCGGTGAAGCTCGTCACCACCCCGGCCACCACGTTGGCGGCGTTCTTCCCCGGCGGGCGATCCACCGGCGCGAGCCGCCCCTCGGCGTCGAGGTCGTACTCGACGAAGCGGCCCGCCGGCATCCCGGTGGCCTCGGAGCGCTGCGCCGGCGCGAGCAGCTTCGCGAGCTCGAACGGGTGGGTGAGCCCGCGGCGCCGGAGCTGGATCACCTTCTGCTCGTACTCGGCCATCGGCTCGAGCGGGCGATCGGTGGGCTCGTCCCAGCGGAGCTCGACGTCGCGCCCCACCGTCACCACGCGGAGCAGGGTGTCGCGCAGCTCGCCCGAGTCGGGGTCGGGCACCCGGGCGTCCACCAGGATCATCTCGAGCCCGAGCCCCGCGGTCGCCGGCGCGAGCCGCTGCAGGATCCGCCCCAGCACGTCGCGCGAGACCCGCAGCGGCGGCCCCACGGTGAGGAGCACGCGGTTCCACTCGAGCCGCTGGTGCGGGGCGCGCCGGGCCTGGAAGCGGCGCATCCCGGCGAGCGCCTCGAGCAGCATGCGCTCGAGGTGCGGCAGCTGCCGCACCTGGCCGTCCGGGCCGCGCACCGGGGTGAGGTCGCGGATCTCGGCCATGGCGAAGAGCCGCTCGTCCTTGGGGTTCCCCTGGGCGACGCCGCGGTAGAGGTACACGTCCTCCACCGAGGGCAGCCGCTCGAGGTCGAAGCGGGCGAGCCGGCCGAGCTGCATCCGCTCGGCGAGCATGTGGTGCACGCCGCGCATCCGCCGATCCTCGGCGAGCGCGCCGCCGGGGCCGCCGCGGAAGGTGTAGTGCTGCTGGCTCGCCTGCCGGCCCACGCCGCGGCCGGGGAAGGCGAGCACCACCGAGGCGCGCACCAGCGGCCGCTCGAAGCCGGCCGCCTGGAGCGCCGCGAGGAGCTCGCCGGCGAGCGCCTCGGCGTCCTCCGGCGGCGCGTCGCGCCAGAGGTAGAGCTCGACCATCAGCTCGCGCTCGGGCGGCACCTCGCGGGCGAGGCGCGCGAGGCTGCGCGCCGCCTGGGCGACCTCGCCCGCCGGGGCGGCGGCGGCCATCACCCGCAGCCGCCGCTCGCCGAGGGCGTAGTCGGCCCAGGCGCAGGCGACGCCGTCCGCCTCGCGCGCGGTGGCCGGCTCGAGCGGGCGGACCCGGTAGTAGCGCCGCAGCAGCGTCTCGACGAGGCGCGGCCGGAGCGACGGCGGCGCGGCCGCCATCCGGTTCACGAGGGTGGTGGCGAGCGGGTGCGTGCACTCGACGAGCCGGTCCACCAGCCGCTCCCGCTCCTCGCCCGAGACCTCGTGCAGGCGCGCGAGATCGGCCTCCGACTGCACGTAGGCGTCGGCGCGGGCGCGCTCCAGCGCCGGCTGGTCGAACTGCCGGTAGCGGGCCTCGCCGGCGAGGTCCGCCAGCGTGGGGAAGCGCTCCTGGCCGATCTCGGCCAGCCGGTCGAGGAGGTCGCGCGAGCCGAAGCCGGCGGCGGCCGGCCCGGCGACGCCGGGCGGCTCGAGCCTCCGCTCCAGCAGCGCGAGCACCGGCGGGAGCTGCTCCTCCACCCGCTCGTGCGACTTCTGCATGCGCAGGAGCGCGAGCTCGAGCGCGCGGCCCGGCTCCTCGAGCGACAGGCCGTAGTGGGCGAGGGCGCGGCGCAGCTGCGCCACGAACTCGGGGGAGAGCCCCTCGCCGCGCTCCTCGGGCTCGTGCAGGTATCGCCAGAGCTCCTCGAGCGGCGGCGGCCCCTCCCGGCCCGCCGGCCGGCTCCGGCCGAAGAGCGCGTGGAGGTCGGCGAACGCCCGGAGGGCCGCGTCCTCGCCGGCGGCGACCTGCAGGTCGGCCGGGGCCACGCCGGCGAGCTCGCGGAGCGTGGCGGCGAGCCCCCGGGCCTCGGACTTCCCGACGTCGAAGCCGAGCACGAGCCGGGTCAGCTCGTCGATGGCGGCGAGCCAGCGCTGCCGCGGCTCGGCGAGCAGCGGCCCGGCCCCGGCCGAGAGGGTCACCGGGACCGCCTCGGCCGCCTCGTCGCCGAGCGGCTCGATCCGGAGCAGCGGCGCCCCGGCGTCCACCTGCCCGTTGACCGCCGCGACCACCTCCCGCACCACGCCGGCGCGGGGCGCGAGCACCGCCACCTCCACCTTCATCGACTCGATGCGCGCCACCGGCTCGCCGGCGGCGACCCGCTGCCCCGGCGCGACCGGGATGGCCACCACCACCGCCGGCATGGGCGAGGTCACCGCGCCGCCCGGATCGGCGAAGACGGTGTGCGGCACGCCGTCCACCTCGACGAGCCGCCGCTCCCCCTCCTTGACCGAGACCACGCGCACCCGCCGCCCCTGCCAGGAGAGGCGCCGCTCGAGCGCCGAGAGCCGCTCCACCTTCACGTCCACCGGGGCGCCGCCGGCGGGGGCCACCCGGTAGGACTCGGGGCCGGTCTGGCGGACCTCGAGCCGGTAGCGCGCGCCGCGGTAGCGCAGCTCCACCGCCCGGCCCGACGAGGGGCCGACCCGGGGCCGCCCGCGCCGGGCCTCGGCGAGGAAGCGCGCCCGCTCGAGGTCGAGCTCGTCGTCGTAGCCCTCGATGGCGGCGGCGAGGAGCGCCGACTCCGGGCGCGGCCTCACGAGCGGCTCCCCCGCGGCGGCGAGCCGCTGGAGCAGCCCGGCGCCGGCCTCCCCGGCGCGGACCTCGGGGCGGGCGAGGAGCGCGAGGAGCCAGGCCCGCGAGGTGGGGCCGCCGGAGAGGAGCAGCTCGCTCTCGGAGAGGGCCGCCTCGAGCCGGGACGCGGCGGCGGCGCGGTCGGGGCCGTGCGCCACGAAGAGGGCCAGCGGCGCGTCCCCCTCCGGGGCCTCGTCGCCCTCCTCGGCCCGGAGCTCGACATGCACGCCCGGCGCGGTGCGCAGCCGGACCAGCTCGAGCCGGCCGCCCGGGGCGGCGGGCGCCTCGGGGTCTCGCGCCAGCACCGCGGCGGCGAAGGCGTGGCCGGCGGGCGAGGGCGCGAGCAGGTCGAGCCCGGCGCCGGCGGCGAGCTGCAGCGCCACGCGCGTCAGGTCCACCCCGGTCACCGCCTCCACGGCGGCGGCCGACTCGGCCCAGGCGTCGAGCCCCGCGAAGTCCAGCCGCCCGGAGCGGTCGAGGAGGAGCCGGAGCGCGTAGACGCCGGGCGCCCCCGCCGCGTGGGCGGCGCGCACGCCGAGCGCACGCGCCTGGGAGTCCTCGGCGGTGCCGAAGGCGGCCGGCGGACACTCGGCGAGGACCGCGAGCCGCCCCTGCGCGAGCGACGCCTCGCCCACGCCGATCACCGCCGCGGCGCCGCCGCGGTCGCGCACCACCACCACCTCGATGAGCCGCGCCTCGGGCGCGGGGGAGGCCGGCGCGACGGCGAGGCCGAGCTCGCGGGCGAGCGCCGCGCTGCCCTCGGGGCTCGCGAGCCGGGCCAGCACCGCGGCGGGCGGGCCGACGAAGGTCACGCCCTTGCGGGCGCAGGTCTCTGCGAAGGCGAGCCGCTCGGCGAGCGGCGCCGGGCCGAGCCAGGCCGCGTCGGCGCGGGCGCGGGAGAGGGCGCCCTCGAGCGAGGGGCCGAGCTCCACCGCCTCGTCGGCCTCGCGGACCTGCCGCGCCAGCCGCGCCTCGGGCCGGTGGAGCACCACCGCGGCGCCCGCCTGCCCCGCGCGGGCCAGCTCGCGGATCGCGCGCACCACCCGGCGCGCGCCGCCGTCCAGCACCGCCACCCTTCCCAGGCCGGCCATCGGCTCCTCCCTCTCTCCGTTGCGGGTCTCGTATCGGGGCGGGCGGCGCGCCGCAAGCAGGCGAGCCGCCGCGTCCGCCCGTCAGGCGCCGTGGGTGCCGGCCTGGATCAGCTCCACCTTGTAGCCGTCCGGATCCTCGACGAAGGCGATGACCGTCGTGCCGTGCTTCATCGGCCCCGCCTCGCGGGTCACCTTGCCGCCGCGCGCGCGGATCGCGGCGCAGGCGGCGGCCGCGTCCGGGACCTCGAGGGCGATGTGCCCGAAGCCGTTCCCGAGCTCGTAGGCCGGGGTGTCCCAGTTGTGCGTGAGCTCGATGGCCGGCTGCCTCGACTCGTCGCCGTAGCCGACGAAGGCGAGCGTGAAGCGGCCCTCCGGGTAGTCGTGGCGGCGCAGCAGCGTCATGCCGAGGACCTCGGTGTAGAAGGCCACCGACCGCTCGAGGTTCCCGACCCGGATCATCGTGTGGAGGATGCGCAACGGACGTCTCCTGCCTGCGGTTCGGCCGCGCCGACATAGCGCGCGAGCCAGTTGTGGAAGCAGCGGACGGCGGCCGGGGTCTCGGCGAGCGAGGCCCGCACCGCCTCGGAGCCGCCCGGGACCCGGCGGTCGTGGTCCTGCCGGTCGCGCGTCGCGAAGAAGCGGGCCCGGGCGAGGTCGATCTCGGGGTGGAACTGGACCGCCCGCAGGTTGCCGGCCCGGAAGGCCTGCACCGGGCTCATGGCGTTGCCGGCGAGCCGCACCGCGCCGGGCGGCAGCTCGGCCACGTGGTCCTCGTGCAGCTCGTGGGCGAGGAAGCGGTCCGGGACGCCGTCGAAGAGCGGGTCGTCGCGGCCGGCGGGCGTGAGCGCCACCTCGCAGGCGCCGGCCTCGAGGCCGCGCGGGTTGCGCTCGACGCGTCCCCCCAGGGCGCGGGCCAGGAGCTGGTGGCCGAAGCAGACGCCGAGCACCGGGCGCTCGCGGGCGATCCGGAGCAGCTCGGCCGAGAGCGCGTCCATCCAGGGCTCGGGGGCGGTGACGCTGGCGAAGGAGCCCGTGACCACCACCCCGTCGAACGGCTCCAGGGAGGCGAGGTCGCCCGGGGCGCGGGCCACGAGGGGCTCCGCCCGGCCGCGCAGGAGCCGCGCGAACCAGTCGGGGAAATCCCCGAAGAGGTCGCTCACGTCGGGGCCGACGGAGCCGGTCTGGGCGATGACGACGCGCTTCACGGGCCGGGAATGCTAGCGGGAACTCCCCCCGGCCACCATGGGAACCGCATCGCCCGGAGGACGGCCGGGCGGCCAGGCGCCCGTCGCTTCGATTGACACCAAGCAAGGCTTGACGTAGGTCAACCACCCGTCCATACCAGAGGTCATCCGCATGCCCGGCCCGTCCGCCCAGGACCGCCCCACCCCGCCGCCCGCCCGATGGCGCGCGGCGCTCGCCGCCTCGCTCCTGATGTCCGTCGCCGCCCTCGCGGCCTGCAGCCGCGGCGAGGTCACCCATGTCCAGGTGCCGAAGGAGCCGGCCGCGGCCCCGGCCGCCGGCGGCGCCATGGGCGGCGGGATGGGGGGTGGGATGGGCGGTGGCGCGCCCCCGGGGATGGCGGGCGACGTCCCTCCGCCGCCGTCGCCGGCCGGCGGCGCGGCCATGAAGTGGACGCTCCCGAAGGGCTGGGCCGAGAGCCGCTCCGGCGGCATGCGCTACGCCACGCTGAAGGCGCCCATCCCCGGCAAGCTCGACGTCTCGGTGGTCGTCCTCCCCGGACCGGCCGGCGGCGAGCTCGCCAACGTGAACCGCTGGCGCGGGCAGATCGGGCTCGGGCCGGTGGACGACGCGCAGCTCGCCTCGGCGCGGCAGCGCGTGAAGAGCCCCGCCGGCCCCATCTCGCTCTACGACTTCACCAGCGAAGGGCAGCAGAAGAGCCGCATGGTGGCCGGCCTGCTCGAGTCGGGCGGGAACACCTGGTTCGTCAAGATGGTTGGAGACGCCGAGCCGGCCGCCCGTGCACGCCCCGACTTCATCCGTCTCGTGGAGAGCCTCCGCTTTGACCCAGCGACCCCTTAGAAGCGTCTGGGACGCCCTCACGTCCCTCAAGCTGACCATCGTCTGCCTGGCGCTGCTGATGGTGCTGGTGATCGCCTGCACCCTCGCGCAGACCACCATGGGCACGCTCGGCGCGGTGAACGCCTACATCCGCAGCTTCCTCGTCTGGTGGGACGTGCCGGGCACCGCCTGGCGGATCCCGGTCGCGCCCGGCGGCGGCCTGGTCGGGCTGGTGCTGACCGTGAACCTCGTCGCCGCCCAGGCGCGGCGGCTCGAGCTCTCGTGGAGGAAGGCGGGGCTCTGGATCGTCCACGCCGGCCTCATCCTCCTCTTCGCCGGCGAGTTCGTGACCAGCTTCTTCCAGAAGGAGACGCAGCTCACCATCGAGCAGGGGCAGACGCTCAACTACGTCGAGAGCCCGCGCGACCTCGAGCTCGCCGTGATCGACGTGACCGATCCCGCGCACGACGAGGTCTACGCCGTGCCGGAGGCGCGGCTCGCCCGCGGCGGCGAGGTGGCCCTGCCGGGCTCGCCGGTGACGCTGCGGGTGAAGGGCTACCTGGAGAACGCCGAGCTCGCGAACCGCGGCCCCTCCGACCCGCCCTCCCCGGCCAACATGGGCGTGGGCGCGATGGTGAGCGTCCGGCCGCTCCCGCCCATCGCCTCCGACGAGCAGCTCAACCGGCGCGCCGCCTTCGTCGAGCCGGTGGCCGGCGGCAGGAGCTACGGCACCTGGCTCGTCTCGAACGCGCTCGGCGCGCCGCAGAGCTTCATCCACGAGGGGCGCACCTACGTGCTCTCGATGCGGCCGCAGCGGCAGTACCTGCCCTACGCCATCACCCTCAAGAAGTTCAGCCACGACGTCTACCCGGGCACCGAGATCCCGAAGAACTTCTCGAGCCTGGTGCACCTGTCGAACCCCTCGCGCGGCGAGGAGCGGGACGTCCTCATCTACATGAACCAGCCGCTGCGCTACGCCGGCAAGGCCTTCTACCAGGCGAGCTTCGGCAAGGGCGACACGCTCTCGGTGCTGCAGGTGGTGGAGAACCCGGGCTGGCTGCTCCCCTACATCTCCTGCGTGCTCGTGGCGGCGGGGCTCGTCCTGCACTTCGTCGTCGCCCTGCGCCGCTCCGCCCGGCGCCGCCAGTCCGCCGCGCTCCTGGAGGCTGCATGAACAAGCTCGCGAAGGCCCTCCCCCTCGCCGCCGGCGGGCTCGCGCTCGCCGCCGCGCTGTTCACCATGCTGCCGCCGGGCCCGGTCCGCGGCTTCGACGTGGACGGCTTCGGCCGGCTACCGGTGCTCGAGGGCGGCCGGGTGAAGCCGGCCGACTCGGTGGCGCGCAACTCGCTGCTCATGATCCGCAGCCAGCAGAGCTTCCGGTACCAGGGGCGGACCGTCTCGGCCGACGAGTGGCTGCTCGACGTGATGTTCCGGCCCGAGGTGGCCGACCAGCAGCCGGTCTTCGTGATCAACGACCCCGACGTGCTCGGGCTCATGGGGATGAAGCAGACCTCGGAGCGCTACTTCTCGTTCCGGACCATCGCCCCCTACCTCGAGGAGGTGCAGAAGCAGGCGACGGCGGCGCACCCCATCGACGCCAAGCTCCGCACCCGCTTCCAGTCGGCGGTGGTGAACCTCTTCGACCGCGCCTACCTCTACTACCGGCTCAAGAACACCGTGCAGCTCGAGGGCGCGCCGCTCGCCGCCGAGCTCGCCGCCCCGCTCGCCCCCGGCGCCGCGAGCCGGCAGGACGCGCTCGCCGAGCTCGCCTTCTTCCGCCCCCTGGCCCCGCCGCCCGGCGCGCCCGCCGACGCGTGGCGCAGCGTGGGCGAGGCGCTCCGGCGCAGCCCCGCCGCGGCCGACGCCCCCGACCTGCGCGCCCTCGCCGCCGCCGCGGCCGCCTGGGGCGCCCAGGACGCCGGCGCGTTCAACGCCGCGGTGGCCAGCCTCGCCGGCCAGGTCCGCGCCGGCCGCCCCGCCGCCGTCTCGCAGGCCGGGAGCGAGGTGCTCTTCAACCGCGCCGAGCCCTTCTACCTCGGCATGGTGATCTACGTGCTGGCGCTGCTCGTGCTCTTCGCCTCCTGGGCCTGGAAGCCGCAGCTCCTGCAGCCCACCGCCTTCGCGCTGCTGGTCGCGGGCGCGATCGTCCACACCGGCGGCCTCGCCTCGCGCGTCATCCTGCAGGGCCGCCCGCCGGTCACGAACCTCTACTCGTCCGCGGTCTTCGTCGGCTGGGGCGCCGTCCTCCTCGGCGTGGTGCTGGAGCGGATCTACCGCAAGGGCTTCGGCACCGCGGTCGCCGCCGCGGCCGGCTTCGCCTCGCTCATCGTGGCCCACCACCTCACCGGCGACGGCGACACCATGGAGATGATGCGCGCCGTCCTCGACTCGAACTTCTGGCTTGCGACGCACGTGGTCACCATCACCATCGGCTACTCCGGCACCTTCCTCGCCGGCGCCATCGCCATCGCCTACACGCTGCGCCGGCACGTCGCCCCGCGGCTCGACCCCGCCACCACCCGCACCCTGGTCTCGATGACGTACGGGGTCATCTGCTTCGCGCTGTTCTTCAGCTTCATCGGGACCGTGCTCGGCGGCATCTGGGCCGACCAGTCCTGGGGCCGGTTCTGGGGCTGGGATCCCAAGGAGAACGGCGCGCTCATGATCGTGCTCTGGAACGCGATCATCCTGCACGCCCGCTGGGGCGGCTACGTCCGCGAGAAGGGCATCATGGCGATGGCGATCTTCGGCAACGTCATCACCAGCCTCTCCTGGTTCGGCGTGAACATGCTCGGCGTGGGGCTCCACTCCTACGGCTTCATGGACAAGGCCTTCTGGGCGCTGGCGGCCTTCATCGGCTCGCAGCTCGCGATCATGGGGCTCTGCCTGCTGCCGCGGCGGTTCTGGAAGGGCCAGCCCGCGCCGGAGCGCGACGCCGGCCACGCGACGGGGCCGGCGTAGCGGCTCGGGGCTCCTTCACGCCGGGTACTTGCCGTTGATGTAGTCCACGAGCTGCTCGATGTCGAACTCGCGGTCGCGGATGAGCCAGGCGTTCAGGTCGCCCGCGGAGATGACGCCGACGAGCTTGCCGTCCTCGACGATGGGCAGGTGACGGCAGCGCCGCTCGGCGACCACCGTCATCGCGTCCTGCACGGTGGAGGTCGGCTTCATCACCACCAGCTCCCGGGTCATCACGTCGGCCACCCGCGTGCGGGCCGGATCGCGCCGCTCGCCGACCACGCGGCGCAGGACGTCGCGCTCGGTGAAGATGCCGATCAGCCGGTCGCCGTCGGTCACCAGCACCGAGCCGATCTTGCGGGCGTTGATGAGCTCGACGGCGGCGCAGACCGTCATCTCCGGGGAGACGGTCTGCACCTCCCCCGTCTTCTGTGCGAGCAGCTCGCGGAGCTGGGTCTCCATCTGCATGGCCTGCCTCCTGGGAGTGGAGGAGGCATTGCCGGGCAGCTGGATCCCGCACCCGCTCTTCCGGGTAGGCCCCGACTCGGCCGGAGCCCTTCGAGGCAGGCGGCCGGGCAGGCGGTGCCCCGTTCAGGGGACCACGCGGAGCCGCTCGTTGATGAGCAGGTCGAGGATCTCGACGTAGAACGGCTTCTCGACGAAGGCCGGCTTCTCGCGCTTGAGGAACTCCTGCGCGCGCTCGGTGTGGATCGCCCCCGACATCATCACGAACCGGCTCGAGAGCTCGGGGAACCGGTCGCGGACCGCCTCGTAGAGCTCGATGCCGTCGAGCCGCGGCATCATGATGTCGCAGAAGACCACGTCGAACCGGGCGCCGGCCTCGATGAGCTCGAGGGCGGCCTGCCCGTCCACCGCGCTGGTCACGTCGTGGACCTGCGAGATCGAGCGCCGGAGCGCCCGCATCAGGAGCTCGTCGTCCTCCACGATGAGGATGCGCGCCCGCCTGGAGGCGCGCGCCACCGGCGCCCCATCGCTGGAAACGAGCTGCAACCTTTTGTCGCGGTCCAGGCTCAAGCCGACTCCCACCCATGCATCCATGGTACACGCCTGCACGGCCTGCGCCATGGCGCGTACCCACCGTATTGCTCGCGAATTTCGCTGGAGTCCAACCTGACCCTTGAGTCATAGCGCGCAGCCTCTGCGGCGTTTGCCCCAGGATGGGGGCCCTGGCGCAGACTTGGCGGGGGGGCCTGCGGCCTCGCCGCCCCCTGGCCATCGTTGACGGTGTCCACGGCGCTCCTGCTCGGCCTCCTCGCCGCCTCGGCCCCGCGCTTCGAGGCGGCGGAGCTCGACGGGTGGCACTTCGCCGCCCTGCCCGTCGTCTCGTACGGCAGCGACGTCGGCTTCATGGCCGGGGCGGCGCTGCTCTTCTACAGGCCGCTTACCGCGGCCGGGGAGGAGCGGGACGAGGTCAGCCTCAGCGGCTCCTACGCCACCCGGGGCCCGCGCGCGCTCGACGCAGGCTGGAGCGTGCGCCGCATCCTCGACAGCTCGCTCCACGCGTACCTCAACCTCCACCTCGCCGACGACGACCTGATGCCGTACTGGGGCGAGGGGGCGGGCCTGGGCGGGCTCGACGTGCCGGTGGGCGCGGGCTCGCCGCCCGAGCCGTTCCGCTACCACGACCGGCGGGTCTTCGCGGCGGCGACGGTGGGCAGCCTCTTCCTCGGCCCGCTCGGCTGGCACGCCCGGGCCCGCTTCCTCGGCGTGGACGTGGCCGGGCGCGGCTCGCTGCTCTCCTCGTCGCTGCCGCCCGGCAGCCACGGCGGGAAGGTGGCGCTCGGAGAGGTGGGGCTCACCCTCGACACGCGCGACCGGGAGATGGGCGCGCGTCGCGGCCTCTACCTCGCCGCGGCCGCCTTCGCGGTGCCGCCCGTGTCCGGGCTCTCCGACTTCTCCTTCCACGGGCTCGACGCCACCGCCCGCGCCTGGATCCCCGTCCTCCCGTTCGCCACGCTCGCCCTGCGCGCCGTCTACGACGTCAAGCGATCGGACGACCGCGTCGGCGGCGCGACCGCCGCGGTGCCGTTCTTCGAGCGGATGCTCTACGAGGGCCCCACCTACGACGAGGGGCTCGGCGGCGCCTCCACGCTCCGCGGCGTGGCCCGCTACCGGATCTCCGGCGACGAGAAGGCGCTCGGCAACGCCGAGCTGCGCATCCGCCTGCTCACCACCCGGCTCGCCGGGAAGACCCAGGAGCTCGGGCTCGCCGCCGGGGTGGACGCGGGCTGGGCGCGCCAGCCCGGCTACGCCCCGGTGCACGCCGAGAGCGCGGCCGCCGGCGTGCGGCTCATCTGGGATCGGGCCATCGTGCTCCGGGTCGAGGCGGCGCACGCGCGCGGCGGCGAGACCGGCGTGTACGTCGCCTTCGGCGAGCTGTTCTAGAATGGCCGCATGCACTCCACCGAGACCTCGCGCGCGGAGGTCATCCCCCTCTCGACCGACCTCGAGCTGCAGCGGCGCTTCGCCGTCCTGAAGGAGCCCATCCCCGGCAACCTGCGGTTCGGGGCGCTGCTCGAGGTGCTCGACCGCGTCGCCGCCGAGACCGCGCTCGAGTACGCGCGCGCCGTGGACCCGGAGGCGTACGTGGTCACCGCCGCCGTGGACGAGATCGTGCTCCGCGACGTCGCCGACGTGACCGAGGACATCCGCTGCCTCGCCCGCATCAACCGCGTCGGCTCGAGCTCGATGGAGGTCGGCATCCGCGTCGAGTCGCCGCGCGCCCACCTCGCCTCCTGCTACTTCACCATGGTGGCGCGCGTCGGGAAGGGGCCCGCGGCGCGGAGCCTCAAGCTGCCGCCGCTCACCCAGGCCACCGACGCCGAGCGCGCCCGCGAGGCCCGCGCCCTCGCGCGCCGGGAGACCTGGGCGCGCGCCACCCAGAGCGCCGAGGAGCTCCCCTCGCGCGAGGAGTTCCTGCTCCTGCGCCACCTGCACGACGCGCAGGACCGGCCCGGGTTCGACGGGCTGCTCGCCGCCGACCTCGTGACCGAGACCTGGGAGCGCACCTTCCCCGAGCAGGAGAACAACTGGCAGGTGATCTTCGGCGGCTACATCATGCGGCGCGCCTACGAGCTCTCGCACATCTGCGCGGAGCGGGTCGCCGCCGTGCGGCCCGTGGTCGCCGCCGTGAACCGGGTGAACTTCTTCCACCCCGTCCAGATCGGCGACAAGCTCCACATGACGAGCCGCGTGGCCTTCACCTCCGGCGCCGCCGTCTGCGTCGAGACGGCCATCGAGCGCGTGAGCCGCGACCGGACCGCCCGCGCCCTCTCCAACTCCTGCCTGTTCACGTTCCTGAACGTCGATCCGTCGCTCGCCCAGGTGGACGTGCCCCAGATCCACCCCTCGAACTACGGGGAGGACGCCCGGTACCTGGAGGGCCGACGCAACCTCGCGAGCCTGTCCGCCCGCTTCGGGCAGCGCTGGCTGGGTGCCGCCCTGCCCCGCGAGAGGGTCAATCCGGTACCTACATAGGCCCCGAATGGCCACTTGGATGGGGGTGCCGCCCGGCCAGGCCATGCATAACGTCCCGTTCGGGCGGCACGGGCGGTCGAGCAGGGGTGCGCTGGGGTACCCCCCGCTCGACCGACCGGGAGCCGCCGACAAGGGCCTGACAGGCCCCAGCCGGGAAGGAAGCCAGATGCCTCACATCGACATCGAGATCCTCGCGCCGTTCGCCGCCAAGTTCCTCGAGGGCACCAACCTCACCCCCGCCGAGCGCGCCGAGGTGCTGCGCATGGCCCAGGGGTTCGCGTGCAAGGACTCCGCCGCCGCCGCCGGCGTGTCGCCGGAGACCATCCGCGCCCGCCGCAAGCGCATCTACCGGAAGATCGACGCCTCGGGCGCCGGCGAGCTCATCGCCCGCCTGCTCTCCCTCTCGCTCAAGATGCTGGTGAAGGGCGAGCGGATCGAGCCGCGCCCCGTGGTGCCGGCGCAGGCCCAGGCCGCGCAGGGCGAGGCGTCGCAGAGCCTCGTGGCCGGGTAGTCATTGGCTCCGTCCTGGCACGTCTACATGCTGCGGTGCCGGGACGGGACGCTCTACACGGGCGCGACCGTCGATGTCGAGGAGCGGGTGAAGCGCCACGCCGCCGGCAAGGGCGCGCGCTACACCCGCTCTCGGCTGCCCGTGAAGCTCGTCTACCGCGAGCCCGCCCTCGACCGCTCCGCCGCGCTCCGGCGCGAGGCCGCCCTGAAGCGGCTCACGCGTCCCGAGAAGCTGGCGCTGGTGAGGCGAGCCGCTGCTCCAGCAGCCCGAGCAGCTCGGCCGACTGGAACGGCTTCTCGAGGTAGCACCGCCCGCCGGCGAGGAAGTCGCGCGCGGCCGGGGTGAAGGCGCCCCCCGTCATGTAGACCATCGCGGCGCAGGCCTCGGGCACGAGCTCCCGGAGCTTCTCCTCGAGGGCCATGCCGGTGAGCTCCGGCATCATGAGATCGCACAGGACGAGGTCGAACCGCTCGCCGGCGAGGAGCCGGACCAGCGCCTCGCGCCCGTCGGTGAGCACCTCGACGTCGTGACCCGCGAGCATGCGGCGCACGCTCCGCCCGATGAGCGGCTCGTCGTCCACCACGAGGACGCGGCCGCGGCGAGCGGCGGCGGGCCGGGCCTCGGCCCCCGTCGCCGGGGCGGCCTTCGGCGCGCTCGGCGCGCTCGAGCCGGCGGGCGCGCTCGACGAGGCGGGCGCGAAAGCGGCGGGAGGCGCGGCCGGCGACCCGGGAGCGGGGGCCGTCGCCGCCTCCGAATGCCCCGGCCCGTCGCAGGGCGGGAGCAGTACGCGGAACACGCTCCCCTTCCCCTCCTCGCTCTCGAAGGCGATCTCCCCACCGAGCCCACCCACGATCCCGCTGCAGATCGAGAGCCCGAGCCCGGTGCCGACGCCCTGCGGCTTGGTGGTGAAGAAGGGCTCGAAGATGCGGGCCCGCAGCGCCTCCGGGATCCCGGCGCCGCTGTCGGCCACCTCCACCTCGGCGCGGCCGTCGGCGGCGGTCCGGGTCGTCACCCGGATCCAGTGGCGGCTCGCCTCGCCCTCGGGGATGGCCTGCGAGGCGTTGACGAGCAGGTTCACCAGCACCTGCCCGAGCTGCCGGGCCGGGGCCTCGACCGGCGGCACCGGGCCGAGCTCCACCGACAGCCGCGCGCGGTGCCGGACCTCGTTGGCGGTCAGGCGCAGCGCGTCCCGGACCTCGTCGTGCAGGTCCACCACCCCGCGCCGGGACTCCACCTCGCGCGAGACCATCTTGAGGTCGCGGACGATGTCGGCCACGCGCGACGCGCCCTGCTGGGCCTCGCGCAGGACGGCCATCAGCTCCGGCCCCGTGACGCAGCGTCGCTCCCCGCACTCCGCGAGCTGCTCGCCGAGGTACTCGAGGTTGGCGCTCACGAAGGTGAGCGGGTTGTTGATCTCGTGGGCCACGCCGGCCGCGAGGGTGCCGAGGCTGGCGAGCCGGCTCGCCTGCTCGGCGCGCAGCTCGCTCTCGCGGAGCGCCGACTCGGCCTGGAGCCGCTCCGAGAGCGCCGCCGCGAGGAGCAGCGTGGTGCTCACGGTCACGAGCAGGAAGAGCTGCAGGGGGAGGTTCGAGTCGTCCGGGAGCGTGACCGCGAACCAGCCGTGCGAGGTGCACCAGGCGCCGACGCCGGCGAGCAGCACCGCCGCCGCCGAGGCCCCCCGGGCGCCGAAGCGGAGCGCCGCCCAGACCAGGAACGGGAGGAGCACGTACTGGAGCTCGAGGCCGCCGTCGCCGTGCTCGAGGACGACGGCCGCGGCGAAGCCGAGGGAGACGGCGAGCGCGAGCCCCTCCAGGCACTTCCGCCAGCTCGGCAGCCGGAGCGGCCGTCCGGTCCAGGAGAGGACGAAGGGCGCGATGACCAGCACGCCGAGGCCGTCGCCGGCCCACCAGGAGAGCCAGGTGTCGAGGAAGGCGCGGCCGGGGAGCCGCCAGATCACCTCGAGCGTGCCGATGGTGGCGCTCAGCGTCGTCGAGAGCAGCGCCGCGAGGGCGAGGATCCCGAACACCTCCGGCACGCGCTCGCAGGTGATGCGGCGGGTGAGGGTGCGCCGCAGGAGCCACGCGCCCGCGGACGCCTCGAGGACGTCGCCCGCCCCGTAGATCGCGGCGCTGAAGAGGCTCCGGTTCGCCAGCGCCCCGGACGCCAGCTCCGCCGCCATCGCCGCGGCCGCGAGCCTCCACCACCGGTCGCGCTTCGAGAGCAGCAGGCCGGCGAGGAACCAGCCGCTCGCCGGCCAGAACGCGCCGAAGTCGCTGTGGTGGGTGTTGAGGTAGTCGCCCGCCCGCAGGAGCGCGAAGTGGCCGATGGCGAACAGGAGAAGTGGCATCGTCTTGACCCAGAGGGTCACAAAAGCCCCGGCCCGAAGACCCAGGTCCGCCTTCGTCTCGAGGCGAAAACGCTCCCAGGATCGAAGCCAGCGCCATCGGACGGGTGAACCCAACCGGCGGCGGTCCAGGGAGGCTGCAAGCCACGCGCCCGCGTCGAAGGGCGCGAACGGACGAGCGATCGCCCGGACCTTGGGGTGACCCGCCCTTTCCCACCCGGACAGACAGCCACCCGCCTCCACCCACAGGCGCACGATCGCGCCACGCGTGTTGACCACGCGTCATCGACCATCCGAAGCGGAAACCAGATGAAGCGCGCGACGCAAGGCGTCCTCGGGGGCGGGCTGGCGCTCGTCGTCGTGGGGAACCTGGCCGGCAGCGGCGGGGCCGGGCAGTCCCAGCCCCGGGGAGCCGCGAGGCCCACGGGTGCGCCGGTGTTAGGCTCCCGCTCGGGACCGCGCCGGCGCGCGGCGCCCGCAGGAGGAGCCGTGAGCACGAGCAGGGTGGAGCGGCAGCCGGCGCTGGTGACGGGCGCGTCGAGCGGCATCGGGGCCGCGCTGGCCCGGGTGCTCGCCCAGAACGGCCACGACGTGTTCCTGGTGGCGCGGAGCGCCGACGCCCTCGTCGAGCGCTGCGCCAGCCTCACGCGCGAGTTCGGGGTGCGGGCGGAGCCACTCCCGTTCGACCTCACCCGGCGCGAGGCGCCGCAGGAGCTGCACCGGGCGCTGCGCGACCTCCGCGCGCAGATCGGGATCCTCGTCAACGACGCGGGGGTGGCGGTGCACGGCGCCTTCGGCCGCACCGACCTCGCCGCCGAGCTCGAGCTCATCCAGCTCAACGTCGCCGCCCTCACCCACCTCACCAAGCTGATGCTCGGCGCGATGCAGGCGCGGCAGGCCGGGCGCATCCTCAACGTGGCCTCGACCGCGGCCTACGTCCCCGGCCCGTTCATGGCCGTCTACTACGCCTCGAAGGCCTACGTGCTCTCGCTCTCGGTGGCGCTCGCGGAGGAGCTCGCCGACAGCGGCATCACCGTGACCGCCCTCTGCCCCGGCCCCACCCGCACGCCGTTCGAGCAGAAGAGCGGCGTCGGGCGCACGCCGCTCTTCCGCGGCGGCAACGTGCTCGACCCGGAGCGGGTGGCGCTCGCCGGCTACCGCGGGCTCATGGCCGGGCGGCGGGTGGTCATCCCCGGCTTCCGCAACAAGCTCCTCGCCGCCGCCGCCGGCCTCGGGCCGAAGCGGATCGCGGCGCGGATCACGCGGGCGTGGCAGGAGCCCGATCTCTAGCGGGCTCGCCCTCGGCGGCCCGCGCCACCCGCTCCACCTCCGTCGCGAGCCGCAAGAGCCCCTCCTCGCGCCAGGCCCGCGCGCGCCCGAAGAGCGCCTCGGCGTCGTCCCGCGCCCGCCGGCCGAGCTCGCCGAGCCCGTCCGCGAGCGCGCCCGGCCCCGCGCCGTCCTCCGCGAGCGCCCCCAGCTCCCCCGCGAGCACGTGCCGGTCGTGGAGCTCGCCCAGGAGGTCCTGCAGCTCCTTGAGCGCCGCCACCGCCTCCTTCGAGGAGGCCCGCGCGCTCTTCCGCAAGGGCTCGAGCAGGTAGCGCAGCCGCTTCGCGGCGATGCGGGCCCGGTGCGCCCGCGCCTCGTCGCTCGCCCCGGCGACGCGCCAGAGCCGGCGCTCCACCTCGCGCTGCGCCTCGCGCAGCCGCTCCGCCAGCGCCCGCCCGAACGGCGCGCGGCCCGCCCCGCCCGCCTCGAGGCGGCGCGCCAGCCGGCGCGAGAGCCGGGCCGAGAGCCGGTCCCAGCGCGGCACCGCCCGGTCGCGCAGGCGCGCCGCCTCCGCGCCGCGGCGAGCCTCGTACCGGGCCGCGAGCCGGTCGGCCGCGGCCTGCCCCGCCGGCGACAGCCCCTCGCGCGCCGAGGCGAGCCAGGCCCGCTGCACCTCGGCGTCGCGCGCCGGCCCGGTCCAGGCGGCCACCTCCTTCACCGCCCGCGCGAGCGGCCCGCCCGCCTTCCCCGGCAGCGCCGCCCGCCAGGCCCGGAGCGCGCTCCGCAGCCGGCGCAGCGCCACCCGGAAGTCGTGCAGCGCCTCGTCGTCCTCGCCGAGCCGGAGCCGCCACGCCGCCTCGTCCGCCTCGCGGCAGAGGAGCAGCGCCACGCGCGCGGCGCCCCGCTCCGCCGGGAGGTCCAGCAGGTCGTCGCCCGGCTTCACGCGTCCCCCAGCTTGCGGAGCTGCTTCGCGGTGAGGAGCCAGCCCAGCCGGGCCGACCCGGCGCGCGGCGCGCGCGGGAGCTCGAGCAGGCACGCCCCGCCCTTCTCGAGCTCGAAGAGCGGGCCCGGCGCTCCCAGGAGGAACGCCGCCAGGGCCGGCAGGTGCGGCGCGTGACCGGCGACGAGCGCGGTGGACGCCACCGGCTGCCGCCGCAGCCACGGGAGGAGCGCCCCGGGCGGCGCCTCCGGGCGGAGCGCGTCGAGCTCCTCCGGGTCGTCCGGGCCCCCGAGCTCGTCCGCCGCGATCCGCGCCGTCTCCACCGCCCGCGCGAGCGGGCTCGCCGCCCAGGCGTCCACCTCGTCGAGGAGCCGCGCCAGCCCCCGCGCGCCGCGGGCGAGCTTCTTGCGGCCGGGGCGCGTCAGCCGGCGCGCCTCGTCGCCGCCCGGCGCGCGGTCCTCGGCGATGCCGTGGCGGAGGAGGACGAGCTTCACGAGGTGCAGTATGGGCGCGCGCCGCGGCGCCCGGGGCCGCCCAGCGGGGGCGGCGCCGCGGCTCGCGCGGGGCCTTCCGCGGGGCACCGGCTGCCGAGGCCCCGGTCACTCCTCAGGCCCACTCGAACTCGGCCGTGAAGTGGCGCAGGTAGCGGGACTGCTTCGCGAAGCGGACCCCCCGCACGCTCGCCGCCTCCCGCTTCAGCTCGCAGACCACCTCGGCGGCGTAGTCGAAGTGGCTCTGGGTGTAGACGCGCCGGGGGAACGCGAGCCGCACGAGCTCCATCGGGTGGTACGTCTCGGTGCCGTCCTCGAGCCGCTTGCCGAACATGACCGAGCCCACCTCCACCCCGCGGATCCCGCCCGCGAGGTAGAGCGCGTCCACGAGGGCCCAGGCCGGGTAGTCGGCCGGGCCGAGGTGGGGCAGGAAGTCCCTGGCGTCGAGGTAGACCGCGTGCCCGCCGGTCGGCTCGACGATGGCCACCCCGCCCTGGCGGAGCTTCTCGCCCATGTACTCGGCCGTCCGCAGCCGGTAGCGCAGGTAGTCCTCGTGCAGGATCTCCTCGAGCCCGACCGCGAGCGCGTCGAGGTCGCGGCCCGCGAGCCCGCCGTAGGTCGGGAAGCCCTCGGTCAGGATGAGGAGGTTCCTCGCCGGCTCGACCCAGCGGTCGTCGCGCAGGGCGAGGAAGCCGCCGATGTTCACGAGCGCGTCCTTCTTGGCGCTCATGGTGCAGCCGTCGGCGAGGGAGAACATCTCCCGCGCGATCTCCTTCACCGCCCGCTCGCCCTGCCCCGGCTCGCGCAGCTTCACGAACATAGCGTTCTCGGCGAAGCGGCAGGCGTCGAGGATGAGCGGCTTGCCGTGGCGCGCGAGGAGCGCGCGGTAGGCGCGCAGGTTCTCGAGCGACACCGGCTGCCCGCCGCCCGAGTTGTTGGTCACGGTGATCATCCCGAACGGCACCCGGTCGCCTCGCGTCCGCAGGAGCGCCTCGACGCGCTCGAGGTCGATGTTCCCCTTGAACGGGTGGGGAGTCCGCGGCTCGAGCCCCTCGCGGATCACGAGGTCGAGCGGCTCGGCCCCCGCCACCTCGAGGTTGGCGCGGGTGGTGTCGAAGTGGGTGTTGGACGGGACGAGGTCGCCCGGCCGCGCCGCCACCGAGAACAGGATCCGCTCCGCCGCCCGCCCCTGGTGCGTCGGGATGACGTGGGCGTACCCGGTGAGGTCGCGCACCGCCGCCTCGAAGCGGAAGAAGCTCTCGGCCCCGGCGTAGCTCTCGTCCCCCTCCATCATCGCCGCCCACTGGTGGGCCGACATCGCCCCGGTGCCGGAGTCGGTCAGGAAGTCGAGGAGCACGTCGCGGGCCCGCAGCCGGAAGACGTTGAGGCGCGCCTCGGCCAGGAGCGCCTCCCGCTCCGCGCGGGTGGTCATGCGGATCGGCTCCACCGACTTGATCCGGAACGGCTCGATCATGGTCTTCGGCATGACGGAGAGGTAAATGGGGAGCGATGCCCACGCCCGCCGAATGGCTCTCCGACCTCGCCGTCTTCGCCGAGGTCGCGCGCACCGGCGGCTTCACCGCCGCCGCCGGGAAGCTCGGCGTCTCCAAGTCGGCCGCCAGCAAGGCGGTGGCGCGGCTCGAGGCGCGGCTCGGCGCGCGGCTCCTCTCGCGCACCACGCGGCGGCTCGCGCTCACCGAGGCCGGGCGCGTCCTGCAGGAGCACGCGCTGCGGGCGCTCTCGGAGGCCGAGGCCGGCCAGCGGGAGGTGGAGGCGCTCTCGGCGAGCCCCCTCGGCACGCTGCGCGTGAACGGCCCGGTCTCCTTCGGCGAGCTCTTCCTCGCCCCCGCCATCCCCGCCCTGCTGGCCCGCCACCCCGGGCTGCGCGTGGACCTCTCCCTCGAGGACCGGCTCATCGACGCCGCCACCTCCGGCTACGACGTGGTGGTGCGGATCGCCCCGCTGTCCGACTCGACGCTCGCGGTCCGGAAGCTCTCGCGCAACCGCACCGTGGTGGTGGCCTCGCCCGCGTACCTCGCCGCCCGCGGCACGCCGCAGCGGCCCGCCGACCTCGCCGGGCACGACTGCCTGCACTACACCAACGTCAGCCGCACCGAGGAGTGGCGCTTCAAGGGGCCGCGCGGCCCCTACTCCGTGCCGGTGACCGGGAGCTTCGAGTCCTCGAGCGGCAACGCCATCCGCGCCGCCGCCATCGAGGGGCTCGGGGTGGCGATCATCCCCGAGTTCATGGTCGCCCCCGACGTGCGCGAGGGACGGCTCACCGCGCTCCTCGAGGCGCACATGCTGCCGCCGCGGAGCGTGATCCAGGCCCTCTTCGCCCCCGGCCGCCCCACGCCGCCGAAGGTGCGCGCCTTCGTCGACCACCTCGCCGCCCGGCTCAAGGAGGCGGGGCTGGCGCCGGCGTAGCCGCTGACCGCGCGCCCCGACCCTGGACGCCCACGCCCAGCGGGGTGTAGTCCTGCGCGCCATGATGCCGAAGCACCTCCGGAGCGCCCTCCTCGTCCCCGCCCTCCTGCTCGCCTCCGGCTGCGCCCACCGGCTGTCGATCCCGTCGCCGGGCGCCGCCCCGCCCGCGCCGCTGCCGGAGCTGCCCGACTCCACCCTCGAGCTCCCGGTGACCCTGGAGCTCTCCGAGGCGGCCCAGCTGCTGGAGCGGGAGGTGCCCGCGCGCATCGACGCCACCCGCGACTGGACGATGGTCGCGAACGACCGGGTGGGCATCAAGTACGCCCTCACGCGCGCGCCGATTCAGCTCGCCCTCGACGGCCCGCGCCTCGCCGCCGCGGTCACCGCGAGCTACCAGGCCGAGGCCTGCCTGAAGAGCCCGCTCTCCTTCGGCGGCCAGAGCTGCCCGCGGGTCGCGAGCTGCGGCATCGGGGAGCGGCCGCGGGCGGTGCGGCTCGAGCTCCGCTCCGAGGCGTCCTGGTCGCCCGACTGGCGGCTCGCCACCCGCAGCCGCTTCGACGTGACCTACCCGGACCCGTGCCAGGTCACCTTCCTCCACTACGACGTGACGCCGCACCTCGACGGCTACCTGCGCCCCCAGCTCGCCAAGGCCGCGGCCGACCTCGACGCACGGGTGGCGCGGGCCGCCGACCTGCGCGCCCGCGCCGAGGAGGCCTGGAAGCGGCTCGCCCAGCCCATCCCGCTCCCCGGCAACGCCTTCCTGCTGCTCCACCCGCGCGCCGCCCACGTCTCGCCGCTCTCCGGGCGCGGCCTGTCGGTGGACTTCACCGTCGGCCTCACCGCGAGGCCGGTGGTGCACCTCGGCGCGCCCCCCGCCGAGCCCCCGCCCGCGCTCCCCCGGCTCGAGGTCTCGCAGGGCGCCGCGCCCGGGTTCCACGTCGCGCTCGACGGCCGCATCCCGTACGCCGAGGCCAACCGGCAGCTCGCGGGCCAGCTCTCCGGGAAGTCCTTCGACGCCGGCGGGCACACCGTCACCGTGCGCGACCTCTCGGTGTCGGGCGCCGGGGGGCTCGCCGTGGTGAAGGCCCACGTCGCCTCCGGGCCCATCGAGGGCGACCTCTACCTCGTGGGCCGTCCCGTCTACGACCCCGCCACCGCCACCATCTCGCTCGCCGACCTCGACTACAGCCTCGAGACCCGCGACGCGCTCTCCGCCGGGCTCGAGTGGCTCCTGCGCGGGACGCTGCTCGAGAAGCTGCGCGAGAAGGGCCGCTTCGCGGTCGGCCCGCGGCTCGAGGCGCTGCGGTCGCAGGTGGAGACCGGGCTCAACCGGACGCTCGCGCCCGGGATCTCGCTCTCCGCCCAGGTGCGCAGCCTGCGGCCCGTGGCGGTGCAGGCCGCGGAGGACGCGCTCGTGGCCCGGGTCGAGGCGGAGGGGCAGGCGAAGCTGCTCGTGGCGGGCCTGCGCCCTTGAGCGCCCGGCGAGCCCTTGCCCCCTCTTGCGTGCCCCTTCTTCTCCTCGGAGGAGGCCGGTCCTAGCTTCGTCGAAGAGCGGAGCGCGAGACCATGGCGACGATGCTGGTGATCCTGGGGGCGGTGGCGGCGGTGGGCGCGGCCGAGCTGGCCGGCAGGCTGCGCGAGCCGAAGCGGGCGCGGCGGCCGCAGCTGCGGGTGGTCTGGGACGCCGACCGCGACTCCGACCGGGCCGCCTGAGGCGAGGCCCCGAAAGCCCGCCGCCGGCCCCGGCGCGAGCGCGTAGATGGGGCCCATGCGCGCCGCAGTCCTGTCCCGCTTCGGCGGGCCCGAGAACCTCGAGCTGAAGGACGTCGAGAAGCCAGCGCCCGGCCCCGGGCAGCTGCTCGTCCGGGTGATCTGCGCCTCCGTGAACCCGGTGGACGCGAAGCTCCGGCACGACGGCTCGTGGGCCGGCCTCTCTCCGCCGGTGATCCTCGGCTACGACGCCTCCGGCGTGGTGGCCGGGGCCGGGCCGGGCGCCACCCGCTTCAAGCCGGGCGACGAGGTCTATTACACCCCGGAGATCTTCGGGAACCCGCACGGGAGCTACGCCGAGTACGAGGTGGTCCCGGAGGCGATCGTCGCCCCGAAGCCGGCCGGCCTCGGCCACGCGCAGGCCGCGTCGATGCCGCTCGCCGGCGGGACCGCCTACGAGGCGCTGGTGCGGCGGCTGCGGGTGCAGGTCGGCGAGGTGGTGCTCGTGCACGGCGGCGCCGGGGGGGTCGGCTCCTTCGCCGTGCAGATCGCGCGCGCCGCCGGCTGCCGCGTCATCGCCACCGCCGGGCCGGAGAACCAGTCCACCCTCCACCGGCTCGGCGCCGACCACTGCCTCGACTACACCGGCGGCGGCGTCGCGAAGGCGGTGCTCGAGCTCACCGGCGGCCGCGGCGTGGACGCCGTCTTCTCGACCGCGGGCGGCCAGACCATCGCCGAGTCGCTCCCGGTCACCCGCCCCGGCGGCCGGCTCGCCACCATCCTCGGCCCGGGCGTGGACCTCGACCTCCTCTACCCGCGCAACCTCACGCTCCACGGCGTCTTCCTCACCCGCGAGGCGGCCCGCCTGGAGGAGCTGGGACGCCTGGCGGAGCGGGGACAGGTGCGGCCGCTCGTCGAGGCGGTGCTCCCGCTCGAGCAGGTCGCCGACGCCCACCGGCGCATGGACTCGGGCCACGGCCGCGGGAAGCTGGTATTGCAGGTGGCGCAGCACGACTGAGTCCAGGAGGGACACATGAGCCGAGCCATCCGCTTCCACCAGACCGGCGGCCCCGAGGTGCTGACGCTCGAGGAGGTCGAGGTGGGGGAGCCCGGCCCCGGCCAGGCGCGGGTGCGCCACCAAGCCATCGGGGTGAACTTCGTCGACACCTACCACCGCACCGGGCTCTACACGCTCCCGCTCCCGGCCGGCCTCGGCGTGGAGGGGGCCGGGGTGGTCGAGGCGGTCGGCCCCGGCGTCGCGCACGTGCGCGCCGGCGACCGCGTCGCCTACCAGGGCGGCCCCCCGGGCAGCTACTCCGAGCGGCGGGTCCTCCCCGCCGACCGGCTGGTGAAGCTCCCCGACGCCGTCTCCTTCGAGGACGCCGCCGCGCTCATGCTGAAGGGGCTCACGGTGGAGATGCTGGTCCGCCGCGTCCACGCGGTGAAGCCGGGCGAGACCGTGCTCTGGCACGCCGCCGCGGGCGGGGTCGGCCTCATCGCCTGCCAGTGGCTGAAGGCGATCGGCGCCCGCGTGATCGGCACGGTCGGCTCCGACGAGAAGGCGGCGCTGGCGCGGGCGCACGGCTGCGACGAGGTCGTCGTCTACACGCGCGAGGACTTCCCCGCGAGGGTGAAGGCGCTCACGGGCGGCGCCGGGGTGCCGGTGGTCTACGACTCGGTCGGGAAGGCCACCTTCGACGGCTCCCTCGACTGCCTCGCGCCGCGCGGGATGATGGTGAGCTTCGGGAACGCCTCCGGCCCGGTGCCGCCGGTCAGCCCCCTCACCCTCGGGGTGAAGGGCTCGCTCTTCCTCACCCGCCCCTCGGTGATGGCCTACACCGCGGATCGCGGCGAGCTCGAGCAGGCGGCCGCGGCGCTCTTCGCGCTGGTGGCCGCGAAGAAGATCGCGGCCGAGATCGGCCGGCGCTACCCGCTCGCCGAGGCCGCCCAGGCCCACCGCGACCTCGAGGGGCGGCGGACCACGGGGTCGGTGCTGCTCCTGCCCTGACATCGCGGCTGGCGACTTCGCCGGCGCGGGGTAGGATGCCGCACCGTGATCGAGCTCTTCGCGAGGACCAGCGGGACCTGGGTGAACGTGGCGACGGTGGCGGGGGGCACGGCCCTCGGCCTGCTCGTCGGCGCGCGGCTCCCCGAGAAGATGGGCCGGACCCTGATGCAGGTGCTCGGGCTCGTCACCGCCTACGTCGGGCTCAGCATGGCGGGCAGCCTGCGCTCCATCGAGAGCGCCCGGCTCCCCGGCGTGATGGTGGCGCTCGTCGGGCTCGCGCTCGGCGGCCTCGTCGGCGAGGCGCTCGGGATCGAGGAGCGGCTGGGGTCGCTCGGCGAGACCCTGCGGCGCCGCTTCCGCGGCTCGGGGCGGTTCACCGAGGGGTTCGTGACCGCGAGCCTGCTCTTCTGCGTCGGCCCGATGGCGATCGTCGGGTCGCTGCAGAACGGGCTGTCGCACAAGAACGCCATCCTGGTGCTCAAGGCGGCGCTCGACGGGATCGCGTCGATCGCGCTCTCCGGCGTCTACGGGATCGGCGTGGGCTTTTCCGCCCTCACCGTGCTCGCGCTCCAGGGCGGCCTCAGCCTCGCCGCCGGCGCGCTCGCCGCCTCGCTGCCCGATCCGTCCACCGACCCGAGCGTGCTCGTCATCACCGGCACCGGCGGGCTCATGATCATCGGCATCGGGGTGAACCTCATGGTGGCGGGGCTCGGCGTCGAGGACCGGCGCGTGCGCGTCGGCGCGCTCCTGCCGGCGCTCGCCATCGCGCCCGTGCTGCACGCCCTCGTCCACTGAGGGGCCGCCCGGCGCGCCAGCGCGCGCCGGACGCGCAGCCGGTCCACGCCGAAGCTCGAGAACAGCCGCGCCTCCTCCGCCGTCACGCCCTGCACCCGCACCCGCCGCGCCCGCGGCGAGGTGATGCCGGCCGCCAGCACCGCGGCCCCGAACCCGTGGAACTCCTCGATCGCGCCGAGGTCCACGATGAACGCGTCCGACGGGCTCGCCTCGATCGCGTTGCGCACGGACCAGGCCGACGAGCCGTCGAAGCGCCCGTGCAGCTTGAGCACCATGACCGGACCGCGGCGCTGCATCTCGAGGCTCGTGTTCACCGTCGGTTCCCCCTTTCGCGCTTGAAGGATAGGAATCGGTCGGGGCCCGGGTAAGTGGCAGTGCAAAAACCGAAAGCGGAATGGGGCTCGCGAGGACCCCGGCGAGGCCGCAACTTCCAGGGAGAGGAAGGACCCGGATCCGGCGCGCATGGCGGCCCTGTCCCACAAGGTGCAGAACGCGATGGACGAGGCTCGCATCCTCATCCTGGGGACGCAGATCCTCATCGGGTTCGGCTACCGCTCCTTCTTCGAGCCGGGGTTCGAGCGGCTCCTGCCCCTCGAGCAGGCGCTCAAGTTCGCGAGCCTCTGCCTGCTGCTCTGCGCCTTCTGCCTGCTCGTCCTGCCGGCGGCCCACCACCGGCTCGTGGAGGGGGGGAACGACACGCCGGGCGTCCACCGCTTCACGACCCGGGTGCTCGACCTGGCGCTCGCCCCGTTCGCGCTCGCCCTCGGGCTCGAGGTGGCGGTCGCCCTGGCGCCGCTCTCCCGGGCGGCCCGGCTGCCGGGGGGGATCCTGGCGGGCGCCACGGCGGCCGGCTTCTGGTACGCGCTCACCCTCGGGGTGCGGCTCCGCCGCCCGCATCCGGTGACGGAGGAACCCGTGAAGCCCACCCCCCTCGACGAGAAGATCCAGCACGTCCTCACCGAAGCTCGCATGGTGCTCCCGGGCGCGCAGGCGCTCCTCGGCTTCCAGTTCGCCGTGAGCCTCATGGACAGCTTCGACGAGCTGCCGCCGGCGGTGCGCTGGCTCCACGTCGGCAACCTCGGGTGCATCGCGCTCAGCGTGGTGCTGCTCATGACCCCGGCCGCCTGGCACCGGATCGTGGAGCGGGGCGAGGAGACCGAGCACTTCCACCGGATCGCGAGCCGGCTCGTCCTCGCCGCCATGGTGCCGCTCGCGTTCGGGATCTCGGGGGACCTCTTCGTCGTGGCGTGGCGCGCGTCCGAGGCGCTCGCGCCGTCGCTCGCCGCCGCCGGCGCCGCGCTCGTCACCTTCCTCGGCGCCTGGTTCGGCCTGACCCTCGCCCTGCGGGCCCGGCAGGAGCGGTCGCCCGCGGGGATGCGGGCGCCGGCGTAGGCCCCGGAGCGACCTCCCCGCACACCTGCCCGCGCCGGTCCCCCGGGCGCCCGGCCGGCGCGCCGCGGACCTTGCGTTCGCGCCCTCCTTCTGCTGTTCTTCGCGGCGGAGGCCTCCTGGGCATGAGCGAGTCATTCACGAAGGATCTGGAGGTCGGCTTCGAGAAGGTCGACGTCGAGCACCGGGCGCTGATGCGCCAGGTGGCGGCCGCCGTCGAGGCCATCGGCTCCGGCGACCGGGAGGCGGTCCACGCCGCCGTGGTGAAGCTCGGCGACTACCTCGTGTGGCACTTCTCCAGCGAGGAGCGGGTGATGGAGGAGACGCTCTACCCCGAGCGGGCGCGCCACAAGGCCGCCCACGATCTCTTCATGCAGGACTTCCTTCAGGTTTCAGAGGCCGAGAAGGCCGGCGAGGACCTCGCGGTCCTGGCCGAGTCGATCGGCCAGCGCATCCCGGAGTGGATCAAGTTCCACATCCAGGTGAACGACGCCCCCCTGGGCCGATATCTCGCCGCCCGCGACCGGAAGCCGGAGGCGGCCCGGCCGAGCGGCAAGGACAAGCCGTATCCATCCTGAGACGGCGTGGCGACGGTCGGCGCCGGCCTTCCCGGGGGGAGTCCCCCCAGCGGCCCGGTTGTGCTATGAGGGCGCCACCGTACACCCAGGCGGAGCCACGCTCGGCTGCCGCCCATGTCGGCTAGCCTGACGCGGTGCACCATGGAGACTTCGATTTGAGCCAGCGCATCCTCGTCACCGGCGCGGCCGGTTTCATCGGCAGCCACGTCAGCGCCATGCTCCTCGCTCGCGGGGACGAGGTGGTCGGCCTCGACAACTTCGACCCGTACTACGCGCCGGCCAACAAGCGGGCCAACGTGGAGGAGCTCGCCTCCGGCCCGAACGGCTCCGCCTTCCGGCTCGTGGAGGGCGACATCCGCGACCGCGCCCTGGTGGAGAAGCTCTTCGCCGAGGGCATCGACGCGGTGGTCCACCTCGCCGCGCTGGTGGGCGTGCGGGCCTCGCTCGAGATCCCGCACGACTACCTCGACGTGAACCTGACCGGCACGCTCAACCTGCTCGAGGCGGCCCGCCGCCGGCCGGTGCGGAACTTCGTCCTCGCCTCCACGTCCTCGGCCTACGGCAACACCGCCATCCAGCCGTTCATCGAGACCGATCCGGCCGACCGCCCGCTCGCGCCGTACGCCGCGAGCAAGCGGGCCGCGGAGATGCTGGCCCACAGCTACCACCACCTGTACGGCCAGGACGTCACCGTCCTGCGCTTCTTCACCGTCTACGGCCCGCGCAACCGGCCGGACATGATGGCGTACAAGGTGCTCGACAGCATCTTCACCGGGAAGCAGATCCCGCTCTACGGCGCCGGCGACATGTTCCGCGACTGGACCTACGTCGAGGACATCGCCCGCGGCGTCGTCCAGGCGCTGGACCGGCCGCTCGGGTACGAGATCCTGAACCTCGGCCGCGGCCAGCCGGTGCGCCTGCTCGACTTCATCCGCTGCATGGAGGAGTTCGCCGGCCGCAAGGCGCACCTCGTCCCGCAGCCCAAGGTCGACTCCGACGCCCTCACCACCTCGGCCGACATCGAGAAGGCCCGGCGGCTCATCGACTACGAGCCGCGGGTCTCGGTGCGCGACGGCGTGGGCCGGCTCTGGCGCTGGTACGCCCGCGCCATGTCGGCCGAGGAGAAGCCGGCGGCCCCGGCCCGGTCCCGCCCGAAGCTCGGGGTCGTGGATGGCCGCAGGTAGCACCGCGCCGGTCGAGCTCGAAGGCCGCACCACCCCCTTCCTCGGCTGGCAGAAGCTGCTCCTCGCGGCGCTCGCGCTCGCGGGCGTCTGGCTCCGGGTGCGCCACCTCTCGGCGGAGGGCTTCTCCGACGACGAGGTCCACAAGTGGCTCGCGGCGCTGCGCTACCTGAAGGGCGACTTCGGGGGCGACGACGTCGAGCACCCGATGCTCATGAAGTGGCTCATCGCCGGCGCGGCGTGGGCCTTCCCGCGCCTCGCGCCCGAGACCCTCACCCGGCTCCCCAACGCCGTCGCCGCGGGCGGCACCGTGGTCGCGGTGGCGCTCCTCGGGCGGCGCTACTTCGGGCGGGCCACCGGGCTCCTCGGGGCGGCGCTCTGCGCCCTCTCGACCACCTTCGTCGGCTACCAGCGCATCGCCAAGGAGGACACGCTCCTCGGGCTCTTCCTGGCGCTGCTGCTCTGGTGCCTGGGCGAGGCGCACGCCGCCGCGCAGGACGGGCGCGACCGCGACCGCCGCCGCTGGGAGGCGTGGGCCGGCGCGGCGCTGGGCGGGATGCTCGCCTCGAAGTACTTCATCTTCTTCGCGCCCATCCCGCTCTTCGCCTACTGGGCGCTGCGGGCCCGCGGCACGCGCTGGCGCATCCCCTTCTCGCGCTGGGTGATCCTGGGCGGGATCGCCCTGGTGGTCTTCGCGGCGGTCAACTGGGCGCCGTTCCTGCCGTCCACCTGGGAGTACATCGCCCACTACGTGGCCGGCGACGCCGTCGGCGACCGGGCCACGAGCGAGACGCTGCTGTTCCGGGGCCGGCTCTACGGCAACCTGGCCTTCAACTTCCACGGCGGCGTGCCGTTCTGGTTCCACCTCGCCTTCGCCTGGGTGAAGCTCGCGCCGCCGACGGCGGTGCTGGCCTTCGCCGGCCTCGCGCTCGCGCTCCTCCGGCGGCGCCCGGCGCACGTGGTCTTCCTCTGCTGGATCGGGACCTTCGTCCTCTCCTTCACCATCGCCTCGGCGATGTACGGCCGCTTCTTCGTCTCGGTCCTCCCGGCCTTCGCCCTGCTCGCGGCCCACGCCGCCCGGACGCTCGCCGCCCGCGTGCCGTGGCGCCCCGCCTTCCCGGCGCTGGCGGTGCTCATGGCCGGGACCGAGGCCCGCGCCGCGGTGGCCCACGCGCCCCACTACCGGCTCTACGTGAACGCCTTCGGCGGCGGGGACGGCGCGCTCGGCTGGTGGTTCCCGCACTGCGACTACTTCGACGCCGGCCTCCGGGAGGCGGTGCGCGCCATCGCCGCCCGCGCCGAGCCGGGCGCGGAGGTCGCGAGCGAGACCGAGTGGCCGGTCGAGTTCTACGCCGAGCAGGCCGGGCGCGACGACCTCGCCTACACCGTCCTCACCCGCAAGAGCGCCTGCCGCCAGGGACGCGTCTGCTACGTGGTCACCGCCGCGGGGCGGCTCTACCGGCACAACCAGGACGCCTTCGAGCGGCTCCGGGGCCGGGAGCCCTGGGAGACGGTCGCGATCCGCGGGGTGCCGGTGGTGAAGGTCTACCGGCTCGCGCCGGGCGAGCCGCTCTTCCCGCCGGCCGCAGCGGGCGCCGCGTCGCTGCGCTGAGGGCCCGCCGGCCTCGTCAGGCGGTCTGAGGGAGGGCCGTGCCCTCCGGCTCGCCCCGCCGGAGCAGCTGCGCGAGCTTCACCGCGAGCCAGGCGTCGCCGAGCACGGTGGTCACCGGGTCGAGCGGCGCCGCCCACTGCACCACCGTCACCACCGCGAAGGCGGCGAGGAGCCGGCGCCAGGCCGGGTCGCGCTCGACGAGGAGCAGCGGCAGCGCCCAGGAGACGTACCAGGGCTGGAACCAGGGCGTGGTGAGGAAGAGCGCGAAGAGGAAGAGCAGGTACCCGCGCGCCAGCCCGTCGAGGTCGCGGGCCCGCCACGCGGCGCGCGCGAGCAGCCCGAGGCACCCCACCGCCGAGGCGAGCGAGAGGACGCGGAACCAGACGCGCGACGCCTCGGGGTGGCCGAGCCCGTCGAGCACGAGGCAGCCCAGGTCCACGAGCGAGTGGGCGTGGCGCGGGACGCCGCCGCCCACGGTGATGAAGATGCCGCGCAGCGACGCCGCGGCCTGCGGGTCGGTGGCGTACGCCGCGCCGAGCACCGCGATCACGACGAGCCCCAGGCCGGCGGCGCGCAGGATCGAGCGGCGCCCCGCCAGCACGAGGTAGAGGCCGAGGAGGGGGGCCACCGAGAACTTCACCGCCGTCCCGAGCGCCAGGGCGGCGGCGGCGAGCCGCTCGCGCCCCCGGCTCGCGGCGACGAGGAAGGTCGTGACCGAGAGGAACAGCAGCGCGTCGTTGTGCCCTTGCCCCGGCAGCTCCCACGCGAGGAGCGGGCCCAGGGCGAGCGCCGCGAAGATCTCCTTCGCCTCCTCGTCCGGGCGGGCGCGCAGGTGGCGCTTCGCCAGCGCGAGCGCCGCGAGCAAGGCCGCGAGCATCATGGCCTTGAAGGAGAAGACGGCGCCCCAGAGCGGGCTCCCCAGGCGCTCCCCCGCGGCCGCCGCGCCCCGGGCGACGAGGTGCAGGAGCGGGCCGTACGGGCTCGGGTAGTCGTGGGTCCACTGCGCCGGGCCGAGGAGCGGCGAGGGCGCGAGCGCGTCCGGCGGAGCGGCGTACGGGCTCATGCCGGCCCGGGCCAGCCCCCCGTAGCAGAGGTAGCCGAAGAGGTCGCTCGAGGTGAGCGCGAGGGCCCCGAGCGCGAGCGCCTGGACGGCCACCGCGGCGCCCGCGAGCGCACGCCACGAGAGCCGCCCGGCCCGCGGCGCGAGCCGCAGGGCGCAGGCGCCGGCCAGGATGAGCCCCACCCCGCTCGTCGCGCTCGCGAGCACGAACGGCAGCGTGTGGGTGTCGATCCGGAGCGTGCCCTCGAGGGCGTAGCGGACCCAGGTCCCGGCGGCCGCGATCGCCATCCCGGCGGCGCAGCCGGCGGCGAGCCGCCGCTCCGCGCGGCCGGGGCCGAGCCGCTCCTCGCTCACCCCTGCCCTCCCCAGCGGCGCTGCCAGAGCAGGAACATGGCGGCGGTCCAGAGCGGCTTGCGGAGGTCGGCCTGGCCGGAGAGGTGGCGCTGCAGCATGGCGCGGAGCGCCGCAGGCTCGAAGGCGCCGGAGCGCTGGAGCGACCCCTCCGAGAAGAGGTCCTCGAAGAGCGGCCGGAGCGGCCCGCGGATCCAGGCGGCCACCGGGATCCCGAACCCCTTCTTCGGGCGGGAGAGGATCTCCTCGGGCACGATGCCGCGCAGCGCGTGCTTGAGCACCACCTTGGTGCTCCTCCAGCCCAGCTTGAGCGAGGCCGGCAGCCGCGCCGCGTACTCCACCACCTCGAGGTCGAGGAACGGCGCCCTCGCCTCGAGCGAGGCCGCCATCGAGGCCCGGTCGGCCTTCACCAGGATGTCGCCCTCGAGGTAGTGGGCGAGGAAGAAGCGCAGCGCCTCGTCCACCGAGCCGGGCCGCACGCCGCGGGCGGCGTCGCGGGCGGCGGCGGCGCGGACCGGGCCGAAGACCACCTCCGGCGTCGCCAGCGCGGCGAGCTCCGGCGAGAGCACGCGCGCGAGCTCGCCCGGCGCGAAGGCGCCGATCCAGGCCTGGTGGCGGAGCGACGGCTCGGCCCCGACCCCGCGCAGGAACTGCTTCAGCCGGAAGTCGAAGCTCATGTTCCGGTCCGACGCCGGCAGGAGCGCGGCGGCGCGCGAGGCGGCCGCGAGCAGCGGGGCGGGGATGCGGGCGGCGAGCGCCGCGGGCCCATGGGCGAGGAAGGTGTCGTAGCCCGCGAAGAGCTCGTCGCCGCCGTCGCCGGCCAGCGCCACCGTCACGTGCTTGCGGACGAAGCGCGACAGGAGCAGCGTCGGCAGCACGCTCGGGTCGGCGAAGGGCTCGTCGAGCTCCTCCACCGCCGCCGGGAGCAGGTCGAGCGAGGCGGTCGCCGAGAGCCGCTCCTCGTGGTGGTCGGTCCCGAGCCGCTCCGCCGCGAGCCGCGCCCAGCGCGACTCGTCGAAGCTCGCCTCCTCGAAGCCGATGGAGAAGGTGGCGACCGGCCGCGCGTGCCGGGTGGCGAGCGCGGCGATGGCGGTCGAGTCCACGCCGCCGGAGAGGAAGACGCCCACCGGCACGTCGGCCACCAGCCGCCGGGCCACCGCCCCCTCGAGCCGCTCCACCAGCCCCCGCCCCGCCTCGTCGAGCCGCTCCGGCGCGCCGCCCTCGAGCGGCAGCTCCCAGTACCGCCGGAGCCGGAAGCCCTGCGCGTCGAGCACCGCCACGTGGGCCGCCGGGAGCTTGAAGACGGCGTCCCAGACGCTGCGCGGCTGCGGCACGTACTCGACCGCCAGGTACTGGACGAGGGCGGTCCGGTCGAGCGCGCGCGGGACGCCGCCGTGGGCGAGGAGCGCCTTGGGCTCGGAGGCGAAGAGCGCGCCGGTGGCGGGCGTGAGCCCCTCGGCCGGCGGGGCGCGGAGGAACGCGCCCCCCTGGGCCAGGGCGTAGTAGAGCGGCTTCTTGCCCATCCGGTCGCGGGCCAGGAGGAGCTTGCGGGCGCGGGAGTCCCAGAGCGCCACCGCGAACATGCCGTCGAGCCGCTCGACGAACGGCTCGCCCCACTCGAGGTAGGCCCGCAGCACCACCTCGGTGTCGCTGCGGGTCTGGAAGGCGTGCCCCCGGGCGCGCAGCTCGGCCCGCAGCGCCTCGTGCCGGTAGCACTGCCCGTTGAAGACGAGGGTGCAGCCCCCGGCGCTCATGGGCTGCCCGCCGCCCTCGAGGTCGAGGATCGAGAGGCGCCGGTGCGCCAGCGCCGCCGGCCCCTCGAAGAAGAAGCCCTCGGCGTCCGGGCCGCGGTGGGCGAGCGCCGGGCCCATGCGCCGGACCGCCTCCGCGTCCGGGCTCCGGTCGAGCCGGACCTCGCCAGCGATGCCGCACATGGGCCGAGCCTACCCTGCCCGCTCCCGGGCCCGGGCGTCGTCGCCGGACAGCTCCTCCGCGACGAGGTAGGGGCGCTTCGCCTGCGACTCGTAGTAGGTGCGCACGTTCAGCTCGGCCAGGAGCCCCATGAGCACGCAGATGAGGCCGGCGAGCCCGAACGCCACCCCGAGCAGCGGCAGCGGCGTCTCGACGAGGTCCTTCTCGCCGAGGAGCTTCAGCCCGGCGGCCCAGGCGAAGGAGAGGAAGGACAGCGCCAGCGAGACGAGCCCCGCCCCGCCGAACAGGTAGATGGGGTTGCTCTGGAAGCTGGCGAGGAACTTCACCACCAGCAGATCGAGGATCACCTTGCCGGTGCGGCCCAGCCCGTACTTGCTCTTGCCGGCACGGCGGGCGCGGTGGTTCACCACCTGCTCCGCGACCCGGGCGCCCTGCCAGCTCGCGTACACCGGGATGAAGCGGTGCATCTCGCCGTAGAGCCGCACCCCGGCGATCACCTCGCGCCGGTAGGCCTTGAGCGAGCAGCCGTAGTCGTGCAGCTCCACGCCGCTGACCGCGCTGATGAGCCGGTTGGCGATGCGCGAGGGCAGCTTGCGGCCGAACTCCTTGTCCTTCCGGTGCTTGCGCCAGCCGGAGACGACGTCCACCCGCTCGCCCCCCTCGCCGTCGAGCCGGGCGAGGAGCGCGCCGATGTCGGCCGGGTCGTTCTGCAGATCGCCGTCCATGGGGACGATGACCGCGCCGCGGGCGGCCTCGATGCCGGCGCTCATGGCGGCGGTCTGGCCGAAGTTGCGGCGGAACCGGAGCACCCGGAGGCAGGGGCGCGCCGCCACCTCGGCCCGGAGCGCCGCGAAGGTGCCGTCCTTGCTGCCGTCGTCCACGCAGACGACCTCGAAGCGCCGGCCGAGCCGCTCGAGCGCGGTGAAGAGCTCGGCCAGCAGCGGGGCGACGTTCTCCTCCTCGTTGTAGAGGGGGATCACGACCGAGAGGTCTGGAGCGGCGTTCATCGGGCGCACCTTCTCCGCATCCGCGCCTCCCGTCAAGCGCCCTCCCCCTCCTCGGGGACGTGGGCGAACAGGAGGCGCATCGCGGGCAGGAGGACCAGGGCGGCGAGCAGGCAGGTGAGCTCGCCGAGCATGGCGTACCAGCCGAAGGACCGCAGGGCCCGGTTGATCGAGAACAGGAGCGAGCCGTAGCCCACGATGGTGGTCCACGAGCAGAGCGCCACGGCCGGCCCCACCTCGGCGAGCGCCGGCAGGACGCTCCGCCGCGCGCTCATCCGGGCCGCCACGTTGGCGCCGTAGTCCACCGCGATGCCGAAGGTGATCGGGTAGGCGATGAAGTTGAAGAAGTTGATCTTGAGGCCGGTCGCCGAGGCCACCCCGACCATCAGCACCACCCCGACGGCCAGGGAGACCAGCACGCGCGCGCTGGCCCGGGCCCGCCGGAAGAAGAGCACGACCAGCAGGCACACGCCCAGGAACGACAGCCCGGTGGTGAGCGGCCCCTCGCGCTCGATGTTGGAGAGCAGGTCGGCGAAGATCACCGTCTCGCCGCTGGCGTCGTACGTCCGGCCGCCGACCGGCACGTTCCGGACCGCCTCGACGAAGCGGCGCATGCTCGGCTCGAGCTCGAGGTGGGCGCCGGGCCGGGCGGTGATGACGGCGATGCCGCCCACCGTGCCGTCGCGCTCGCGGAACCGGTCGAGGAGCGACGAGGGGGCGTCGGCGTCGGTGACCGGGCGCTGCGCGAGGAGGTCGGCCCGGATGGCCCGGGCCCGGGCCGCCTGCGGCGGCGGGAGCCGGTCGAGCACGCGATCGGTGAGCCGGCGGGCGACGTCGGAGAGGAGCGCCAGCTTCTCCGGCTGCTGGCGCGGCACCACCGAGGAGGCGGTGTCGCAGCCCTCGATGAGGTCGCTCCAGCGCGGGTCCTTCTGGCGCGCCCGGATGACGTCGCAGTAGCCGTCGGCGACGTTGCGGTCGGGCAGGAGCGCCAGCACCGAGGCGCTCGACTTCCCGAGGCCGCTGTTGGCGAGCCGGTTCTGCTGGCGCAGCTCGTCGTTCCCCTTCATCTCGTTGGTGAGGTTGTCGAGGTTCCGCTCCATCATCTGCGGCGAGCGGAGCGCGAAGAGGGCCAGCGACGCCACGGTGAGGACCGCGAAGGCGGCCGCGATGAGGCCGGGGCGGGCGAAGATCCGCTCGAGCACGCGCACCCGGCCCGGCAGGAAGTCGCCCTTGGCCCGCCGGCGGAAGGGCCGGACCTTCTCGACCAGGGTGAGGAGCGCCGGGAGCAGCGCGAAGGTGGCCGCCCAGCAGAGCAGCATGCCGAGCCCGCCGATGAAGCCGAAGTGACGGAAGCCGCGGTTGGCCGCGACGATGAGGGTGCCGAAGGAGACCGCCGTGCCGAGCGAGGCGAGCAGCGTGGCCGAGAACGCCTCGCGGGCCCCCTCGTGGCAGGCCTCGGCGAGCGCCACGCCCTGGCGGCGCAGCTGCCCGACCCGGGCCAGGTAGATGAGCCCGTAGTTGATGCCGTTGCCCACCACGATGGCGCCGAGGAAGGCGGTCTGGGTGTTGAGGTAGCCGATGACGAGCCAGGTGACGCCGAACGTGACCGCGACCCCGCAGAGCACCGCGAGCCCCAGGGTGGCCATCGAGCGCAGGTCGCGGAAGAAGATCACCAGCGAGGCCAGGATCACCGCCACGCAGGCGAAGAAGGTGGAGAAGACGTCGCCGATGATCGCCTCGTACTCGGCCACGAAGGTGGGGAAGCTGCCGGCGTAGCCGAGCTTCAGGTGGTGGGCGTCGAGCTCGGCCCGGTGGCGCTCGGCGACGGTCCGCATGCGGTCGAGCAGCGCGCGGGCCTCGGCGACGCCGAGGCTGGTGCCGGCCGGGCGGACCACCAGCAGGAGCGAGGGGCCGTTCTGAGAGACCATGAAGCCGTCCGAGTACTGGGCGAACCGCTTCGCCACCTCCTCGCGCGGCATGGGCTTCGCGGGGTCGAGCAGCTCCACCCCCTTCACGTCCACCGGCGGCCCGCCGGAGGTCGCGACGGCGTCGTCGAGCCCCAGGTCGAGCAGCGGGTTCACCTCGGCCTTGGCCTTGCCGAGCTCCTCGACGAGCCGGTCGTGCGCCTTCTGGATGTCGGCGAGCTCGAGGAAGAGCGGCCAGTGGTCGGCGTACCAGCGCTCGACCGGCGCGACGTTCCACTCCACCGCCCGGATCTCGCGCGGTCCCATGGCGAGGTAGTCCTGGGCGAGCTTCGGCGCGAGGGCCTTGGCCGCGGCCATGCCCTCGGGGCTGCCGTCCCACTGGACGTTCACGAAGACCGTCCCGTCGCCGCCCACCCGCTTCACGAGCTGCTTGATCTCGCGGACGCTGGGGACGTCGGAGGGGAGCAGCTCCTCGAAGCTGGAGCGGATCTCGAGGCGGGCCGCGAGGAGCCCGCCGGCCGCCGCCAGGGCGAGCGCGCCGGCGACGAACTTCCAGGGGTGGGCGAGGGAGGCGGCGGTGAGTCGGTCGATGGCCGAGGGGCGAGGTTCTCTCATGGGCGCGGTCCGGCCGGGCGGCGCCCTCCGGTGGCGCCTTTCCTACCACGACCCGGTGCGCCGCGCCGCTCCCTCCGCCCTGCCGCCGCCGCCCGGGAACGGGGGCGCGCAGACCGCGCACCGCGGGTCCCGCCGCACCGTGTAGGTGGAGAAGCGCGGCGCGGCCAGATCGACCGACAGCATGCGCCCGGCGAGCGGCGTGCCGAAGCGCCCCAGCACCTTCAGCGCCTCGAGGGCGGCGAGGCAGCCCATGGCGCCCGCCGCGGCCCCGAGCACGCCGGGGCCGTCGGGATCGGGCTCGGCCCGCAGCCGGTAGAGGCAGTGGAGGCAGGGGGTCTCGCCGGGGAGGAAGGTGGTGAGGTGGCCGGCGAAGTCGTCCACCGCCACCTCCACCATCGGTCGGCGCAGGGCCACGCAGGCGCGGTTCAAGGCGTCGCGCTCGGCGAAGGCGGCGGCGGCGTCGAGGGCGAGGTCCACCCGGCGGACCTGGCGCCGGGCGCCGTCCCGCCGGATGGGCTCCTCGACCGCGTCCACCTGCACGTGCCGGTTCACCCGCCGGACGGCGTCGCGCACCTCCCAGACGGCCGGCCAGCCGACCCGGTCCTCCGTCGCGAGCACCTGGCGGTTCAGGTCCTCGAGGGCCAGCGGCCCGCCGCGCGAGAGGACGAGGTGGCCCACGCCGGCGGCCGCGAGGTAGAGCGCCGCCGCCCCGCCCACGCCGCCGCAGCCGCTCACGAGCACGCTCGCCGAGCGGAGCCGGAGCTGCGCCGCCTCGCCGAACCCGGCGAGCCGGAGCTGGCGCCGGTAGCGCTCCCGCTCGGCCTGCGAGAGCCCGGGCGCGAGGCTCAGGCGCCGCATCCGGCGCCCCCGCCGCAGCCGCCGCAGCCCGATCCCGGGGTCCTCCCGCCGAGCAGGACCAGCCGCTCCGCCTCCGGGCCCGACCAGCGGAAGACGGCGTAGGCCCGCCGCAGGCACTCCTCGTAGCGCCGGAGCCGCTCGGGCTCCTCGAGCGGCGGCGTGAGCCCGTCCACGGCGGCGAGCTCGCGCGAGAGCTGGCGCAGGATGACGAGGCGCCCGGCGGCGAGGACCTCGGGCGCATAGCGGATCCCGAAGAAGTCGAGGTACTCCTCCGCGGTCTCGAGCAGGCGGAAGGCGGCGAGCGTGCGCGCCGGCCGCGGCGACGGGCCCATCACGCCACCTCCTTCGCCCGCGCCGCCTCCCAGGCGGCGAGCGCCGCCGGGATGGGCAGGAACGCCTGCGCCTCGGAGGGCTCGATGCCGGCGGCCTGGAGCGCCTCGCGCGGGCAGCGGCCCACCTTGGCCACCAGCACCGCGCGGCAGTCGGCGAGGGCGCGCAGGGTGGCGGGCAGCACGTCCTCGTCCCCCTCCCCGCCCCGGCAGTAGTGGGACACCTCGCGCTCGGCCACGAGGCGCGCCCCGCCGGCGGCGAGCTCGTAGACGCGGAAGGCGGTGGCGTGGCCGAAGTGCTGGTCCACCCGCGCGCCGTCCCGCGTGGCGACCGCCACCCGCACCGCCTCGCCGGCGTGGGCGAAGCGGGCGTTCTGGTCGTCGCCGAGCATCCCCACCGCGTCGGCGCGGCACTGGCGGCAGTGGGTCATCTGGCGGCCGCCGCAGGCCCGCCGCACCGCCGCCAGCTCGGCCTCGGTGGGGCCGCGCTGGCCGGTGAGGCCGAAGTGCGTGCCGTGCTCCGGGGCCGAGAGCAGGGGCATGACGTTGTGGGCGAAGCACCCGAGCCCCTGCACCGCGCGCGAGACCGCGGGGAGGTGGGCGTCGTTCACGCCGGGCACGAGCACCGAGTTCACCTTGCAGAGGACGCCGCGGGTGGCGAGCCGGGCGAGCCCCTCGAGCTGCCGCTCCGAGAGGAGCCGCGCCGCGCCGGGGCCGGTGTAGCGGCGGCCGCGCCAGGCCACCCAGGCGTAGAGCCGCGCGCCCACCTCCGGGTCGAGCGCGTTCACGGTCACGGTGACGTGCTCCACGCCGAGGTCGGCGAGCCGGTCGGCGTGGTCGGCGAGGGCGAGGCCGTTGGTGGAGACGCAGAGCCGGACGCCGGGGAGCGCCCGCTTCACCCCCTCGAGCGTGGCGAAGGTGTGGGCCACGCTGCCGGGCGCGAGCGGATCGCCGGGGCCGGCGATGCCGACCACCGAGAGCTTCGGCAGCTCGGCGGCGACGGCGCGGGCGCGCGCCACCGCCTCCTCGGGCGTGAGCCGGCGGCTCGTGACGCCGGGCCGGCTCTCGCCGGCGCAGTCGTACTTGCGGTTGCAGTAGTGGCACTGGATGTTGCAGGCCGGCGCCACCGGGAGGTGGATGCGCGCGAAGCGGTGGTCGGCGCCGGGGCCGTAGCAGGGGTGGTCGGCGACGCGGGCGTGCACCTCCGGCGGCAGCCCGCTCCCGGCCTCTCCGTGGCCGCCGCAGCCGCCGTCGTAGCGGCAGTTCTGGGCCGGCGAGGGCGGCCCGAGCACCGCGAGCGGGTTCGGGGTCACGGCGTCCCCTCCTCTCCCCCGGCGCGCCGGGAGAGGTCGAGCGCCGACACCTCCTCGCGCAGGAGGAGGCGGCGCAGCCAGGGCGGCGGCGTGCCGGCCAGCACCGCGCAGAGCCGGTCGAGCGAGCGCAGGATGGGCTCGCGATCCGGCACCTTGATCGGGTGGACCCCGCGCGCCGACACCCGGGCCACGGCGCCGGTCCCGATGGCGCTGGTGACGAGCACCGCGCAGCCCTCGAGCGCCTCGAGCCGCGCGGCGAGCTTCTCCTCCCCGCCGTCCTCGGCCGCCTGCGGCAGGTCCACGGTGACGAGGTGCCGGTGCCCGCTCGGGCGCACGTCGTAGATGGCGAGGTGCGGCGTCCAGCCGAAGTGGGCGTCCACCGTCTCGAGGTCCTGCGTGGTGAAGGCGACCTTCATGACGTCCTCCCGTGGGTGCGGCGGGGCCCCTGCTGCGGTCCCGCGCCTAGGCGGCGATCGGCTCGAAGCTGAACGCGCCCTTCTTGCAGGTGCGCCCGCAGGCCTCGCAGCCGATGCAGTTCTCGGGGTTGGCGACGGTGATGAACATCTTCGCCGACTCCTCCTCGTCCACCTCCTTGGGCGCGAGGACGTCGTGCGCGCAGATCTTGAAGCAGCGGCCGCAGCCGATGCAGAGCTCGTCGTCGATGGCGTTGACGAACTGCGGGGTCCACTCCTTCTTGCCGCGGGTGAGTCCGGTGACGTAGGCCATCTCTCGTTTCCTCCAGGGTGGTGGGCGCGGGGGGCGCGGCGGGGTCAGTCGGCGTCGGGGGCGGGCGCGGCGAGCGCCTTGCGGAGCCAGGGGGGCGGCGTGCCGCGCAGCACCTCCTGCAGGCGGCCCACCACCTCGGCGATGGGCCGCTCGGCCCCGGTCTTCATGGGGTGGATGCGGCGCGAGACCAGCTTGGCCGCCGCGGGCCCGCCGATCTGCAGCGTGTAGACGATGGTGCAGCCGGCCAGGGCGCTGGCGCGGGCGGAGATCCGGTCCTCCTCGTCCTCGGCGCGGGTGATGGCGCTGAGCCGCTCGACGAAGGCGGCGCGGTCCGGGTCGATCTCCCAGACGTGGAAGTGCTCGGCCGCCGCGAAGTGCTGGTCGATGGTCTCGCCGTCGCTGCTGGTGAACGCGACCCTCATGACGCTCCTCAGTTGTGCGCGAGCTTCTGCGCCTCGGTGGCGGTGGACTGGAAGAGGTTGGCGACCTCGAACACCAGGTTCATGGTCCCGCGGTAGCCGACCCAGACCTTCTGGTGCGCGCCCAGTCGGTCGAACACCGGGAGCCCGGTGCGCAGGTGGGCGCGGACCCCGAGCTTCGCCGCCGCCTGGCGGCCGTTCGAGTTGGCGACGAGGAGGTCGGCGCCGCGGCCCGCCTGCTCGAGGTCCTCGAGATCCCCCACGAAGACCCGCTCGCAGGGGAGCGCGTCGAGGCCGCGGGTGCGGGTGGCGGAGAGGGCGGCGATCACCTCGCAGCCCATGCCGTGGAGGAAGCGGGTCATCCCCTTGAGGTGGTCGGCCTCCAGCGCCAGCGCGACCTTCTTGCGGCCGAACTGGTAGTGGCTGTCCACCAGCGCGTCGGCGAGGCGGCTGCGCCAGCGGCGCAGCTCGGGCGGGATGGGGCGGCCCGAGAGCTCGGAGAGCGTGGTGGCGAAGTCGTCCACCTCGGAGAGCCCGGTGAGCGAGGTGAAGCCGAAGGCCGGCACGCCGAGGGTGCGCTCCAGGCGGCGCGCGGCGCGGGCCAGCGAGTCGCCGACGTAGAGCGTGGCCACGCTCCGCCCGGCCTTGCGGATCTCCTCCACCGGCACCCCGCCGGTGGAGAGCGGCGAGACCTCCTCGTCGATGTGGCCGTCGAGGGCGTTGGCGATGTCGGGGACGGTGAGGACGGTGAGGCCGAAGGCCTCGACGAACCGCTTCACCTCCTCCACGTCGGCCGGGGTGAGGTGGGCGCCCGGGAGCAGGTTCACCTGGCCCGGGATCTTCTCGCCCCCCTCGGCCAGCGACAGGAGGATGGCCTCCACGGCGGCGGCGTAGCCCTCCTGCAGGGAGCCGCAGTAGTCGGGGGTGGAGGCCCAGACCACCGGGACGTCGGCGAGCTCCGGGTGCTCCTTGCGGAAGTGGACGATCGCGCTCTGCACGTCGTCGCCCATGGTCTCGGTGAGCCCCGAGGTCATCACGCCCACCACGCCGGGGCGGAACTTCTCGACCACCCGGGCCAGCCCCTTCTTGAGGTTCTCCCAGCCGCCGAAGATGGCGGCGTCCTCGCTCATGGCGGTGGAGTTGAGGGCGATCGACTCCTTGAAGTGCCGCGACAGCTGCAGCCGGATGAAGGTGGAGCAGCCCTGGGCGCCGTGGAGCAGCCCCAGCATCCGGTCCACGCCCAGGTAGGCGAGCGTGGCGCCCAGCGCCGGCGAGTTCTTCTGCGGGTTCACGGTGGCCGCCTTGACCGGCAGCTTCACGCGCGAGGACGGGAGGTCCTCCGCCAGGAAGGCGGCGGCGTGGCCGGCGGCCGCGGCGGCGGTGGCGGCCCGCTCGGCCGGCGAGAGCTCCCAGGGCGCGCGGGCGTTGAGCGCCGGCCAGATGGGGTTCGTGACGGTGAGGTCGAGCTGGCGCGCGAAGGTGACCATCCCCTCGTAGCCGGCGTACGGGTGGGACCGCCCGTGGTTGATGTCGAGGAACGGCGTGCGGGTCTTGAGGGCCAGGAACTTGGTCTTGCCGCCGGCGACGATGAGGTCGGGCGCCTTCTCGCGCATCACCCCCAGGAGCCCGGCGGTCGAGGTGTCCTCGATGATGCGGGCGTCCTGGTGCATTAGGGACTTCATGCGGTGGAAGTCCTCGAGGGTGGAGTTCTGGGTGCCGGCGGCCAGGACCTCGACCCCGAGCTCGCGCAGGGCGTTGACCATCGACCAGGTCTTGACGCCGCCGGTGAAGAGCACCGCGCGCTTCCCCTCGAGCCGCGCCCGGTGCGGCGCGAGGCGCAGGCGGCAGCGGGCCTCCTCCTCCCGGACCAGCGCCTCCACCCGCTCCGCCATCACCGCGTTGCCGACCTGCGCGTCGAGCTCCCGCGCGATCTCGCGCAGCGCCTTGGCGGTGTCGGTGAGCCCGTAGAACGACTCCTCGAGGTACGGGATGCCCCAGCGCTTCTTCATCTTGCGCGCCAGGTTGGTGAGGCTCTTCGAGCAGATGATGACGTTGAGCCGGGCGCGGTGGGCGTACCGCAAGGACTCGAACCTCGCGTCGCCGCTCACGCAGGAGAGGATCCGGATCCCGAGCCGCTCGAAGAGCGGCAGCATGCCCCACAGATCGCCGGCGATGTTGTACTCGCCGATGAGGTTCACGTCGTAGGGGGAGGTCCGCTCCGGCTCGGCGGTGCCGATGACGTGCTCGAGCAGGAGCTCGCCGGCGAGCCGGTTGCCGATGTTCTTGTCGCCGATGAACCCCGGGGTGTTGACCGGGATGATCGGGATCGCCACCCGCTTCGCCGCCGCCCGGCAGACCGCCTCCAGGTCGTCGCCGGTCATGGCGGTGACGCAGGTGGCGTAGACGAACATCGCCTTCGCCTCGCCCCCGTAGCGCTCGCAGAGCTCCAGGATGGCGGCCTCGAGCTTCTTCTCGCCCCCGAACACCACGTCGTTCTGCAGCATCTCGGTGGTGAAGCCGCGCCGGTACAGCTGCGAGCCCGAGGAGCGCGCGCCGCGGTTGTCCCAGGAGTTGCCGGCGCAGGCGATGGGCCCGTGCACGAGGTGGATGGCGTCGGTGATGGGCATCAGCACCACCCGGGCCCCGTCGTAGGCGCAGCTCCGCTCGGTGCCCTCGCCGGGCTCCGACTTCTTGCAGAACTTGGGCGCCCCCTTCTCCTGGGTCTCGCAGTCGGGGGCGTCGTAGTAGTCGGGGCGCGCCATGACGGGTCTCGGGCGTGCGGCGCTAGCGCATCATCTCGAAGAAGCGCTCCTCACAGGTCTCGTCCTTGAGATCGAGGAACTTGTTCACGAGCTCGGTGACCAGGTTGATCGCGCCCTGGTAGCCGACGAGCGGCACGCGGTGCTTGTTGACCCGGTCGAAGATCGGGAAGCCGAGGCGGAAGAGCGGCACCTTGGCGTCGCGGGCGGCGAACTTGCCGTGGGTGTCGCCGATGACGGCGTCCACCGGATCGGTCACCAGCAGGCTGCGCAGGTGCCAGAGATCGCGGTTCATGTAGACCTTGCCGGCCTTGCCATAGGGCGAGGCGTCGAGCAGCGCCTGGAGCTCCTTCTCGAGCTTCTTCGAGCCCTTCGAGCAGAGGACGTGGTACGGCGTCGCGCCCATCTCGAGGAGGAAGGAGACGTAGCCGAGCAGGAGATCGGCGTCGCCGTACACGGCGAACTTCTTCCCGTGCAGGTACTGCTGGGCGTCGGTCATCGCGTCCACGGCGCGGCCGCGCTCGGCCTTGAGCGACTCGGGCACCGGCTTGCCGAAGAGCTGGGACAGCTTGAGGAGGAAGGCGTCGGTCTTGGCGACGCCGATGGGCATCGGCAGGGAGGCGTGGACGCCCGAGTACTCCTCCTTGATCCAGGCGAAGGTCTTCGCGGTGGCGTAGGCGCCGAGGGTGAGGGTCGCCTTGCCGTTCACCGAGTCGGCGGCGTCCTCGAGCTTCGTGCCGCCCGGGTAGAGCCGGTAGGTGCCGTCGTTGGGCGAGTCGAAGGTGTCGGAGATGTCGGCGACGAGCGTGTAGGGGATGCCGAACGCCTCCAGGATCCGCTTGTACTCGCGGTAGTTGCCGGTGTTGGCGTCGAAGCCCGGCAGGAGGTTCAGGCGCCCGGTGCAGCGCCCCTCCACCTTGCGGCCCGCGGTGAGGGTCTGGAGGATGGCGAGCACCATCGCGTCGTAGCCCTGGACGTGCGAGCCGTTGAAGGAGGGCGTGTTGGCGAACGGGACCGGGAGGTCCTTCGGCACGATCCCCTTGGCGCGGGCGTTCTTGATGAAGGCGGTGAGGTCGTCGCCGATGATCTCCGGCATGCAGGAGGTGAAGACCGCCACCATCTTCGGCTTGTAGAGCGCGAGCGCGTTCTCGAGCCCCTCGTGCAGGTTGTTCTGGCCGCCGAACACCGCGCCGTCCTCGGTCATGGAGTCGGAGACGGCCGGGGCCGGCTCGCGGAAGTGGCGGTTCAGGGTGGAGCGGTAGTAGGAGGCGCAGCCCTGCGAGCCGTGCACGAAGGGCAGGGTCCCCTCGAAGCCGTGCGCCGCCAGCTCGGCCCCGAGCGGCTGGCAGGCGTGGGCCGGGTTGATGGTGAGCGCCTGGCGGGCGAAGTTCTTCTGCCTGTACTCCTCGGTGTCGATCCAGGCCGCGACCCGCGCCTCGTCCTCGGGCGAGATCCCGCACACCGGCTTCACCGTGAGACCCAGTTCATTGGACATGCAGCGCTCCTGCGCGGGCCGGTGGGCCCGTGAGTTCGGGGGTAGGAGGTGGTGGTGGCGCCGGCGGACCCGCCGCCGGCGCCGCGATGGCTAGAACGGCGACTTGACCAGCTTCCAGGTCGGGCTGTTCACCGCGAGGTCGATGTCGCGGGCGAACACCGAGAAGCCCTCGTAGCCGTGGTACGGGCCGGAGTAGTCCCAGCTGTGCATCTGCCGGAACGGCAGCCCCATCTTCTGGAAGACGTACTTCTCCTTGATGCCGGAGGCGACGAGGTCCGGCTTGAGCTCGTGCACGAACTGCTCGAGCTCGTACTCCGAGGCGTCGTCGTAGATGACGGTCGCGTCGGGCATCTCGGGGGAGGTGCGGTCGTAGTCGTCGGAGTGGGCGAACTCGTAGCCCGAGCCGACCACCGTCATGCCGAGGTCCTCGTAGGCGCCCACGGTGTGGCGCGGGCGGAGGCCGCCGACGTAGAGCATCACCTTCTTGCCCTCGAGCCGCGGGCGGTACTCGTCCACGATGGCCTTCATCTTCGGCTCCCACTCGGCGATGACCGCCTCGACGCGCTCCTTGATCTCGTCGTCGAAGCGCTCCGCCAGGGCGCGCAGGCTCTGCTTGATCTTGGTGGGGCCGAAGAAGTTCAGCTCGATCCAGGGGATCCCGTGCTTCTCCTCCATGACCTTGCACATGTAGTTCATGGACCGGTAGCAGTGGATCACGTTGAGCTTCACCTGGTGGGTGGCGGCGATCCGCTCCATCTCGCCGTCGCCGGTCCAGGTGGCCTTCACGTTGAGCCCGCAGGACTCGAGCAGCGACTTCACCGACCAGACGTCGCCGCCGATGTTGTAGTCGCCGATGAGGGCGATGTCGTACGGGCCGGCCGGCTCGGCGAACTCGCGGGTCTCGATGATGTAGTCGCGGATGGTGTCGTTCGAGATGTGGTGCCCGAGCGACTGCGACACGCCGCGGAAGCCCTCGCAGTTGCAGGGGACGACCGGGAGGTCGAGCTCCTTCGACATCTTCTTCGCGACGGCGTTGATGTCGTCGCCGATGAGCCCCACCGGGCACTCGGAGAGGACCGAGATGCCCTTGGCGAGCGGGAAGAGCTCCTTCGCCTCGGTGAGCAGCTGGGCGAGCTTCTTGTCGCCGCCGTAGACGATGTCCTTCTCCTGGAAGTCCGAGGTGAACTGCATGGAGAAGTTGGAGACGCCGTTCCTGCCGGAGACGAGGTTCCGGCGCGTGCCCCAGGAGTACCAGCCGCAGCCCACCGGGCCGTGGGAGACGTGGACCATGTCGCGGATCGGGCCCCAGACCACGCCCTTGGCGCCGGCGTAGGCGCAGCCGCGGGCGCTCATGACCCCGGGGACCGTCTTGCGGTTCGACTTGACGCAGGCCTTCCCGAGCGCCTGGTCGTTGGGGGCGAGGTGCGGCGCGCGCTTCTTCTTGCCCTTCTCGGGGTAGGCCTCCAGGGCCCGGTCGATCATCGACTGCGTCGACTCCCGGGTGATCCCCTCGACCTTCTTCACCTGCGACATGGTCCCGTCTCCTTTTCCGTTCGCTGCGCTACGCGGAGGCGGCCTCGGCCACGCCCACCTTGGTCTCGTCCTCGGCGGCCATGATGCCGAACTCCATGAGGAGCTCCTCGAGCTCCTCCATCTCGAGCGGCGTCGGGACCACCAGCTTCTTGTTCTCCGAGATCTTCTGCGCCAGGGCGCGGTACTCGTCGGCCTGCTTGTGCTCGGGCGAGTACTCGATGACCGTCATGCGGCGCAGCTCGGCGCGCTGCACCTGGTTGTCGCGGGGGACGAAGTGGATCATCTGCGTCCCGAGCTTGCGGGCGAGCGCCTCGATGAGATCGGCCTCGCGGTCGGTCTTGCGCGAGTTGCAGATGAGGCCGCCGAGCCGGACCTTGCCGGAGGAGGCGTACTTGAGGATGCCCTTGGCGATGTTGTTGGCCGCGTACATGGCCATCATCTCGCCGGAGCAGACGATGTAGATCTCCTCGGCCTTGTTCTCGCGGATGGGCATGGCGAAGCCGCCGCACACCACGTCGCCGAGCACGTCGTAGAAGACGAAGTCGAGGTCGGGCGTGTAGGCGCCGTTCTCCTCGAGGAAGTTGATGGCCGTGATGACGCCGCGGCCGGCGCAGCCGACCCCCGGCTCCGGGCCGCCGGACTCGACGCACTTCACGTCGCCGAACCCGGTCTTCATCACGTCGGAGAGCTCGAGGTCCTCCACCGTGCCGCGCTCGCGCACCAGGTCCATCACCGTGGACTGCGCCTTGGCGTGCAGGATGAGGCGGGTGGAGTCGGCCTTGGGATCGCAGCCGACGATCATCACCTTCTTGCCGAGCGAGGCGAGCCCGGCCACCGTGTTCTGCGTGGTGGTGGACTTGCCGATCCCGCCCTTTCCGTAAATCGCGATCTGCCGCATGTGCCTGCCTCTCCTTGTCCGTCGTTTTCGAGCGGCGGCTGCCGTCCGACGGGAGGAGGGAGAGCAAGGGGCGTGCCCGCCACGAAACTCCGCTTTTCCAGGGTTTTCCGCGCGGCGGGCGCTGTCCGGAAGCTGACAACGGACAGGCCGGAAGCTGACAGGGGCTAGAGCTGCTCGAGCGCGATGCCGTACTTCTGCACCCGGTAGCGGAGCTGGCGCACGGTCATGCCGAGCTGCCGCGCCGCCTTGGCCTGCACGAACCCGCAGCGCGTGAGCGCCTGGACCACCCGCGCGCGCTCGGCGGCGTCCCCCTCGCCCGAGGGCCCCGGCGCGACCGGCCCGGGAGCGGACGGCGCCGGGACCGCCGCGGCCGCCCGCGCCACGCCCCCCGCGACCTCCTCGAGGCGGCACCCGCCGGTCAGCTCGAAGCAGAGGTCGGCGGCGGCGATCCGCTCGCCGGGCGACGACACCACCGCCCGCTCCAGGCAGTTGCGCAGCTGCCGCACGTTGCCGGTCCAGCGGCAGGCGCAGAGCGCGGCCACCGCCTCCGGCGCGAGCTCGCAGCGGCGGCCGTTCTCGGCGTTGAGCGCCGCGAGGAAGTGGCGCGCCAGCTCGGGGACGTCCTCCTTGCGCTCGCGCAGGGGCGGCAGGTCGAGGGTGACCACCGAGAGCCGGTGGTAGAGGTCGAGCCGGAAGGCCCCGGCGCGCACCGCCTCCTCGAGGTCGCGGTTGGTGGCGGCCACGATGCGGACGTCCACGGTGACGGTGCGCGAGCCGCCCACCCGCTCGAACTGGCGCTCCTGCAGGGCGCGCAGCAGCTTCACCTGCGAGGCGAGCGGGATCTCGCCCACCTCGTCGAGGAACAGGGTGCCCCCGTCGGCGAGCTCGAAGCGCCCGGCGCGCCCGGCGGCGGCGCCGGTGAAGGCCCCCTTCTCGTGGCCGAAGAGCTCGCTCTCGAAGAGCGGCTCGCTGATGGCGGCGCAGTTGACCGCCACGAAGGGGCGCGCCGCGCGCGGGCTCGCGTCGTGGAGCGCCCGGGCGAGCACCTCCTTGCCGGTGCCGCTCTCGCCGCGCAGGAAGACGGTGGCCCGGCTCGGCGCCACCCGGGCCACGAGCTCCATCAGGTCGCGCATCCGGCGGCTCTTGCCGATGACCCCGGGGAAGCGCTCCAGCGCCGGCGCCGCGGCCAGCGCCGGGGCCTCGTCGGGCGCCTCCCGCTGCCGCGGGCTCTCGTGCTGGGCGAGCCGCACCCGCGCCCCCACGAGCGCGCTCACGATCCCGAGCAGCTTCATGTCGCGGTCGTACCGCGGCGGCCCCTGCCGGTGCGGCCGGTCCACGGTGAGCACGCCGAGGGTGCTGCGCCCGTCGCGGATCGGAACGGCGAGGAGCGCCCGGCGCTCCGGGAAGTTGCGCCAGGTGCCGGTCCGGTCGAGGAAGAGCGGCTCCTCGGCGACGTCGGGCACCACCGCCGGCATGCCGGTCTGGAAGGTGCGGCCGATGATCCCCTCCCCCGGCCGCAGGCGGCCGAGGATGCGCTCGGCGTCGCTCATCTCCGGCGCCGCCTCGATGAAGACCTCGCCGGTGACCGGGTCGAAGAGCGACACGGTCCCGTTCTCCATCCCGAGCAGCAGCCGCAGGATGGTGAGGGTCGAGGTGAGCCCCTTGTTGAGGTCCGAGGTGTACGAGAGCGTGCTGGCGATCTCGCCCAGCGCCTCGAGCTCCAGGTCGGCGCGGCGTGGCTCCATCGGGGGATTGGCAAAGCAAGTGCAATGCCACGCCCGACGGCCGCGCGGGCCGCGAGAAGCCGCCCGCGCCGGCCGGAGACGATGGCGACGCGCCCGGCCTCCGGGCGACGGCGTGCCCGCGAACCGGGCACGGGGAGCGCGCGACGCGTGGGCGAGAGCTCGTTCAACCTGTGCAACCTGCCCCCCTGGGCGCTCGCCTCGCCCCACTTCGCCGAGGACCCGCAGCCCATCGAGATCCAGGGGGTGCGCGCGTCGAACCGCTTCCTCTTCGACGCGCTCGACCGGCTCGACGACCCCGCCGAGCGGGCGCGCCGCTTCGACGACTGGCTGAGCGTCCGGTTCCAGCTCCACCACTGGACCGAGGCGGAGGGGGAGCTCGCCCGGCGCAGCAAGAAGAACAGCTACCTGCGCTTCCTGCGCGGGTGGGGCGTGGACTCGTCCTCGGTGGAGGGGGCGGTGCTGAAGAGCTGGGTCGAGAGCCGGCTCGGGCTGCCGCCGCTCTTCCACCGCGAGCCGCTCGGCGGCCCCGACTCGGACAGCTACCAGCGCTACGCCGCCGACCGGATGCGCGGCAGCGCCCGCACCAACGCCATCCTCTCGCAGCTCGACCTGCTCCACGCCTTCACCCAGTACGAGCTCGGCCGCCGCTTCCCCGGCGAGCGCTGGCGCACGCTCTGGCGCGGCGTGCAGGCGCCCGGGGAGCAGCAGGCGCTGGAGCGGCTCGGGCCGCGCGAGTGGCGGGTGAAGCTCAACAACCTCTCCTCCTTCACCGACGACCCGGAGCGCGCCTGGGAGTTCGGGAGCACGGTCTGGGAGGTGCGGGTCCCGCTCGCCAAGGTGTTCTTCTGGTCGGAGCTGCTCCCCCGCGCGATCCTGAAGGGGGAGCGGGAGTGGCTCGTCATCGGCGGCGAGGTCAGGGTCCGGAAGCTCGCCGCGTGACCGCCTCGGCCCGCGCGCCGAGGAGCGGCGAGGCCTCGACGAGCCGCAGCGCGAGCGCGTCGAGCTCGGCGAGGAGCGCCGGGTCCATCCGCCGGGTCCAGCGCTCCGGGATCTCCTCCCGGCCCCAGTAGGCGCCGGCCAGCATCCCGGCGATGGCGCCGTTGGTGTCGGCGTCGCCCCCCTCGTTCACCACCCCCACCAGGCACTCCTCGAAGCCGCGCGCCCGGAAGAAGTGGTGGAGCACGGTGCGCACCGAGTCGGCGACGTAGCCGCTCGCGCCGCCCCGGTACGGCTCGAAGGCGAAGGCGCGGTGCGCCTCGGCGAGCGCGCGGCACTCCTTGCGCATCCGCTCGAGCGAGAGCCCCAGCACCGCCACCTGGACGAGCTTCCCGAGCAGCACCGAGGCGGCGTCGGAGAGCGGGTGGTTGTGGGTGAGGTGGCCCTGGGCCACGGCCCACTCGGCGAGCAGGCCGAAGTCGCCCAAGGTCCGGAGCGCCACCGGCAGCACGCGCATGGCGGCGCCGTTGCCGGCGTCCCACTCGCCCGGCGGGGCCTCGAGCCGCCCCTCGAGGAGGTAGGCGCGCAGGCCGCGGCGGCAGGTGTTGCCCACGTCGATCGGGCCGCGCTTCAGCCACTCGGCGAGCCGGTCCGCCACCCGGCGCAGCTCGAAGCCGCCCGCCTCGTCGAGGGCGCGGGCCACGCAGAGCGCCATCTCGGTGTCGTCGGTGACCCGCCCCGGCGCGAGCCGCAGCCAGCCCCCGCCGGTCATCTCCCGGTGCTCGCCCCGCGCCCGGATCTCGCCGGCGGTCATGAACTCGACCGGCGCGCCCAGGGCGTCGCCGACGGCGAAGCCCAGGAAGGCCGCGCGGGCGCGCGCCCGGACGTCGTCCAGGTGGAAGCGGAGCCCCTGCACGCGCGAACGCGGTTGCAGCGGGCGTGCCGGGTCGCGGGAAGGGCGGGCCACCCGCGCGTTCCGCGACGCGCGCGCCCGCCGGTGGCGCCCGGCGCGGCGGGGTTCCGGCCGCGCCGCGCCGCGCCGGCGACACCCGGAGCCGGCGCACGCTGCGCGCAGCGCAGGCCCGGGGCTGCCGCGTCCTCGAGCAGCGAGGGGCCTCGCGACGCAGCCGCGCGAGCGCGCGGCCCCGCCAGCCGCGCCGCGCCGCGGGGGGCGAGCGGGCGGGCAGGCCCTCCCATCTCTTCGGGGTGCGGCGCGGCCGGGGCGAGGAACGGGCCCGCTCGCGCCGTTACCGCCACCCGCCGGAGGAGATCATGGCGCTCGAACCCTGGCCCGCGCTGCACCTCGAGGACTGGTCGGACACGAAGGAGACGCTGCACCGGATGGCCCAGGTGGTCGGGAAGATCCGGCTCGCGCGCGCGCACCCGGTGAACCACTGGTGGCAGGTGCCGCTCTACGTGACCGCCCGCGGCCTCACCACCTCGACCGTCCCGGACGGCGAGCGGCTCTTCGAGATCCGGCTCGACCTCGTGGCGCACGAGGTCCGGGTGGAGACGAGCGACGGCGCGCGCGCCGGGTTCGCGCTCGAGCCGATGGCCGTGGCCGACTTCCACGACCGGCTGCTCGGCGCGCTCGGCGGGCTGGGGATCGCGGTGTCGATCCGGCCCGCCACCTGCGAGATCCCGGACGAGCGGCTGGGCCTCGACGAGGACCGCGTCCACGCGAGCTACGACGCGGCCGCCGTGCGGCGCTTCTTCCAGGTGCTGGCGCGGACCTCGGAGGTGATGGCGCGCGCCCGCGGGCGGTTCCTCGGCAAGGCGAGCCCGATCCAGTTCTTCTGGGGCTCCTTCGACCTCGCGCTGACCTTCTTCTCCGGGCGCCGCGCGCCGGAGCGGGCCGGCGCCGACGCCGTCACCCGCGAGGCCTACTCGCACGAGGTGGTGAGCGTCGGGTTCTGGCCGGGGGGCGGCGGCGTGGACGCGAGCTTCTACGCCTACGCGGCGCCCGAGCCGCCCGGCTTCGCCGACGGGGAGGTCGCCGGCGGCCGCTACGACCCGCAGCTCAAGGAGTTCCTGCTGCCCTACGAGGCGGTGCGGCGGAGCGGCGCGCCCGACCAGGCGCTCCTCGCCTTCTTCGAGTCGGCCTACGCGCTCGGGGCGGAGCTCGGCCGGTGGGACCGCCAGGCCCTGGAGCGCCCCGAGCCGGCGTCCCGGGCCGGCTCGGGGTGGGCGGCGTACGAGCCCGCGGGGCTCGGGCTGTCCTGAGCGGCCTGCACGGGTCGGCACCCCCTCGGGCGCGCGCCCTCGGACCACCGGCCGCTAACGGGAGCGGGGCGGGCCAGGCGCCGTCGCGCCGGCCGCTGCCCCGGGAGGGAACCCCATGACCCTGCACCTCCGCAGCCTGGTGGCGCTCGCGGCGATCGCCGCGGCCGCCGCGCTCTACCCCCGCTCCGCCCTCGCCGCCGACGCCGAGAGGAGCGTCGTCTGCAAGGATGGCACGACCGCCCAGGGCGGCCGGGGCGCCTGCAGCGGCCACGGCGGCGTGGACAAGGCGGCCACCAAGGCCCAGGAAAAGGCCGCGAAGGCCCAGGACAAGGCGGCCAAGGCGCAGGAGAAGGCGGAGCGCAAGGCGAAGCAGGCCGACGAGAAGGCCGGGCGCGCCGAGGAGAAGGCGCGCGAGAAGGGGGACGAGGCGCGGGCCCGCGGCGAGTCGAAGGCCGCCGAGGCGACCGTGATCTGCAAGGACGGCGCGACCTCCCGCGGCGGTCGCGGCGCCTGCCGCGGCCACGGCGGCGTGGACAGGGCCGCCACGGCGCGCGCGCAGACGGGCGCGGTGCCGTCGCCGGCGCAGACCCCGGCCGCGGTCACGCCGCCGCCCGTGGTCCCGCCGCCGGCGCCCGCGGAGCGGACCACCCGCGCCCCGCCGGCGCCCACCACCGGCGCCGCCCCCGCCGCGCCCACCACCGGCGGGACCGGCGCCGCGCCCGACCCGGCCAAGGGGCCGCCCACGGCCCGCTGCAAGGACGGCAGCTTCTCGTACGCGAAGCACCACACCGGCGCCTGCTCCCGCCACGGCGGCGTGGCGGAGTGGCTCGACAAGCAGTAGCGCCGCGCCGGCCCTACCGCAGCAGCGCCTGCTGCCCCTGCCCCACCGCGTCCGCGTACGGCGCGAGCGCGTCGCGGTAGGCCGCCACGAGGTCCGGCGGCGCGGCCACCCGCTCGCCCCGCACCATCGACGCCAGCATGGCGGCGTTCGCCACCGCCTTGCCCTCGAAGTGGTTGTTGGTGACGACGAACACGTCCTTCACCCCGGGCGCCGCGGCGAGGGCGCCGACGCGCTCGGCCCAGGGCGCGAGCTCGGCGGCCGGGTAGAGGTAGTCGTAGCGCGCGTCGCGCCCCGCCCCCTCGCGGAACCAGTCCTGGTGGTTGCGCCCGTGGACGCGCACGTAGCCCACCGCCGAGGTGGCCACCGCGGAGGGGCCGAGGGAGTGGCGGAACATGGGCTGGTCGAGGTTCACGAACCCGGCGCCGCGCTCGGCGAGCAGCCCGTAGGTCTCGGGCACGTTCCAGGAGGCGTGGCGGACCTCGACCACGAGCGGCAGGTCGCCGAAGCGGGCGAGGAGGTCGCGCAGCCACTCCTCGTTCGCCTCCTCGCGCTTGAACGACCAGGGGAACTGGAGCAGCACCGCCCCGAGCCGCCCGGCGCGGGCGAAGGCGTCGGGCGCGGCGCGGGCGGCCTTCACGTCGTCCGCGCTCCAGGCGCTCTCGCGCTCGTGGGTGAAGCGCTGCCAGAGCTTCAGGGTGAAGCGGAAGTCGGGCCGGTCCTCGACGCGCCGCAGCCACGACTCGGCCACCTTCGCGGCCGGCGGCCGGTAGAAGGAGGCGTTGAGCTCCACCGCGTCGAAGTACCGGGCGAGGTAGGCGAGGGGGTCGAACCCGCGCGGCGCCGGCCTGGGGTAGACCTTCCCCGACCAGTCCTCGTAGTCCCAGCCGGCGGGGCCGAAGCGGATCACGCCCGGTTCATGCCGCCGGGGCCGCGCCCGGTCAAGCCCGCGGCGCCGCGAGCAGCCGCTGCAGCTCGGCGAGGTCGCACGGCTTCGCCAGGTGGGCGTCGAAGCCGGCCTCGACGGCGCGCCGGACGTCCTCCGCCTGCGCGTACCCGGTGACCGCGATGAGCCGCGCGTCCCGCCCCCCGTCGGCCCGGAGCGCCCGCGCCACGTCGTACCCGCTCATCCCGGGCAGCCCGATGTCGCAGAGCACCACCTCCGGCGCGCTCTCGCGCGCGAGGGCGAGGGCGCTCGGGCCGTCGTGGGCCACCCGCGGGGCGTGCCCGAGCAGCTCGAGGACGTCGGCCATCGAGCGGGCCGCGTCCTGGTTGTCGTCCACCACCAGCACCCGGCGGCCGCGGGACGCGTCCGAGGGGGCCCGACCCGCGGCGGGGACCGGGGCCGGGGCGGGGGCGGCCGGCGCCTCCGCCAGCGGGAGCGTCACCACCAGCTCCGCCCCGCGGCCCGGGCCGGGGCTCTCGCCCCGCGCCGTGCCGCCGTGGAGCTCGGCGATCCCCCTCACCAGGGCGAGCCCGAGGCCGAGGCCGCCCTCGCTGCGCGCCAGCGTCCGGTCGGACTGGACGAAGGGGTCGAAGATGGCGGGGAGCAGCTCGGGGTCGATGCCCACGCCGGAGTCGCGCACCGACAGCTCCGCGCGGCCGTCGACGCTCCGGAGCTCCACGCGCACCGTCTCCCCGCGCTCGCTGAACTTGGCCGCGTTGTGGAGCAGGTTCCCCAGGATCTGCGTGAGGCGGGTGGCGTCCGCGTCCACCCAGGCCTCCGTCGCCGGCAGCGCGACCTCGAGCGCGAGCCCCCGCTCCGACATCACCGCCCGGAAGTCGTCCGCGGTCCGCCGGACCAGGTCGCGCAGGTCGAGCCGCGCGCGCCGCAAGGCGAACTTGCCGCTGGCGATGCGGGTCACGTCGAGCAGGTCGTCCACGAGCCGGGTCAGGTGCGCCGCCTGCCGCTCGATCACCCCCGCCGCGCGCGCCGCCTGCTCGCCCCCGGCCTCGGCCAGCCGGAGCACCTGGACCGAGTTGCGGATCGGCGCGAGCGGGTTGCGCAGCTCGTGCGAGAGCATCCGGAGGAACTCGTCCTTGTGGCGGTCGGCCTCGCGCAGCCCCCGCTCCGCCTCCGCCCGGAGCCGCTCGTGCTGGAGCGCGTCGAGCGCGTAGGAGAGGTCGGCGCAGAGCGCCTCGAGGAGCTGCACCTGCTTCGCGGTGAAGGCGCCGGGCTCGCCGGCGTAGAACGTGAGCGCGCCCACCACCTCGCCCGCGCGGCGCAGCGGGAAGGCCGCCGAGGCCCGCAGCCCGTGCGCGAGGGTCGCCTCGCGCCACGGCGTGGTGGCCGGGTTGCTGTCGAAGTCCTCGTTGATGATGACCCGGCCCTCGCGGACGCAGGTCCCGGTCGGCCCCTGGCCGAGCGGACCGTCCACCTCCACCTCGAGCGAGCGCACGTAGTCCACGGCCGGACCCCAGGCGGCCGCCGGGACCACCTTCCGCCCCCGCACCTCTCCCACCCAGGCGAGCGGGAAGACCCCGTCCTCGGTGACGATGCGGCAGACCGCCTCGAAGAGCCGCCGCTCGTCCCGGATCCGGACGATCGCCTCGTTGACCCGGCTCAGCACGGCGTAGAGCCGGGTCACGACCCGGAGCTCCTCCTCGGCCCGCTTGCGCGCGGTGACGTCGGAGAGCGACAGCACCGCGCCGGTGTGCCGCCCGCCGACGAAGAGCGGCGTGGCGCTGATCATGAGCCAGCGCGGCGCGAGGCCGAAGGCCCGGACTTGGTAGAGCGCCGCCGGGATCCGCTCTCCGTGGACCGCGGCCCGCACCGCCGCCATCTCGCTCGGCCCCTGCCGCCGCCCGTCCTCGGTGAGGACCTCGTACTGGCGCATCGCCCGGTCGGCCACCGGCCCGGCGCGCGCCTCCGCCGGCACCCCCAGGATCGCGTCGGCCGCCGGCGAGGAGCGGACCGTCCGCCCCTCGCGGTCGTAGACGATCACGCCGTCGCCGATGCAGTCGAGGACCGCCTCGAGCTGCACCGCCCGGGCGCGGGCCTCCTCCTCCTGCTCGCGCAGCCGGCCCGCCTCCGCGGCCGCCAGCTCCTCCTCGCGCGCCCGCACGGCCCGTTCCTTCTCGTCGTCGGCGAGCCGCTGGCGCGAGCGGCGGTGGAGCCCGGCGGTGAGGCTCATCGCGATCCCCATGAGCGCGAACACCGCCAGGCTCGCCGCCGCCGGCGGGGCCAGCAGGTGCGCGGCGCGCGGCAGCACGAACGCGGCGGCGCCGGCGGCACAGAGGGCGGTGGAGACGAGCCCGGGCCCCAGGCCGCCCAGCGTCGCGGCGAACATGACCGCCGGGTAGAAGGTGAGGTAGGCGACGCCGCCGCCGAAGAACGGCGCCGTCAACACCCGCAGCGCCAGGGCGAGGCCGGACACGCCCACCGCGGCGAGGTAGGCCCAGGCGCCGGAGCTCATCGGGTAGCGCGCCTCCGGCGCGGGCGGCGCCGCCGCGGACGGTCCGAGAGCCTCTCGAGCAGGGTCCTTCCCGGCCATGACACCCCCCGGCGCGGGCTCCGCGTTCGCGGCCCGGCGCCCGGGCGAGCTTAGCATCCCCGGCCCCCCGGGAGGCTCCGATCTGAGCCGTCGCTCGCGCCGCTCGCTCAGGGCGTGACGAGCCGGTTCCTCACCGCGTAGTGAACGAGCTCCACCGCCGACGCGAGCCCCAGCTTGAGCATGAGGTTCCCGCGGTGGGTCTCGACGGTCTTCACCCCGATCCCGAGGGCCCGCGCCGCCGCGGCGTTGCTGTTCCCCTCCGCGAGGAGCAGCAGCACCTCCCGCTCCCGCGCCGTGAGGCGGGCGAGGTCCCCCGACGGACGCGCCGCGACGTTCGGCGGCCGGAGCGCCGCGCCGGAGGCCCACCAGGTGCCCCGCGCCGCGAGCGCCTCCACCGCCTCGACGAGCTGCGCCGCCGGCGTCCCTTTGAGGACGTAGGCGCGCCCCCCGGCGCGGCGCACCTGCTCTCCGAGGAGCTCGGAGGCGTGCATGGTGTAGAGCAGCACCGCCGTGCCCGGGCTCGCCCGGCAGACGCGGCGGGTCGCCTCGAGCCCGTCGAGGCCGGGCAGCGACAGGTCCACGATGGCGACGTCCGGCCGAAGCGCGCCGGCGAGCCGCACCGCCTCGGCCCCGTCGCCGCACTCGGCGCAGACCCGCCAGCCCTCGTGCGACTCGAGGAGCGCGCGGACGCCGGCCCGGAGCACCGGGTGATCATCGGCCAGCAGGATCTGGAGCACGGGCGCACCTCCGTCGGGGCACGACGACGCGGACGAGCAGGCCGGCGGGGCGCTCGAGCGCGAGCCGCCCGCCGACGGCCCGGGCCCGCTCGCGCATCCCCTGGAGCCCTTTTCCAGGTGGCCGGGCGCCGGAGACGAGCTGCAGGCCGGAGGCCGCCGGGCCGTCGTCCTCGATCTCGAGCCGGGCGGCGCGCTCCTCGACGGCGAGCCGCAGCGCGACCCGCGCGCAGCCCGAGTGGCGCTGCGCGTTCGAGAGCGCCTCCTGGGCGATCCGGAAGAGCGCCGACTCGAGGGCGCGGGGGAGTCGCCGCGCCTCGCGGGGGAGCGTGAGCTCCACCGGGATCCCGGAGCGCCGGGAGAAGACCCCCGCGTACCACTCCAGCGCCGGCCCGAGGCCCCCCTCCTCGAGGAGCGGCGGCCGGAGCTGGTACGAGAGCGTCCGGACCTCCTCCAGGCTCGCCGAGCAGAGCGCGAGGGCGTCCACCAGGATGGGGGCGGCCGGTCCGGCCCCGTCGCCGAGCACCCCGAGGGCCCGGGAGAGGCCCAGCACGGCGGCGGAGAGGTTCTGGGCGGTGGTGTCGTGCAGCTCTCGCGAGATGCGCGACCGCTCGTCCTCCCGGGCCTGGAGCCGGCGCCGCCGCTCGCTGCCGCGCCGGGAGCCCCCCCCCGTTCCGGGCGCCGAGCGGCGGCCCGGACCGGTGTGCGCGTCTTCCCTGCGCAGCTCGTGAAGCACGTCGGCTCCCGAGGATCGGCCTGGCGCCCCTCTCGCCGGCTTGATCCTCATCAAAGCTAGCGCGGGGTCGGTCGAAAGCACGTCCCGCGACCAAGGGAACCCCGAGTCAGTCAAGGCCCCCTCCCCTTCTGAGGTCGGGGAGCGACCGGAGGCCGCCCGGCGGCGCGAGGGGCACATCAGCAGCCGACCTGCCCCCCGCACGTCCTGCGAGCGGATGCAGCCGCCGGGGGGCCACGCCGCCGCGCGTCGCGACGCGCGAAGGAGATCGAGGGAGACCGCATGACCACCCGCCCGAGGCGCCGCCTGCCGTTCCCGTCCACGCTCGCCGCCGCGCTGGCCCTGGCGCTGGCGCTGGCGCCCCGCCCGGCGCTCGCCGCCCGCGGGCACCGGCTCCACCGGGCCGCCGCCCACCACGCGCGCCTGAAGCGCGCCGCGCGGCCCGCCGGCAAGGCGCGCTGCGCCGGCGCCGGCTGCGCCACCGCCGCCCCCGCCAGCCCCGCGACGGCCTCGAAGTCCTCGCCGCCCCGCCCCTGAGAGGAGCCCGCCCCATGCACCGGATCCCGCGCCTCGCCCTCCTCCTCGCGCTCGGCCTGTCCGCGACCGCCGCGCGCGCCCAGTCCTTCCGCGTCCAGTGCCCCTCCGCCACCGCGCTCCACCCGCGCGCCTGCTCCGGCGGGACGAAGGCGGGCGCCGCCTGCTCCGCCGCCTCCGACTGCCCCGGCGGCGCCTGCGCCCCCGACGCGCGCTACCCCGGGCAGATCAAGTGCCAGGAGGTCGGCGGCGGCGACGGCTTCGCCACCATGGCCGACGGCCACCAGATCTACCTGTTCGGCTTCAGCCCGCTCTCCGGGCTCGCCGACGTCCAGGCCGGGCTCCCGGGCACGCAGCCGGCCGACGTGTTCAACCTCGGCTACCTCGGGCCGAACTACTCGAGCGCCGGCGCGGGCACCTGCGGCGGCGGGACCAACGCCGGGGAGGCCTGCGTCACGGTCGCCGACTGCCCGGACGTCACCGGCACCTGCGCCCACGCGCCCAACTGGGCGCCGACGCCCAACAACGGCGGCATCACCGAGCCGGCCGGGATCATGGACATGGGCGTGCTCGCCGGGAACGCGCCGGCGCCGCTCATGGCCATCGACGAGGACGACGAGTTCTTCCTCACCCTCAGCAACCCCGGGATGATCATGCGCCCGGACCTCTTCGAGCAGCACACGGTCCACTTCCACGGCTACCCGAACGCCTCGTCCTACTTCGACGGCGTGCCGGACGCCTCGGTGGCCATCAACATCGCCGGGAGCTTCACCTACTACTACACGGCCCCCGACGCTGGGACCTACTTCTGGCACTGCCACATCACCCCGCCCGAGCACCTGCAGATGGGCATGGTGGGGCAGCTCTACGTGCGCCCGCGCCAGGACCGGCTCGGCCCGAACGACGCGCTCCGCGACGCGCTGATCGCCGCCAACAAGCGGGCCGCGGTCGATCCCTCGGCCACCGGCCTCAGCTGCTCCGACCTCCTCTGCACCGGGCAGACGCCGGCGCCGGCGGTGGACACGGGCGCGAGGGGCGGCGGCAAGTACGCCTACAACGACGGCGACGGCTCCACCCGCTACGACGTCGAGTACCCGATCCAGATGATGGGGTTCGACCCGAACTTCCACTACGTCGGGATGACCTTCAACCCCGAGCCGTTCGCGGACATGAAGGACAAGTACTTCCTCCTGAGCGGCCGCGGCTACCCGGACACCGTCAACCCGAAGGCCATCTCCACCGTCGCCGCCGACGGGGTGGCCCGCCCGGCCCAGCCGCTCCCGAGCGTGATCCGCATCGCCAAGTCGCAGGGGCAGACGCGGGCGCTCCTGCGCATCTCCGACCTGAGCGTCACCGAGTTCACCACCCTCGGCACGGTCGGCATCCCGATGACGGTCATCGCCCAGAACGCCCGGCTGCTGCGCGACCTCGCCGGCCGGAACCTCTACTACGACACCAACTCCCTCACGCTCGGCGGCGGCGAGTCGGCCGACGTGATCCTCGACGCCAGCAACGTCCCGGCGGGCACCTACTACCTCTACTCCACCAACCTCGACCACCTGTCGAACGACGCCGAGAACTTCGGCGGGATGATGACCGAGATCCAGGTCTTCTAGGAGCCGCCCCCATGACGCCCTCGACGAATCGGACGCGCGCCCTCGCGGCGCTGGTCGCGGCGGCCGGCGCGGCCCTCCCCGCCGCCCCCGCCCGCGCGGCGGTCCCCGGCATCACCGGTCCCTCCTTCCACCTCGTCGCCAGCGCCGACTTCGTGAGCCAGCCCGACGGCGCCTCGATCTACGCCTTCGGCTACGGCTGCGACGGCGCGCCCGCGGGCTTCCTGCCGGCGCGCCCGAACGGCGCCCAGGGCCCCGCCCCCACCTGCCCGCAGACCATGCAGCTGCCCGGGCCGACGCTCATCGTCACCCAGGGACAGTCGGTGACGGTGACGCTGCGGAACGCCCTGCCCCCGGCCGCCGGCAACACCTCGATCGTCTTCCCCGGCTTCCAGGTGACGAGCGCCGGCGGCGTGGCCGGGCTGCTGGCCCAGGAGGCGCCGGGCGGCGGGACGGTGACCTACACCTTCGTGGCGAGCACGCCGGGCACGCACGCGTACCACAGCGGCACCCAGGCCGACCTGCAGATCGAGATGGGGCTCTACGGGGCGATCGTGGTGCTCCCGGCGACGCCGCCCGGCGGCTGCGTCCGCGGGCCGTTCTCGCTCGCGCCCGCCGCGTACGGCCACGCCGCCACCTGCTACGACCGCGAGTACCTGTTCCAGCTGAGCGAGCTCGACTCGCGGATCCACGACCAGGCGCTGGCGCAGGTGCAGGCCTGCCCGGTGGGGCCGTGCCCCGCGATCCAGGCCGTCACCGAGCCCTACCACCCCAACTACTTCCTCCTGAACGGCCGCTCGCTGCCGGACGACATGGACACGCCCTACGCGGCCGGCTACCCGCACCAGCCCTACAACGCCAACCCGCACATGCACCCGGGCGAGAAGGTGCTGATGCGGATGGTGGGCCAGGGGCGCTGGCAGCACCCGTTCCACTTCCACGGCAACCACGCCCGCGTGCTGGCGCGCGACGGCAACCTCCTCCTGAGCGCCGCCGACGGCACCTCGCTCGCCGGCCCGCTGCTCTTCACCACGCCCACCGTCTCCGGCCAGACGCAGGACCAGATCTTCACCTGGACCGGCAAGGGGCTGAACTGGGACGTCTACAACCACCGCGCCGGGGACGGCAGCCGCTGCATCCCCGACGCCTCCGGCTACCACGCGATCAAGACCGACCCGAACGCCGGCGAGTGGTGCGCCGATCACCTGAAGCCCATCCCGGTGACGCCGCCCGATCCGACCATCGTCGCCATCGGCCAGTGGTACGGCGGGACGCCCTACCTCGGCATCCAGAGCACCGGCTCCTTCACCGGCACCAACGAGCCGCCCGGCACGCTGAACCAGAACCCGCAGGCCGGCTACGCGTACATGTGGCACTCGCACAACGAGCGCGAGATCACGACGAACGACGTCTTCCCGGGCGGCATCATGTCGATGCTGCTCATCGACCCGCCCGCCTGGTTCATCGACGAGACGCTCTAGCGCCCTTCGGCCGAGGAGATTCCCATGCTGCGCAGCCTCCCTCGTGGTGTGAGCCGGGCGGCCCTCGCGGGCGCCGCGGCGATGCTGGTCACAGGCGTCTCGTGTGAGCGGTCCGGGACCCGGAGCTCCCAGGCGACGCCGCTCGCGGCGACGGCGAAGGCCGCCGCGCGCCTCACCGTCGCCAACGTGAACGGCACGGCCATCGCGCTCACCGCGCGCCGGATGACCACCGGCCTGCGCGACGGCACCCCGGCGCCGATGTGGGGCTACTGCGCCACCGGCTCGTGCGGCACCGACTGGGCGCCGGGCCCGACCATCGTCGCCGCCGCCGGCGACTCGCTCCAGATCACGCTCACCAACGAGCTCCCGGTCCCGACCTCCTTCGTGATCCTGGGCCAGCTCGGCGGCGGCGTCGGCGCGCCGCAGATGATGGACGGCCCGGTCCACTCCGGCCAGGCCTTCACCACCTTCCCCGGCAACGCCCCCGCCCCGGCGCCCTTCGTGCCGCCCGCGCAGGGGCAGCGCGTGCGCTCCTTCGGCGCCGAGGTGGCGGCCGCGAGCACGGCCACGCTCACCTGGCCGAGCCTGCGCCCGGGCACCTACCTCTACGAGACCGGCACGCTCCCCTCGCTCCAGGTGCCGATGGGGCTCTACGGCGTGCTGGTGGTCACCGCGGGGCCGGGCCTCGCCTACCCCGGCGCCGCCTACGACGCCGACGCCGCGCTGCTCTTCAGCGAGCTCGACCCGGTGCAGAACGCCGCGGTGGACGCGGCGGCGCAGGCGAGGACCGACGTGAACCTCCGGTTCGACGACCCCACCTGCAAGCCCAGCTGCTACCCGGCGGCGGTCAACTACGCCCCCACCTACTTCATGATCAACGGGGCGTCGTTCGACCGGACCGCGCCCGGCAAGTCGGCCTTCTCCCTCGCGAGCGGCGCCGCGTACTCGAGCGGCAACGCCCTGCTGCGGCTCCTCAACGCCGGCTCCCGCACCCACGTGCCGGCCGTGGTGGGGCTCCCCATGTCGCTCCTCGCCGAGGACGGCAACCCGGCCCCGGGCCTGCCCAAGGTGCAGAACGAGGTGCTCCTCACCGCCGGCAAGACCTTCGACGTCCTCGTGAAGCCGGCGGCGAGCGCCGACGGCAAGTCGTTCGCCCCCGCCACCTACCCCGTCTTCGACCGGCAGCTCAGCCTCAGCACCGCCAACCACCCCGACGGCGGCATGCAGGGGTTCCTGCTCGTGAACCAGGCCGGCGCCGTCGCCGCCGCGGGCGGGCTCACCATCCCGGGCACGCCGGGCAACCTGCCGGTGGCGATCACCCCGGCCGCCAACCCGGACGCCTTCAAGGTGCCCTACAACACCGCCATCTCCGGGAACGTCACCGCCAACGACGTCGGCGTCTCGCGCGTCGCGCTGGTGACCGGCTCGGGCCCGAGCCACGGCGTGCTGACACTGAACGCCGACGGCAGCTTCCAGTACGCGCCCGCCCCCGGCTACAGCGGGACCGACGGCTTCACCTACTTCGGCAACGGCGTCGCCACGCTCACCGCGGCGGTGACCCTGACCGTCGGCGCGAAGGGCGCCGCCCCCACCGCCAACGCCGACGCCTACACGAGCGCCCTCCTCGGCCGCTTCACCACCCCGCGCCCCGGCGTGCTCGCCAACGACGTCGATCCGGGCGGCTACGCCCTCACCGCCGGCGGCGTCACCGGCAGCACCTGCGGCACGGTCTCGCTCGCCGCCGACGGCTCCTTCACCGCCACCGGCAGCGGCGCCTCGTGCAGCTTCTCCTACGTCGCCACCAACTCGCAGGGGACGCCGAGCGCCCCCGCGACCGTCACCGTCACCTTCGGCGCGCCGGGCAGCGTGGCCGGCCTGCCGGTGACCGTGGCCGACGCCTCGACCGGCGCGGCCCTCGGCGACTACCGCTGGACGATGCAGGAGGACCTCACCTTCCAGCACGACACCAGCGCCACCCCCGCCCTCTCCACCCGCACGCTGGCGACGAGCTTCCACCGCAGCCACATGACGGTGGTGGCGACCGGCTGCGTCGGCCCGACGAGCTGCGGCAGCGGCCAGTCGGTCCTCGACCCCGCCAGCGGGACGCGCCACGTGGTCACCGACGCCGAGGCGCTCGCGAAGCAGGCGACGCCGGACCAGGCGGCCCTCGATCCGACGAAGCGCTACTACCTCTCGATCCTCCCCGGCGACGGCAGCCCTCCCGGCCACACCATGGGCGGCGCGCAGGTGCGGTTCGTGAATGGCAAGTGGGCGGCGCTCAAGGTGAAGCTCCAGGCGACCCCGCTGCCCACCGCGCAGATGAGCATCTACGTCTACGAGGACTCCTCCCCCACCAACGGCCAGGACGAGCCGACCGAGAGCGGCCTCGGCGGCTTCAACATCATCCTCAACGACCCCGCCGGGCGCACCGGCGACGTCGCCGGCCAGCAGACCTACGACGCCTTCAACATGCCGCTCTCGAACGCGCTGCTCGGCCGCCCCGGCTGCCCGGACGACCAGAACCGGGCCACCAACGGCACCGGCACGAGCGCGACCGGCAACCTGGTCGGCGTGGTCTACACCTGCCCCAACCCGCCGCCCGGCTACACCGGCGACCCCGCGGTCTACGCCCTCGCCGGCCACGCCCTCATCAAGAACCTCACCCCGGCCCGCTACGACGTCATCGCCCACCCCGGCGCGGCGCGCGAGGGGGCGGGCGAGGTCTGGTGGCAGACCGAGACGCTCGAGGGCACCCAGGCGCAGGACGCCTTCGTGGGCGTGAACGAGCCGGTCTACTTCCAGGAGTTCGGCCCGCCCGGCCCGCACGTCACCATCGGCTTCGTGAACCCGGCCCACGTGGCGAGCTACGCCGCGGCGAACGGCTTCCAGGGCACGGGCGTCGTCACCGGCAAGGTGACGAACCAGCACATGTCCCGCCCCTCCGACGTCACGCTCTGGGACTCGGGCTCCTACGACCTCCTCGCCTCCACCACCTGCCAGGTGGTGCTCAACTCGCAGGGCGGGAACGGCCCGGCGGTCGCCGCCGCCCAGTGCGACCCCGACGGCAACTTCAGCCTCGCGGGCGTGCCGGCCGGTAGCTACGACCTGGCCGTCTTCGACCAGTGGCTCGACCAGATCATCCAGAACGTCGCGGTCACGGTGCCGCCGAACACCACCACCGTCGCGCTCGGGAACATCCCGGTGCTGAGCTGGTTCACGCAGTACGACCAGAACATCTTCATGGACGCGAACGGCAACGGCCGCTTCGACGCCGGCGAGCAGGGCATCTCGAACGTGCCGCTCACGGTCCGCTACCGCAACGGCGCCCCCTCGAACGCCACGCTGACCGACAGCAACGGCAACGGGCTCCTGGCCGAGCTCTTCCCGCTCTTCAACTGGTACGTCGCCGAGGCGGACACGACCCGCTTCAAGCAGACCGGCGTGCACATCTACGTGGACGGCGGCGGCAAGCCCGACGCCTCCGGCCCGGGCGCCGGCCTCTGGACGTCCACCTACGCCTACGCGCCCGACGGCACGTCCGAGCGGGTGGAGCAGCCCGGCGCGCTCAGCTACGGCCTCCAGGGCTTCATCAGCCAGCGCTCGCGCGTCGAGTGGGGCCGCGCTCCCTACGCCGTGGGCGAGAACGGCGGCATCCAGGGGACGGTCGTCTACTCCTCCACCCGCCCGTTCGACGACATGCGGTTCAACGTGCAGACCATCTGGGAGCCGCTCGTCCCGCGCGTCACCGTGAACCTCTACGCGAAGCAGACCCTCGCCGACGGCTCCGAGACGCTGGCGCTCGTGGACACCACCCGGACCACGAGCTGGGACGACTACGTGAACCTGGTGCAGGGCGCGAACGGCCAGCAGTACCTGCTCGGCTCGGACGGCCTGCTGCGCGTCCCCGCCACCGGCGCGGTCGCGCCCGCCGCCGCCTACCCGGCCGGCGCGCAGGTCAACCTCCAGTGCCCCGGCCAGAGCCCCACCGATCCCTTCACGCAGTACACGCTCGGCGGCACCGACCGGAAGCGCTGCTACGACGGCTGGCACTCCTGGAACCAGGTGCAGGCGGCGCCGTACGACGGCCGCTACACCTTCCCGAGCGCCGCCTACGTCGCCGCCCACCCGCTCACCGCGGCGCAGAAGGCCGCCGGCCAGACGCTGGTGAGCCTGCCGCCGGGGACCTACGTGGTCGAGGCGGTCACGCCGCCCGGCTACGAGGTGGTGAAGGAGGAGGACAAGAACATCCTCATCGGCGACACCTTCGTCGCCCCGGCCACCCAGCAGTTCGGCGCGCTGGCGAGCATCTTCATCCTCCCCGACCAGGCCACGCTCGGTAACGCCAACCCGAACAACCCCGGCACCGGCGACCCCGGCTTCCAGAGCGATCCCACCACCAACCTGGGGTCCTTCACGGTGAGCAACGCCGCCACCTTCCCGGAGTGCGTCGGCAGCCTCCACCGCGTGCCCGACTACCTGAGCCTCTTCCCGCAGGCGCAGCAGGTGGCGCCCTTCGCCGGGATGGACCGCCCGCTCTGCGACCGCAAGAAGGTGGTGCTGAACGATCAGATGCAGTCGAGCGCCAACTTCTTCGTCTTCACCGAGGTGCCGGTGGCCTCGAACAACACCGGCATCATCCTCGACGACGCCACCTCCGAGTTCAACGCGTTCGCGCCCGACTTCGGCGAGAAGGCCTCCGTGCCCTTCGTGCCGGTGTCGATCAAGGACTTCACCGGGAACGAGATCGCCCGCACCTACAGCGACCAGTGGGGCGCCTACAACATGATGACCCCCTCGAGCTGGCTCGTGAACCCGCCGACGCCCTCCGGCTACGGCCCGAACATGCTCGTCACCTGCATCAACGACCCGGGCCCCATCGCCGACCCGGCGACCGGGAAGATGATCACCGACCCGAGCTACAACCCGGCCTACAGCAACTTCTGCTACACGAACCCGTACATGCCGGGGCAGACGACCTACCTCGACACGCCGGTCGTCCCCATCGCCGCCTTCGCCGCCGGGTACAACCCCGCCGACTGCGCCTACCCCGACGCCACCCCGGCCGTCCTCCGCGTGGACGGGAGCAGCGGCTTCGGGCCCTGGGTCCCGGCCGCCGGCGGCACGCTCACCATCCTCGCGCTCGGCGACCAGCGGGTCCCGAACCCGGCCTACGCCGGCCCCTTCGCGACGGGCGGGCTCGCGAGCCAGGCCACCGTGACGCGCCACTACGGCTTCGGGAGCGCGCGCGGCCAGCTCAGGATCGGCGCCCGCGACCTCACCGCCAGCGTCAGCGCCTGGAGCGACGGCGCCATCACCGTCCGCGTCCCCGCGGGCACGCCCACGGGCGAGCTCTCCATCACCACCGCCGCCGGCAAGTCCACCGTGGACGCGGTCACCGTCACCGTGGGCGGCCGCGCGCCGACCTACGTGAGCGCCGCCGCCGGGCAGACCATCCAGGACGCCATCGACCTGGCGCGCCCGGGCGACCTCATCCTGGTGGACGCCGGCACGTACAACGAGCTGGTCATCATGTGGAAGCCGGTGCGGCTGCAGGGCGTCGGCGCCGCCTCGGTGGTCATCAACGCCGCCAAGTACCCGACCTCCAAGCTCGACCAGTGGCGCCCCCGCATCAACCAGCTCTTCAACGTGGACCCGATCACCGGCAACCAGCTCGGCCCGGCGCAGGTGGACCCGCTCCCGACCCAGGAGATCACGGGCGGCGTGGTGCTCCTCGAGCCGACCGTGCTCGGCAGCGAGGAGGGCGCCGGCGTCACCGTGCTCGCGAAGAACCTGCCGGCGAGCGACTGCGGGTCGGCCGGGACGGTCGGCTCGGAGAGCAACTTCCTCTGCGCCCCCTCCCGCATCGACGGCCTGAGCGTCACGGGCGGGGACGCCGGCGGCGGCGTGTACGTGAACGGCTGGGCCCACGGGCTCGAGATCGCGAACGACCGGATCTACGGCAACGCCGGCGCCTTCAACGGCGGCGTGCGGGTGGGCGTCCCCTACCTGGAGCTCGAGGCCCTGCCGAGCGACGCGGCCGGCCGGGTGCTCCTGCACAACCAGCGGATCGCCGGCTTCGGCTACGACGTGGGGGTCCGCATCCACCACAACGCCATCACCAAGAACGGCACGGTCGAGGGCCCGAACGGCTTCGGCGGCGCGGGCGGCGGCGTCTCGATCTGCACCGGCACCGACGGCTACAGCCTGGACCACAACTTCATCTGCGGGAACTACAGCGCCTCGGACGGCGGCGGCGTGGGCCACCTCGGGTTCAGCCAGGGCGGCGTCATCGCCAACAACCAGATCCTCTTCAACCAGAGCTTCCAGCAGACCGGCGCCACGCACGGCGGCGGCATCTTCGTGGGCGGCGAGCCGCCGGTGGCCGGGACGGTCTCGCTCGGCGCGGGCGACCTGACCATCGACGCCAACCTCATCCGCGGCAACCTCGCAGAGGGCGGCCAGGGCGGCGGCCTCCGGCTGCAGCAGGTCAACGGCGCCGACGTGACCGCCTTCCCCCAGCCGGCGCGCTGGCACCGGGTCACGGTCACCAACAACCTCATCGTGGACAACATCGCCGCCTGGGCCGGCGGCGGGATCTCGCTCGCCGACACCGTGCGCGCCTTCGTGGACAACGACACCATCGCCGGCAACGACAGCACCGGCACCGCCGGCGTGGTGCTCGCGGGCGGCGTGCCGCTCCCGGCGGCCACCACCGGCACCGCGGGCGTGGGCCGCCCCGGCCCCTCCGGCATCGTCTCCGAGCCCACCAGCCCGGCGCTGCTGGCCCAGTTCGCGACGAGCGGCCTGCGGAGCTCGAACGCCATCTCGCAGCCGGAGCTGTTCAACGACGTCATCTGGCGCAACCGGTCGTTCTTCTACTCGGGCGACGGCCGGCTCTGCGTCGGCAACAGCCTCGCCGACGTGCGCGCCGGGTGCACCGTCCTGGCCGACCAGGCGACGAGCGGCCAGTGCCCGGCGGGCGCGAAGTACTGGGATCTGGGCGTCCTCGGCGACGCCGCCGCGGCCACGCCCGGCACGCGCCGGCTGGCGCCGTCCTTCGCGGTGCTCACCAGCACGGCCGGCTACGCCGGGAGCGGGAACACCTCCGGCGACCCGCGCCTCGTGACCCCGTACTGCAACGGCGCGCGGGCCGCCCCCGAGCTCCCGAGCGTCATCGACCCGCCGAACGTGAAGAACCTGCAGGTGGCCGCCACCGTGGACGAGGGGAACAACTACGTCACCCTCCGCTTCGGGCCGCTCTACCTCGCGAGCCCGGTGACCGGGACCGCGTTCGGCGACTACCACCTCTCCGGGACCGCCTCCTCGGCCTACAACGCCGGGACCGCGAACGGGTCCGTGCCCAACCACGACTACGACGGCCAGCCCAGGCCGCTCGCCGGCGCCTACGACATCGGGGCCGACGAGTACCAGGGCGCGGCGCCGCTCGTCGCCGCGGCGAACCGGGCGGCGGGGGTGGTCCGGTGAGCGCCGGCGGCGCGGCGGGGCTGGCGGGGCTCCTCCTCCTGCTCGCGGCCCCGACCGCGGGCGCCGGGGCCCCGGCCCGCTCCGGCGGGGCGGGGGCGCTGCCCGGGTCCTCGTCGGCGACCGGCGCCGCCGCGGCCTGGCGCGCCCGCCGCGGCCGGCAGCTCCAGCGCAGCTGGGGCGTGGACGTGGTCGGCGTCCGGCGGGTCGCCTCCGGCTCCATGCTGCGCTTCGACTACCGGGTGGTGGACCCGGCGCGGGCGGCGGCCCTCACCGACCGGCGGACGCGGCCGTTCCTCATCGACGAGGCCACCCGGACCGCGCTCGCGGTGCCGGCGATGGAGAAGGTGGGCGAGCTGCGGCAGGTCGCGCCGCTCGAGCGCCACCGCACCTACTTCATGATCTTCGGGAACCCGGGCGGCCTGGTGAAGCGGGGCGGCCGCGTCACCCTCGCCGTGGGCGACCTGCGGGCGGAAGGGCTGGTCGTGGAGTAGCGCCGCGGGCCGGCCGGCGCCGCGCCCGCGGGACACGCAGACGGAGCACATCGGGAGCCACTCACCATGCCAGGACGCCTCTCGCAGCACCTTCACCCCGCCGCCGCGCTCGTCCGCCTCGCCGCCCCGCTCGCGCTCCTCGCCGCGGGCTGCCACCTCTCACGGGACGAGCGGGAGGCGGCCACCATCGCCGAGCGGAACGCCGCCGCGCGCGGCGGGCTCGCCGCCTGGCGCAAGGTCCGCGCGCTCTCGATCTCGGGACGGCTCGAGGCCGGCAGGCCGCGGGACCCGGCGCGCCTCGCGAGGTCCTACCTGCCGTCGCAGGCCCGGCTCGAGCCCGGCGCGAGGCGCGCGCTGGCGCGGCGGGGGGACCCGGAGCGGCAGGTCCAGCTCCCCTTCGCGATGGAGCTGAAGCGGCCACGCATGTCGCGCGTCGAGGTGAAGTTCCAGGGCCAGACGGCGGTGCAGGTCTTCGACGGCACCCGGGGCTTCAAGCTGCGCCCGTTCCTCGGCCGCCGCGAGGTCGAGCCCTTCACCGCCGAGGAGCTGCGCGTCGCCTCGCAGCAGTCGGAGCTCGAGGGGCCGCTCCTCGACTACGAGGCGCAGGGCAGCCGGGTGCGGCTCGTGGGCACCGAGCCCGTGGACGGGCGGGACGCCTACAAGCTCGCGGTGACCTCGCGCGACGGCGAGGTGCGGCACGTCTGGGTGGACGCGAAGAGCTACCTCGACGTGAAGGTCGAGGGGAGCCGGCGGATCGACGGCAAGGTGCGGCCGGTCTTCACGTACCTGCGCGACTACCGCGCCGTGGACGGGCTGCTCTTCCCGATGGCCCTCGAGACGACCGTGGAGGGCGCGCCCGGGTCCGAGAAGCTCACCGTGGAGCGCGTGGCGGTGAACCCGGAGCTCGACGACGCCCGCTTCGCCAAGGCCGATTGACCCGAACCCCCGAGGTGCCTGCCATGAGCCGCTCCGCGCATCCCCTCTTCTTCTCCGCCCTCGTCGCCGCTGCCCTGGCTCTCCCGGCCCGCGCCGCCCGCGGGGAGGACGGGGCCGAGCCTCCCTGCCACCACGGCGGGTCCCAGGAGCTGAAGCGGGCCCGGCGCTCCACCGCCGACTACGTCCTGCCGCGCGTGCCGCTCGTCCGCGACGACGGCAAAGTGGTCACGCTGCCCGAGGAGCTCGACGATGGCCGGCCGGTGGTCCTCGACTTCGTCTTCACCACCTGCACCACCATCTGTCCGGTGATGAGCCGGACCTTCGCCCAGCTCCAGCAGGCGCTCGGGCGCGACCGCGACCGCGTGCACCTGGTGTCGATCTCCATCGACCCGGAGCAGGACACCCCCGAGCGGCTGCGCGCCTATGGCAAGAGGATGGGGGCCGGCCCGCAGTGGCGGCTCTACACCGGCACGGTCGAGGCGAGCGTCGCCGCCCAGCGGGCCTTCGACGCCTGGCGCGGTGACAAGATGGACCACACGCCGGCCACCTTCCTGCGGGCGGGTCCGGGGCGGCGCTGGGTGCGCCTCGACGGCTTCGCCACGGCCGAGGAGCTGGCGCGGGAGCTGCGGGAGCTCCTCGCGGCGCGGTGAGCGATGCGGCCGCCGACCTCCCCCGCGGCCCGGCGCGGCCCCGGCGCGAGGCCGGGGCTCCTCGCCCTGCTCGCGGCGGCCGGCCTCCTCGCGCCCGCGGCGGCCGGCGCCCGCCCCGCCGCGCCTGCGCCCGCCTCGCCCGGCGCCGGCGAGCGCATCTACCGCGAGGGGCTGCTGCCCTCGGGCCGGCCGGTGCGCGGCGCGCGGGAGGGCGGCGGCGGCGTGGAGGGCGCGCTCGCGGCCTGCGCCACCTGCCACCGGCGGAGCGGCCTCGGGAGCTGGGAGGGGCAGACCGTCATCCCGCCCATCCTCGGCCGCTATCTCTTCCGGCCCGGCGCGCGGAACGTGGACGACCTCGACCTCCCGCACGTGCAGGGTTACGTGGCGCGGCGGGGCGCCTACACCGACGCCACGCTGGCCCGCGCCATCCGCGAGGGCAAGGATCGCGAGGGCCGGCCGCTCGGCTACCTCATGCCGCGCTACGCGCTCGACGACGCCAGCATGGCCTCGCTCATCGCGTATCTGAAGCAGCTCGGCGCCGCGCCCGAGCCGGGGGTGACGCGCGACACGCTCCACTTCGCCACCATCGTCACGCCCGACGCCGACCCGGTGGCGCGCCAGGGGATGCTCGACGTCCTGCGCCAGTTCTTCCACGACAAGAACGCCGGCTACCGCGGCGCCACCCCGCCCATGCAGTCGTCGCGCGGGATCATGTACCGGGTGAACCGCAAGTGGCAGCTCCACGTCTGGGAGCTGTCGGGGTCGCCCGACAGCTGGGAGGCGCAGCTCCACGAGCGGCTCGCCGCGGAGCCGGTGCTCGCCGTGATCTCGGGGCTGGGCGGCCGGACCTGGGCCCCCGTGCACCGGTTCTGCGAGCGGGCCGCCCTCCCCTGCCTGTTGCCCAACGTGGACCTGCCGGTGGTCGCGGAGGGGGACTTCTACCCGGTCTACTTCTCGAAGGGCGTGCTGCTCGAGGCCGCGCTCCTCTCGCGCGAGCTGGCGCGGGAGCAGGAGCGGGCGGCGGTGCGGCGGCTCGTGCAGGTGGTCCGGCCCGGCGACGTGGGCGAGGAGGCCGCCGCGGCGCTCGCGAAGGCGGCGCCGCCGGGGCTCGCCTCGGTGACGCGGACGGTCGGTGCGGGCGAGCCCCGGGCCGCGCTCGCGGCGGCGCTCACCGGCCTCGGGCCGGGCGACGCGGTGGTGCTCTGGCTCCGCCCCGGCGACGTCGCGGCGCTCCCCGCCGATCCCGGCCCCGTCGCCGCCGTGTACGCCTCCGGCCGGATGGGCGGCCTGGAGCGGGCGCCGCTCCCCCCCGCCTGGCGCGCCCGGGCGCGGCTCGCCTACCCGTTCGACCTGCCCGAGGAGCGGCGGGTGCGCATGAGCTTCCCGCTCGGCTGGTTCCAGGTGCGGCGCCTGCCGGTGGTGGCCGAGCGCGTCCAGACCGACACCTGGCTCGCCTGCGCCATCCTCTCCGAGACCCTCGGGCACATGCTCGACAGCTTCGTGCGCGACTACCTCGTGGAGCGGATGGAGGCGCTCCTCAGCCACCGGCTGGTGAACGGCTACTACCCGCGCCTCGGCCTCGCGCCGGGGCAGCGCTTCGCCTCGAAGGGCGGCCAGGTGGTCCGGTTCGCGCAGGGCGCCGGGACGCGGGTGGTCTCGGAGGGCGGGTGGGCGGTGCCGTGAGGCGGGGCCGCGTCGCTGGGCTGGGCGGCGGCCGGGTGCAGCGCCCGCCCCCTAGAACCGGTGCACGAACAGCCCGCTCCGCAGCTTCGGCTCGAACCAGGTGCTCTTGGGCGGCATGAGCAGCCCGGCGTCGGAGACCGCGATGAGCTGCTCGATGCGGGTCGGGAAGAGGTGGATGGCCATCGACCAGCCCTCCTCCTTCACCCGCCGCTCGAGCTCGCCGGCGCCGCGGATGCCGCCCACGAAGTCCACGTTCTTGTCGCGCCGGGGATCGGCGATCCCGAAGATGGGCGCGAGGAGCTGGTCCTGCACGATGGAGCAGTCGAGCGAGGCGACCGGGTCCTTGGCGTCGTAGCTGCCGGGGCGGACCCGGGCGCGGTACCAGCGCCCCTCGACGAAGAGCCCGAAGGAGAGCGGCGCCTCGGGCGCCGGCGACGACGCGGGCGCCACGTCCATCACCTTGCCCACCTCGGCGAGGAGCTCGGCCGGCGCGCGGCCGCGCGCGTCCTTCACGAGCCGGTTGTAGGCCAGGATCTGCATCTGGTCGTGCGGGAAGACCACGGCGAGGAAGGCGCCGTGCTCTCCCGGCTGGCCGGCCCGCTGCGCGTGCACGCGGGCGGCGGCGGCGGAGCGGTGGTGGCCGTCGGCCACGTAGAGCGCCGGCACCTCGCGGAAGAGCGCCTCGAGCCGCGCTCCGGCCTGCTCCGGCACCACCCAGAGCTGGTGGGCCACCCCGTCCTTCGTGACGAGGTCGTACTCCGGCGCGGCGCGCTTCACCTCCTCGACCAGCGCGTCGATCTCGCCCCTGGCGCGATAGGTGAGGAACACCGGCTCGTCGTGCGCGCCGAGCACGTCGATGTGATGGGTGCGGTCGTCCTCCTTGTCGGCGCGCGTCTTCTCGTGCTTCTTGATGACGTCGTCCACGTACTCCTGCACCGACGCGCAGGCGACGAGCCCGGTCTGGCGGTGCGCGCCCATCCGCTGCGCGTAGACGTAGAAGCGCGGCGCCGGGTCCTCGCGGAGCACCCCGCGGGCCAGGAGCTCCTCCAGGTTCTCCTTCCCCTTGGCGTAGACCCGCTCGTCGTGCTCGTCGGTCCCCTCGGGGAGATCGATCTCCGGGCGCGACACCCGCAGGTAGCTGTCGGGGTTGCCGGCGGCGAGGGCGCGGGCCTCGGCGGTGTTGATGACGTCGTAGGGCGGCGCGGCGACGCGCTCGGCGTTCTGGGGAGCGGGGCGGAGGGCGCGGAACGGGCGGAGGGTGGCCATCACGTTCTCCTACACCAACGCCCGGCCCGGCGCGACGCCCCCGGACGCCCCGCATCGGCTAGGATGCCGCGGCTTGGACGCGACCTCCTCGCCGCTGCCCCCGGTCCCCCACGCCTCGCCGGCGCGGGCCCGGCTCGCGCTCGCCGGCGGGCTCCTCGCCCTCCTCGCGGCCGCGGCCGCGCTGCAGGCCTGGACGCCCATCCCCTGGGACGCCGACACCGCCTACCACGTCGCCGTGGCCCGGCTCATCCGGGCGCAGGGGCTCCTGCACGCCTTCCCCTGGACGCCCTTCAGCTGGCTGGCGCGCCACTACGCCGACAAGGAGCTGCTCTTCCACCTGCTGCTCGTCCCGCTCTCCGGGCTCGACTGGGTGACGGACGCCAAGGTGGTGGGCGCGCTCTGCGGCTTCGCCGCCCTCTCCTCGCTCTACCTCGTGCTCCGGGCGGAGCGGGTGCGGCTCGGCGCCGTCTGGGCGCTCGCCGCGCTCGCCTCCTCGGGCTACTTCGCGATGCGGCTCGGGCTGGTCCGGCCGCACCTGCTCTCGATGGCGCTCGCGCCCGCGGTCACCTGGGCGGCGGCGCGCCGTCGGCACGGGCTCCTCTTCGCGGCCTGCGTCGCCTACCCGCTCGCCTACACCGCCTGGCACACCGCCCTCGGGCTCGTGGCGCTGGCCGAGCTCGCCCGCGTCGCCGCCGGGCAGCGGCCGCGCTGGGGCGCCCCGCTCGCCGCCGCGGGCGGGCTCGCGGTCGGGCTGCTCGTCCACCCGAACTTCCCCGCCATCCTGTCCTTCTTCTGGATCCAGAACTTCCAGATCCTGATGGGCACCGCCTGGACGGGCATGGCCGGCGTGGAGCTCGGCACCGAGTACCTGCCCTTCACGCCGGCCGAGGCGCTCCGCTTCGCCCTCCTCCCGGGCCTGGCGGCGCTCGCGGGCGCGGCGCTCGCCTGGCGGGAGCGGCGCGAGGGCTGGGTGCCGCTCGCCTTCGCGCTCCCGGCCCTCGCCTTCGGCGCGCTCACCTTCCGCACCCAGCGCTTCGTCGAGTACTTCGTGCCGTTCTCCTTCGCGGCGCTGGCGCTCGCGCTGCGCGGCCGCGGCGGGCGCGCCCTCCCGGCGGCGGCGCTCGGGATCGCGCTCGCCTTCACCGGCCTCGTCGGCCGCGGGCCGCTCGAGCTGATGCGGCTGCGCCTGCGGGACTTCTCGCCGGAGGTGGAGGCGCACCTGCGCGCCCGCATCCCCGAGGGCGCCCAGGTCTTCGCCTGCGACTGGCTCACCACCGGCGAGCTCATGCTGGCCCTGCCGGAGCGGCGCTTCCTCGTGGCGCTCGACCCGGTGCTGTTCCTGAAGAACGATCCGGAGCGCTACCGGCTCTGGTGGCAGCTCGACCACCAGCCCCCGCCGCACCCGGCCCTCGCCATCCGCGAGGGCTTCGGGGCCGACTTCGTGGTCTGCGACACCGGCCACCCCGCCTTCTGGCCGCTCTTCGACGCGCTACAGGCCGACCCCGGCGCGCGGCTCCTGCACCGGAGCCCGCTCTGGATCGGCTGGGATCTGCGCCCCGGCCCCGCGCCGGCCCCGAACGGTCCTTGACGCTCCGTGTCGAGTGGGCCAAGGGAAGCCCCGGAGGGAGAGCCATGCTTCCGTCGCGCACCCACGCGGCGCGCCTCGCCGCCCTGGCGGCGCTGGCGCTCGCCGCCTGCCGCTCCACCGGCGCGCCCGACCCGGCGCGGGCCGGCGCCGCCCCGGCCTGGGAGCGCGACAACCCGCTCCGGCCGCTCCCGGCGGCCCCGCTCGGCATCGAGGTGGACTGGAAGGCCGGCCAGGTGACGGTCACCCCGGAGAAGGTCCGGCTCGGCCGCTGGCTCTTCTACGACCCGCGCCTCAGCGCCGACGGCACCGTCTCCTGCGCCACCTGCCACAAGCCCGAGCACGCCTTCTCCGAGACCACGCCCCACTCCACCGGCATCGCCGGCAAGACCGGCACGCGCAAGTCGCCGAGCTTCGTGAACGGCGCCTTCCCCGTCTACCCCCGGTACTTCTGGGACGGCCGCGCCGCCTCGCTCCAGGAGCAGGCCAAGGGGCCGATGGTGAACCCGGTGGAGATGGGCCGGCCCTCGCACGACGAGGTGGTCGCGACCGTCTCGCGCATCGGGGGCTACCGGCGCTACTTCGCCGAGGCGTTCGGGGACGAGCGGATCACCCTCGACCGCGTGGTCGACGCGCTCGCGGCCTACGAGGCGACGCGGCTCTCGGGCAACTCCGCCTTCGACCGGTTCGACGCCGGCGACGAGGCGGCGCTGACGCCCTCGGCGCGGCGGGGGCTCGCGATCTTCTTCTCCTACGGCCGCTGCAACCAGTGCCACCTCGGCCAGAACTTCACCGACGGCAGGTTCCACAACCTGGGCGTGGGCTGGAAGGATCCCGGGCCGGGCCGGCCGGCGCTGGAGGGGTTCGCCGACCGGGGCCGCTACGAGGTGACCCACGACCCGCGCGACCTCGGTGCCTTCAAGACCCCCACCCTGCGCGACTGCTCGAGGCACGCGCCCTACATGCACGACGGGTCGATGGCCACGCTGCGCGAGGTGATGTTCCACTACGCCCGCGGCGGGACCCCGAACCCCGGGCTCGACGAGGCGATCTTCCGCTTCCCGCTCTCGGAGCGCGACGCCGACGACCTCGTCGCGTTCATGGAGGCGCTCGACGGCGAGGGGTACGCCGACGCGGCCCCGGCGCACCTGCCGCAGTGACTGTCAGGGGGAGGATCGATACTCCTCTCCGTGACGCGCTACCTCGTCCTCGACCTCGAGACGGTGCCCGACGAAGCGCTGGTGCGCGCGGTGGACGGCGAGCCGGAGCGGCCCTACGCCGAGCAGGTCCGGCGCATCGTGGCCGACCGGCGGGCGCGCGGCGGCCGGAGCGACTTCTTGCCCCTGCCCTTCCACCGCCCGGTGGCGGCCTGCACGCTCGAGGCGGTGGAGCGGGACGGCGTCCTCGAGGTGCGGGACCTCGCCTGCTGGACCGACCGGCGCGGCGGCGCGGGCGAGCGGGCCTTCCTCGAGGAGCTCTGGGCGCGGCTCGCGGGCGCGACCACGGTCACCTTCCACGGGCGGGGCTTCGATCTCCCGGTGCTGGAGCTCCGCTCGCTCAAGCTCGGCGTTCCGGCCCCGGCCTACTTCCGCGAGGCGCGCGGCGAGGGCGCCGCCGGTCACGTGGACCTGCTCGAGCGGCTCAACTGCGACGGGGCGGCCACCTCGGCCCCGCTCGACCTCTACGCCAAGCTGGTGGGGCTCCCCGGCAAGTCGGGGGTCGGGGGCGCGGACGTGCAGGGGCTCTACGCCGCCGGCGCCCACGGCCGCATCGGCGCCTACTGCATGACCGACGTCCTGCAGACCTGGCTCATCTACCTGCGCCACCGGCTCGTGGACGGCACGCTCGCGCCGGAGGGCTACGAGCGGAGCGTGGCGCAGGCGCGCGACGCCGTCCCCCGGCTGGCCGCGGCGCGGCTCGCGCCGGAGGAGCGGGCGCTGGTGCTGGAGTTCCTGGAGCGCTGCGCGCCCTTCTTCGGCGAGGAGCCGGAGCGGGCGGCGCGGGTCGGCTGAGCGCCCCCTCCCCGGCCCTCCCCCGCTTCGCGGGAGAGGGTGACCCCGCGATTCCTCACGCAGTGCTGGCGAGATGACCCGCGGCACTCCCTCCCCGCCCGCGCGGGGAGGGCGGGGGAGGGGCGGCCACGCGGACCTGGCTTACTTCGCCTTCTTGGCCGACCGGCGCCGCTTGAGGCCGAGGTTGCGGTTCCGCTTGGCGGCGGTGCGCTTGAGCTTGCTGCGGTTCGAGACCTTCTTCTTGCTGCGGTTGGTGCGCTGGACGGCCATTGGGGTTTCTCCTGAAAGTTTCCTGAGGTGGCGCGCAGTCTAGTCAGGCCGCGCGCCGCGTCAACCGCGCCCGCTACTCGAGCCAGTCCCGGTCCTTGAGCTTCTTCGGCAGGTACTCCTCGGTGATGAAGCTGATCCCGCGGCGCGACAGCGCCTCGAGCTCGTACTTCATCCCCGAGCTCACCATCTCGGCGATCTCGCGCTGCCACTTCGCGTGCTTGAACCAGGGGTACGCGAGCATCTGCTTCGCCCGGGCGTTGTCCCCGTCGTCCATCTTGATGGCCACGTTGTCGGGCAGCTTGTACTTCTGCTTGTCGAACGACGAGAGCCCCACGAAGCGCGCGTCCGGCACCGCCATCCGCATCGACTCGTAGGCCAGGTTGATGGAGCCCTGCTTCATCACCGAGTAGATGTAGAAGCCCCAGGGATCGTTGTCGACGAGCACGTAGACCGGCAGCTTCAGCTCCGAGTGGAGTCGCTGCACGAGGCGCCGCACCCCGCGCGGCGGCTGGCCTCCGCCCTGGAGGATGATGCACCGCTCCCGCTTCCAGAACTTGTCCTCGTTGAAGCGGGTCCAGACCGCGTCCTTCTCGATGAGCAGGATGTACTTCGCCTCGTGGCGGACGAACTGGATGATGTTCTCCTCCACGATGGAGGGCACCGCCCAGCCGCCCGAGCCCATGCGGCGCAGGTCGATGGTGTCGCCCGAGTCGCGGATGGTGATGGGGCCGACCATCGAGCCCTTGCGCGAGGCGAAGAGGTGCAGCTCCTCGCGCAGCGAGTCGAGCGCCACCTCGAGGTCCTCGATGATGGGGTCCGACTCGTCCTGCTCCTCGAAGGTGTTCTGCTTCGTGTCGCCGATGGTGTGCTTCGTGACGTAGTACAGGTCACGGATGCTGGTGGTCTTGCCGGACTCGACGAGCTCCTTGCAGGCGTCCGAGACCAGGAACGTCTGCATGAACTTCTTGGCCATCGAGACGTTGAAGAAGTAGCGCTTCTGCCGCTGGTTCCCGAGCTCGACGAGCCGCTTCTTCTCGCTCCACCTCACGTTGGCGAGGCTGCGGATGGGGATCTCGACGAAGGGGTTGTTGCCCCCCTTCACCGTCCGCATCACCGCCTCCGCCAGCTTCTCGATCTTGGCGGCGGTCTGCTTCGAGACTGCGTCCATGCGTGCCATGCCTTACTCCGCCTCCTCGTCGCTGCGCCGGCGCGGGCGCCTGCTCGTCTTCTCGCTGGCCTCCTCGAGCTCGCGGTCCTGCTCCTCGAGCTCGGTGGCCGTCACCTCGCGCGCCACCTTCACCAGGTCGCGCTTGATGGGCAGCGGGCTCTTGCCGGTGATCTTGCCGAGCGCCTGCGCCACCTCCTCGATGTAGAGCTCGAACAGGCTGCGCCGCTTGGCCTCGTAGTCGGCGTGCTGCCGCTTGCGGATGTGGGCCGCCAGCTTGCGGCCGCACTCCTGCGCCGCGAGCTGGATCTCCCGGATGATCTCCGGGTAGTGCGCCACCGCCTCCTTCGACTCGCTCGTGAACGGCACCCAGACGCTGGCGATGTGGACGAGCAGCGCCATCGGCCCGACCGGCAGCGAGTTCTTGGGCTGCGACAGGAGGTAGTTGCGCCAGTCGGTCTTCACCACCGCCTCGGTGACCCCGCAGGCGCCGCGCTGGAAGAGCAGCGGCACGCGGTTCGCGAAGCGGAAGAGCTCGATCGACTTGTCGGCCGGCCAGCTGCCGCCGTAGGCGAGCCCCACCTCCACCTGGAAGGGGTTGCCGCGGTAGACCTTGGGCGGCCGGGTCACGGTGGCGATGAAGTAGTTGTGCCCCTTGATCTTCTCGACCCCCTCCTCCGGCGGCGCGTCGGGGACGAGCGGCGCCTCGGCCCTGGCCTGCTTCTCCTTCTTGGAGGCCTTCTTCTTGGCCGCCTGGTCGAGGTCGAGCTGCTGGTCCTCCTCCGGCCCCTCGGTCTCGATGACCGAGAGGAAGGAGACGAGCCCCTTCTTCATGAGGGCGTCGCCGATGGGCGAGAGGCAGTTGGTGGGCGGCGCCATGATCTTCGTCGCCTGGATCGCCTTCTGGAGCCCCTCGGCCAGATCGCGGTCCTCGGCGAGGTCGCGCGGCCGCACCTTCTTCTTCCAGCCGGTGCGCTTCAGGATCTCGTCCGCCACCATGGGCGAGACGCGGCTGAACGCGCTCGTGAGGAAGCCCTTCACGTCGTGGCTCTTCGACTCGGCCGCCATGAGCATCAGCGAGCCGAGCTCCACGCCGTGCGGGTGCGGCTTGATCTCGGCCGCCTCCTTGGGGAGCTCGTCGGTGGCCCGGGGGAAGCTGAGCCGCTGCTGCTTCGGCCGGACGTAGTGGACGGTGGCGTGCGGGTTCGCGAGCGCGGTGTGCTCGACGTAGCGGTTCACGAACCGCTGCCCCTGCTGCCAGTTGGCGACGATCTCGAGCTCGACCCGGGTGCCGTGCTCCTGGTGCCACTCGGCGAGCTTGTCGTCGCGGGTGACCACCGGGTTGTTCTTCCGGGTGTCGATCTGGATCTCGAAGTAGTGGGTCGGCTTGCCCTTCCCGGTGCGGCTCGTGACCGCGATGGGCTGCCCGGTGGTGAGCTGGCCGTACATGGCGGCCGCGCTGATGCCGATGCCCTGCTGGCCGCGGCTCTGCTTCAGCCGGTGGAACTTGGAGCCGTAGAGCAGCTTCCCGAAGATCTTGGGGGCCTGCTCCTTCACGATGCCCGGGCCGTTGTCCTCGATCACCACCCGGAAGCGCCCCTCGCCCTTGGTGAGCTCCGAGTCCGCCTTCCCGGCCTGCTCGAACCCGAGGTCGTGCACCTCGATGGTGATCTCCGGGAGGATGCCGGCCTCCTCGCAGGCGTCGAGCGAGTTGTCCACCGCCTCCTTGATGGTGGTGAGGAGCGCCTTCGACGGGTTGTCGAAGCCGAGCAGGTGCCGGTTCTTGGTGAAGAACTCGGAGATCGAGATCTCGCGCTGCTTCGACGCCATCTGCTCGGCGGTGGCGCGCCGCTTCTGCCTCGGCGCCGGGGCCGGCGCGGCCTCCACCGCCGGCTCCTCCACCACCTCGGCCGCCGCATTCCGGGGCGAGCGGGCCACCGGGACGACCACCTTCTCGGACGCCCGCTTCCGCGTTCCGCCGCCCCCCGGGACCAGCTCGAGCTGCCCCGGGAGCACGTCGTCGCCCCGCCCCGCCACCCGCTCCGCCTTGGACCTCTTCACGCCCATCTCCCACCTCTGCGATATCGCGGTCTCGCATCTAGCACGGAAGGGCCAACCGCGCGAGATCGCGGGCCTCCTTTCGCCGTGTGACGGGCGCGTGACGGCCGGCGCGCCGCCTGGCCGCCGGTTGGCGTTTGACCCGGCCCCCTGGCTGGTTATGTTGCGCGCATGGCCTGGGACGAAGCGACTGCAGTCCGCGGCATGCCCCGCTCGATGGGGGTCGGCCGCAACTACTTCAAGACGGCGCTGCTGATGAGCTTCCTCATCGCGCTGCTCGCCATCGGCGGGTACGCGTTCGGCGGCGGGGGCGGGATGCTGCTCTTCGGCGGCATCGGGCTCGTCTTCAACTTCGTCTCCTACTGGTTCTCCGACCGCATCGCGCTCATGATGCACCGGGCGCAGGAGGCCACCCGCGAGCAGCTCCCCGACGTGTACGAGATCGTGGAGCGGCTCACGCGCAAGGCCGGCATGCCCATGCCGCGCATCTACGTCATCCCCTCGATGACCCCGAACGCCTTCGCCACGGGCCGGAACCCGTCGCACGCGGCGGTGGCGGTCACCGAGGGCATCCTGCGGCTCCTCGACAAGCGGCAGCTCGAGGGCGTGCTCGCGCACGAGCTCTCCCACGTCCGCAACCGCGACATCCTCATCTCCACCATCGCCGCCGCGGTGGCCGGCCTCATCTCCTCGCTCGGCTACGCGGTGCGCTGGGGCGCCATGCTCGGCGGGATGCGCCGCGACGACGACCGCGGCGGCAGCATGTTCGAGATGCTCGCCTGGGCCATCCTGGCGCCGCTCGTGGCCATGGTGATCCAGCTCGCCGTCTCCCGCTCCCGCGAGTACGGCGCCGACGCCTCGGGCGCCGAGCTGGTGGGGGACCCGGAGCCGCTCGCCGAGGCGCTTCTCGCGCTCGAGCGCGGCAACGAGGTGCAGCCCTACGAGTACGGCGGCCCGGCCACCGCGCACCTCTTCATCGTGAACCCGTTCCACGGCATGGGCGCGAGCATCATGAACCTGCTCTCGACCCACCCGCCGATCGAGGAGCGGGTGCGCCGGCTGCGCGAGATGCGCCGCGGCGTCCGCTACGCGTAGCGGCGCGGTCCGCTAGGGCAGGAAGCGGGCCCGCTCGTCCGGGCCCGGCAGCGCGCAGGCCGCCGGCCCGAGCCGGTGCCGGTGCGCCGCGACGAGCCGGTAGCCGGCGTCGGCGAGCGGCCGGGGCGCGAGCCGCAGCGCCCGGCCGGCGAGCGCCCACCCGCCGCCGAGGGCGCCGAGGGCGCGGGCGATCGCGGCGCTCCGCTCGTGCACCGCCGCCGCGCCGCCAGGGCCGACCTCGACGAGCAGCACGGTCTCGAGTTCGCGCGGGGCCACCCCGAGCGCCCGCGCGGTCTCGCCCTGCAGCGGCGCGAACCGGAGCCGGCCGCGGGGATCGCGCGCCAGCAGCCACCGCACCGACCGCCGGCAGAGGCCGCACTCGCCGTCATACAGCACGAGCCGCGTCCCCTGGGGGAGCGCGGCTCGGAGCGCCTCGGGCACCGACGGCCCGGCCAAGGTTCACCCGCCGGCCGCTAGATGCTGCAGCTCGTCGAGCCCGACGCGGCCACCACCTGCACGGTGCCGGCCGAGATGAAGTTGCCGGCCTTGTCGCCGATGATCTGCACGTCGTAGGCGCCCGGCGCCGGGACGTTGCCGATGATGCTGCAGGTCACGCTGTTGAACTGGAAGCCGCAGGAGCCGGTCTCGGCGCAGCTGCGGGTCTCGTCGCACGTGTAGAAGGTGGTGTTCACCTCGAGCGCGCTCCCGTTGAACTCCGCCTGGCAGTGCGGGTTGGTGTCCGCGCAGGACGGGCAGAGCTGCACGTGCAGCGTCGCCTGCGCGCCGGTCTGGAGCGTGCAGGACTGGATGGTCTTGTTGGCCGGCGGCGCGGGCTCGGTGACCGGCCCGGAGCAGCTCGCGGCCTCGCTGCCGCACCCCGCGAGCGAGAGCGCCCCCACCACGGCGAAGAAAGCGATGACCTTGTTCATGTCGTCCGTTCCCCTTCCCGCTGTACTACCACTTCGGCCCGTCCCCGTTCCGACGAACCCGGCCCGGCCGGCATTCACCCGCCGCGCGCCGGCTGGACCGGGATTCTCTCACCGCCGGCCGGCGACGCGCCGGCCCTGGGAGGGGCGAGCGGCGCCGAGGGGAGAGGTGCCGCCCCGGCCGCCTCCGGTCCGCCGGCCCCGCAGGTCGCGAAATGTAGGCCTTTTCCCGCATCCGGGCTTTCCTTGCCACGCGCGGGGGCGGAGCGCTAAGGCTGGAAAGGGACCGGCTTCAGAGGGGAGCGACGCCAGCATGTTCGACCTCGAGAACGTGGCGGTGATCGGGGCGGGGACGATGGGGCACGGCATCGCCCAGGTCGCCTCGCTGGCCGGCTTCTCCGTCCGGCTCTGCGACGAGCGGCAGGAGGCGCTCGACGGGGCGGTCGCCCGCATCCGCGACGGCGTCGAGCGGGCGCTCGAGAAGGGGCGCCTCACCCCGGCGGAGAAGCAGCGGACCCTCGACGGCATCCTCGTCACCACCGATCTCGAGGAGGCGGTCACCAGCGCCGACCTCGTCGTCGAGGCCGTCCCGGAGGACCTCGCGCTGAAGCGGGCCCTCCTCGCGCGCGTCGCCGGCCTCTGCCGCGCCTCGGCGCTCATCGCGAGCAACACCAGCTCCATCGCCATCGCCGACCTCTCGGCCGGCCTCCCGCAGCCGGGCCGCTTCCTCGGGCTCCACTTCTTCAACCCGGTGCCGGTGATGGAGCTCCTCGAGATCGTGCGCGCGCCGGACACCGCCGCCCACGCCGTCGAGGCCGCCCGCGCCTTCGCCGCGCGGCTCGGCAAGACCGCCATCGAGGTGCGGGACTCGCCGGGGTTCGCCACGAGCCGGCTCGGCGTGGCGCTCGGGCTCGAGGCGATGCGCCTCCTCGAGGAGGGGGTCGCCAGCGCCGCCGACATCGACCGGGCGATGGAGCTCGGCTACCGCCACCCGATGGGCCCGCTGCGGCTCACCGACCTCGTCGGCCTCGACGTCCGCCTCGCCATCGCCGAGTACCTCCACCAGAAGCTCGGGAGCGCCCGCTTCGAGCCCCCCGCGATCCTGCGACGCCTCGTGGCCGAGGGGAAGCTCGGCAAGAAGTCGGGACGGGGGTTCTACGAATGGTGATCCGGGTGGACGTCCTGCCGCTGCTGCTCGAGGCCCGGCGCGTCTTCGTCGCCGAGGTGATGGGCGGCTTCTTCGGGCAGGCCCAGCTCGGACGCTGGTGGCTCCCCTGCGATCTCCTCCGCGAGGGCGAGCAGCCGCGCGAGGCGGCGGCGCGCGTCCTCGCCGGGCAGCTCGGCCTGGAGCTCGAGGACGTGCAGGTGGTCGGCACCCGCCAGCACCAGGTCGGCCCGGACTGGCACCTCGCGCTGGTCCTGGCGGGCGCGGTCTCGGGCGGCGAGCCGGAGCCCCACCCGCCCCTCTCCGGCTACTCGGCCCGGCCCGTGGGCGAGCTGCCCGACCAGACCGGGTTCTACCACCGGGACGAGATCGCGCTCCTGGCGAGCCGGTACGAGAAGCTGCGCGGCTGAGCCGCCCGCCGCCCGCGGACCCGCGACGCGCATCGACACGGCGGGTGAACGCGTCGGGCCCGCGAGAGTCGTGCGTCCCGCCCCGCCCGGCGCTAGAGCCAGGGAATGACCGCCCCGCTGCTCGCCATCCTCCTCGGCGCCTCCCCGCTCAAGGCCGGCGACAAGGCCCCCGACTTCACGCTGCCCGACACCGAAGGGCGGCCGGTCACGCTCTCGAAGCTGCTCGCCGAGGGGCCGGTCATCCTGGCGTTCTACGTGAAGGACTTCACCCCCGGCTGACGGCGCGAGCTCTCGGCGTACCGGGACCGGTACGCGGACGTCGCGACGAAGGGCGCGCAGGTGGTGGGCATCTCCACCGACTCGATCGAGAACCAGAAGAAGTTCAAGGAGGAGCTGAAGCTCCCGTACCCGCTCCTCTCGGACGACGGCGGCAAGGTGGCGAGGCAGTACGGCGGCACCATCCCGGTGGTCGGGCTCGCCAACCGCGCCACCTACGTCGTGGCGCAGGACGGGATGGTCAAGGAGGTGCGCAGCGGGTCGGACGCCATCGACCCCGCGGGCGCGATCACCTCCTGCCCGATGCGGGGGCGCTGAGAGAGCGGCGTCGGGGGCCGCTGGCCGCCCCTCCCCCGCCCTCCCCGCCCGGCGGGGAGGGAGCGCCGCGCGATCCTGCGGGGACCGAGCGCCGCGCGATCCGGCGGGGAGGGAGCGCCGCGCGCTCAGGCTGCGGCTCGAGGTCCCGACCGGCCCACCCCGCGCCCCTCTTCCCCTCTCCCGCGCAGCGGGGGAGGGACAGGGAGGGGGCGCGCCGGCCGGGCCAAACGCCCCGTCCAGTGACGACGTTCCTCCGCATGGAGGAGCGAACGCGATGAGAGCCGTCGTCTGGAAGGGGCCGGGCAAGGTCTCGGTCGACAAGGTGGACGATCCCCGGATCGAGAGCGCGACCGACGTGCTGGTGCGCATCAGCACCGCCGGGATCTGCGGGAGCGACCTGCACATGTACGAGGGGCGCACCGCGGCCAAGCCCGGCGTGGTGATGGGCCACGAGAACATGGGGGTGATCGAGGAGGTCGGGAGCGCGGTCCAGCAGCTGCAGAAGGGCGACCGGGTGGTCCTCCCCTTCAACGTCTCCTGCGGCACCTGCTTCAACTGCGCCCGCGGCTACAGCAACGCCTGCCTCGTCACCAACGACGAGGCGGCCGGCGCGGCGTACGGGTACGTGGGGATGGGACCCTACCGCGGCGGGCAGGCCGAGCTCTTGCGCGTGCCCTGGGGCGAGGCCAACTGCATCAAGCTGCCGGGCACGCCGGGCGACGAGCTGGAGGACGACTTCCTCCTCCTCTCCGACATCTTCCCCACCGGCTACCACGCCGCCGAGCTCGCGAACGTGAAGCCGGGCACCACCGTCGCCATCTTCGGCGCCGGACCGGTCGGGCTCCTCGCCGCGTACAGCGCCATGATCCGCGGCGCGGCCGAGGTGTACGTGGTGGACGCCGTCCCGGAGCGGCTCGAGAAGGCGCAGCGGATCGGCGCCATCCCCATCGACTTCACCAAGGGGCCGCCGGCGGAGCAGATCCGGAACATCCGCATGCAGAACCCGCTCGTGCGCGGCGCCATGCGGCGGGGCGAGGAGAAGATGGCCGGCGTCATGTGCGGCATCGACGCCGTCGGCTACCAGGCGAAGGACTTCGAGGACCCGAGCAAGGAGTCCCCGATGTCCCTCACCGAGCAGCTCGTGGACATCATCAACCCGACCGGACACCTCGGCTTCATCGGCGTGTTCCTGCCGCAGGACCCCGGCGCCAAGGGGCGCGCCGCGCAGAACGGCGAGTTCCAGCTGCCCTGGGGTCAGCTCTGGCAGAAGGGGATCCAGCTCGGGATGGGGCAGACGCCGGTGCGGGCCTACAGCCTGCTCCTGCGCGACCTCATCATCGCGGGCCGCGCCCGGCCGAGCTTCATCGTCTCGCGCCGCATCCCGCTCAGCGAGGCGCCGGACGCCTACCAGAAGTTCGACCGCCGCGAGCCGGGGTACACCAAGGTGCTCATCAAGCCGGGCCTCGCGGCGGGCGCGGGCGCGGCGGCGAGCTGAACGCGCCACCGCGCCGGGCGCTCGCCGGTCAGCAGGGCGCGCCCCGCTCGACGGGCAGCCCGTCCTCGACCACCACGCGCGTGACCGTCGCCTCGCCCCCGGCGCAGCCGAGCCGCTCGCCTTCCTTCCAGTGGGCCCGGCGAACGTAGCCCAGGCCGATGCGCCCCTCCGGCGCGTCGGCGGCGCTCGTCACCTGCCCCACCTCCTGCCCGTCCGCGGTGAGCGGCGCGCCGGCCGCGGCGCCGGGCGGGAGGGCGAGGGCCACGAGGCCGCGCTGCAGGTGGCCGCGGACGGTGGCGCGGATCACGATCTCCTGCCCCTGGTAGCAGCCCTTGCCGAAGTGGATCGCGGCGCGCGTGAGCCCCGCCTCCATCGGCAGCCGCTTGCCGTCGAGCTCCGCGCCCCAGCGCGCCACGCCGGCGGCGACGCGCAGCACCTCGAGGTCGGCCTCGTCGAGCGCCGCCGCCCCGCCCTCGAGGAGCGCGGCCCGGAGCCGCTCCGCCGCCTCGGGCGGGACGAGGAGGTCCAGGGCCGGGGCGCCGCGGCGGGGCTCGGCGATGGCCGGCGCCTCCGGGGCGAGCGCGCGCGCCCGCTCCACGCCGGACGGCCCGAGCGCGGTCAGCACCCGGAAGGCCTCCGAGGCGTCCTCCACCACCACGTCGTCCATGATCACGAACTTCTCGAGGTGGGCCCGCGCCCCCGCGAGCGCGGCCGGATCCACCGCGAGCAGGAGCGCCTCCGGGAGCACGAGGAGGAAGCCCTCCGCGACGAGGTGCCCCTTGGCCTCGAGGACGGCGGTGTAGGCCGACTGGCCGGGCCGGAGCGAGGCGACGTCCTGCGTCAGCATCCGGTGCAGGTAGTCCTGGCGGTCCTGGCCGGTGAAGCGGAGCACCCCGCGCCGGGAGATCGGGGCGACGGCGGCGCAGGCGCGAGCGGCGGCGAGCTTCTCGGTGAGCGTCATGGCGAAAGGCATCCTAGTCCGGTCCCGGCCCCGCCGCGGCGGGATCGAGCCGCGCGAGGGCGAAGCGGGCCGCCGCGCGAACCCCCTCGAACGGGCTCGCGAGGAGCGGGCGCAGGAGCGGCACGCGCCGGGCGTCGCCCGCCTGCGCCGCGGCGAGGGCGGCGTTGCGCACGAGCCCCTCGTAGCGGGCCCGCGCGAGCGAGGTCCCGTAGAAGCGGGCCCGGTACTCCTCCTCCGTGAGCCGCAGCACCGCGTCGAGGTCGAGGGCCGCCCGCCCCTCGCGCGGCAGGAGCTCCGGGTCGCAGCGCTCGCCGGCGGCCAGGTTCCAGGGGCAGACCGTCTGGCAGTCGTCGCAGCCGAAGCCCCAGGGGCCGAGCCGCGCGGCCACCTCGGCGGGCACGTCGCCGCGCCGCTCGATGGTCCAGAACGAGAGGCAGCGGCGCGCGTCCACGAACCCCGGCTCCGGGATGGCGCCGGTGGGGCAGGCGTCGAGGCAGGCGGCGCAGGAGCCGCAGCGCTCCGGGTGCGGAGCGTCGGGCTCGAGCTCGCGGTCGATGATGAGCGCGGCCAGGAGCACCCAGCTCCCGAGATCGGTGGTGAGCAGGCAGCCGTTCTTCCCCACCCACCCGATCCCGGCGCGGGCCGCCCAGGCCTTCTCCATGATCGGGCCGAGGTCGGCGCCGGCGAAGGTGCGCGCCTCCGGGTCCCGCTCGGCGAGCCGCGCGCGGAAGGCCTTGAGCTTCTTCTTGAGGACCGCGTGGTAGTCGCGGCCGCGGGCGTAGCGCGCCACCCGCCCGAAGCCCTCCTCCGGCCCGACGAGGCCCGGCACGGCGTAGCCGACCGCGAGCGCCACCACGCTCCGCGCGCCGGGGAGGAGCTTCGCCGGGTCGAGCCGCACCTCGCGCTGCGCGCCGAGCCAGGCCATGTCGGCCTGCCAGCCGTGCGCCAGGAAGCGGTCGAGCGGCCGGGGATCGAGCGGATCGGCGCGGGCGACGCCCACCTTGTGGAAGCCGCACTCGAGCGCGGCCCGCTTCACGAAGGCGGCGTCGAGCGCGGCCAAGCTCAGTGCTCCCACCCAGGCATCTAGGCGGCCTCCGCGCCCGGCCGCTTCTTCTTCGCGGCGAGCCGCTGCTCGGGCCGCACCAGCCGGCGCATGACGAGCTCCGCGATCCAGCCGGCGAGCGAGCCGACGATGGCGCCGAGGACCACGCCGCCCACCGCCGGCCCGACGGCGCCGCTCGGCGTGGCGTTGAAGGCGACCAGGAGCCCGAACGAGAGGGACATGCCGGAGGCCACCGCGGTGTTGCCCTTGAGCCCGAAGCGCGCGTCGGCCGCGGCGGCGAGGAGGAGCGCCGCCGCGCAGAGCGCGAGCAGGAGGCCGTGCGGCAGGAGGTCGCGGTAGCCCGCCACCAGGAGCGGCCCCGCGAGCTGGCCGTTGAGCCGCGTGAGCTTCAGCTCGCGCGTGCCGGGCGGGATGGAGGCCTCGAACCAGTCGGCGGTGTGGTCGTGCGCGACCCGGGCGCGCCCGCTCCGGCCCACGCGCGCGGTGCTGAAGGTGCGCTCGAGCTTGCCGTCCACCGGCTCGGCGGCGCCGGAGATGCCGAAGCTCACCTGCGGCTCGCCGCCCTGGCGCAGCGGGCCGGCGACGAGCAGCCGCGCCTTCCCGGAGAAGCCGTCCGGCAGCGCCATCGCGTCGCCCTCTCGCGCGAGCTCGCCCCGGAAGAGCGGCTCCCCGGGCGCCACCGCCGAGAGGGCCGGCCAGGCGGTGAGGACGAGCGTCGCGAGCGCGGCCGCGGCGACGAGCCCGCGCGCGAGCGAGGAGTGCCCGCCCTCGCCGAGCGGGCGCAGCATGAAGAAGGCCGCCGCGAAGGGCGCCGCCACCACCACCACCGCTCCGGTCGCCTGCTCCGAGAGGACGCCCGCGAAGGAGAGCAGCCCCGCGATGACGGCGATCGCGAGCGCGGCGAGCGGCAGGATCCAGCTCGTGAGCGCCTCCTCGAGCCAGTAGGCCAGGGGCGAGGGTCCGGTGGGGTCGGCCATGTCGAGGTTCTCCAGGGAGGGCGGGGGCCCGAAAAGGCGGGCGAGAATAGCGGCTCGCGGCAGGAAATTCGACAGGATCGATATCGCCCATATCCTGGGTTGACCATGGCGAGACGGCTCGACCTGCACGACTGGAACGACCTCCCGAACACCTCCCGCGCCGGCCAGAGCTGGGCGCTCGTGGAGGGGGACTGCATCGCCGCGCTCGAGCGCCTGCCGCCTCGCTCGGTGGATCTGATCTTCGCCGACCCCCCGTACATGCTCTCCAACGGCGGCACCACCTGCCAGGGTGGCAAGCGGGTGAGCGTCAACAAGGGCGAGTGGGACGCGTCGCGCGGCCTCGAGGGCGACCTCGACTTCCACACCCGCTGGCTCGCCGCCTGCCGCCGCGCGCTCAAGCCCTCGGGGACCATCTGGATCTCCGGCACCCAGCACGTGATCTTCGGGGTCGGGTACGCCATGCAGCGGCTCGGCTTCCACCTGCTCAACACCGTCACCTGGTACAAGCCGAACGCCTCGCCCAACCTCGCCTGCCGCTTCTTCACGCACTCGACCGAGCTCCTGCTCTGGGCGAGCCCGATGAAGTCGAAGCCGCTCGCCCACCGCTTCAACTACCGGGACATGAAGGCCGAGAACGGCGGCAAGCAGATGCGCGACCTCTGGTCGATCTGCGAGCGGCCGGAGCCCGAGGGCGAGCAGGTGGTCTGGGGCATCCCCACGCCCGGCCCGCGCGAGAAGCTGCACGGCCGCCACCCGACGCAGAAGCCGGTGGCGCTGCTCGAGCGCGTGGTGGCCGCGAGCGCCGCGCCGGGCGACCTGGTCCTCGACCCGTTCTGCGGCTCCGGCACCACCGGCGTCGCCGCGGTCCGCGCCGGCTGCCGCTTCCTCGGGCTCGAGATGGACCCCAGGTACCTCGACCTGGCGGCGCGGCGCCTCACCGCCGTCGAGGCGGGCGACGAGACGCTCGGCGCGCTGCCCCGGCCGGCGCTCGCCGTCGCCGGCAGCGACTTGCGGCCGTAAGGCTCGCGCGCGCCCCGCGGTCCTCCGGAGCGGCCCCGAGGCGCCCGGCCCGTGAACCTCCTCCCTCTCCCGCTCCGCGGGGGAGGAACAGGGAGGGGGCAGCCCTGCTGCCCGGGCCGGTTCGCCCTACCTTGTCCGCGTGACCGGATCTTCCCTGGGCTCGCTCGCGCCGCTCCTCGCCATCGCGGTGGCGCTCTTCGGGACGCTCCTCGTCTTCGCGGCCCGCTGCGCGCTCCTCGGTCGCCCCCACACCCCGGCCGTCGAGTCGCGCGGGCCGTCGCCGTTCGGCAAGTGGCTCCAGGAGTGGTGGATCTGGCTCTTCGATCCGCTGGTGCGCCTCTGCGTGCGGGCCGGCGTCGGCCCCGACGCCATCACGGCGTCGAGCGCGGTGGTGGTGGCGGTCGCCGCGGTGCTCCTCGCCACCGGCGACCTGCCCACCGGCGGCTGGATCTACCTCTTCGGCGCGAGCCTCGATCTCGTGGACGGTCGCGTGGCGCGCGCCACCGGCCGCGCGACCCGCGCCGGCGCGTTCCTCGACTCCACGCTCGACCGCGTCGCCGAGCTGCTCGCGTTCGGCGGGCTCGCGGTCCACTTCCGCGGCTCGCAGATCCTCTACGCGGCGCTGGCGGCCGCGTTCGCCTCGGTGCTCGTCTCCTACGCGCGGGCCCGCGGCGAGTCGCTCGGCGCCGGGGAGGCGGCACGGGTGGGCGGGATGCAGCGGCCGGAGCGGATCGCCTTCACCGGCCTCGCCTGCGTGCTCTCGCCCCTCGCCGAGGCGTGGGCCGGCCCGGGCGGTGCCCGCACCTTCGTGGGCGCGGCGCTCACGGCCGTGGCGGTGCTCTCCGCCGGCACCGCCCTGCGGCGCGCGGTGAGCATCCACGGCGCGCTGTCCGCGCTGGAGCGGACCGACCGGGGAGGCTCGCGCGCCCCCACGCTGAGGCTGGTCGAGCGGCGCGACGCCCGCTACGGTCCGTGAAGGCCTGCACCCCTTTTCGGGCTGGTCCGCCCGAAGGTCGCATGCTAAGCCAACCAGGGTGAGAGGCCCGCCTGCGCGACACGAGGAGCCGAAGGAACAGCTTCCCGCGGTGGAGGGAATCATCGCCGATGCGGTCGAGCTGAAGATCAACGACCGGGTCGTCTATCCCAACCAGGGCGTCTGCCGGATCACCGGCCGCTCCACCAAGGACATCGCCGGCCAGCACCTCGAGTTCGTCGAGATGGCGCGCGAGGAGGACGGCGCCGTCGTGATGGTGCCGCGGGGCAAGGTGCCCTCCATCGGCCTGCGCCGGGTCGCCTCGAGCGACCAGATCGAGGGCGTCTTCCACTACCTCGCCGCCCAGTACGACGACCCGGAGCTCGACTGGAAGGTCCGCCACCGCGACAACGCCGACCGGCTCATCGCGGGCGGCGTGCTCGGCGTGGCCGAGGTGGTGAAGGGGCTCCACGCGCTCTCGCGCATCCGCCCGCTCCCGACCAAGGAGCGCGAGCAGTACGACAACGCGCGCCACCTGCTCGTCCACGAGGTGGCCGTGTCGCTCAACGTGGAGCCGACGCTCGCCGAGGACTACCTCGACTACGCGCTGATGCCGCCCGCCGGCACCGTGTTCAAGCTCAAGCCGCCACCCAAGCCGGTGGTGCTCCCGGTCCGCCCGCGCCACAAGGTCGTCCGGACCGACGCCGAGGACGAGGCGCTCGATCTCGGGGAGCTGGGCATCCCGGGGCTCGAGGACATCCCGGAGCCCGAGGGGCTGGGCGGCGCCGGCGTGCCCGACGAGGAGGCGAAGGAGGGCGCGGCCGACGCCGAGGAGCCCGCCGAGGCGGAGGACGAGGCGGACGAGGACGAGGAGGCGGCGGAGAAGGCCGTCGCCCCTCCCCGCCCGGCGCCGAAGCCGGCCAGGGCCGCCGCCGCCAAGGCGACGCCCACCAAGGCGACGCCCGCCAAGGCTGCGCCCGCGAAGAAGGCGCCCCCGCCGAAGAAGCCGGCGCCCAAGGCGCGCGAGGAGAAGCCGGAGAAGAAGCCGGCGCCCACCGCGAAGAAGGCGGCCGCGAAGCCCGAGAAGAAGGCGGCGTCCCCCGCGAAGAAGCTCGCCCCGAAGAAGACCGCGCCCAAGCCGGAGAAGAAGCCGGCCAAGGCGGCCAAGGGGAAGAAGAAGTGATCCGCATCGTCACCCTCGAGCCGTACGACCCCGAGGACCTCGCCGCGCTCTCGCGGACGCTGTTCCAGGCCTACGGGCTCGGGACCGAGCACGCCGGCTCGAAGCCGCTGCCGGCCGAGGCCGAGACCAACGACGGGCGGTACGACGCCGCGCGGATCCTGTCGGAGGTCGAGCCCATCAAGACCTTCGCCGACGACAAGGTGCTCTACCTCACGAGCGCGCCGATCCGCGTGAAGCCAGGCCCGCTGGGCGAGCCGCCGAGCTGGTGCTACGCCGTGTTCGGCGGCGACCGGGCCGTGCTCTCGACCGGCCGCATCCCCGCGCGCGGCGCCACCGAGGCGTCGATCGAGGACTACCGGCAGCGCCTGGCGCGCGAGGCGATCCACTCGGTCGGTCACCTGTGGGAGCTGCACCACTGCTACGACCCGCGCTGCGCGATGCACCCGTCGTGGTCGCCGAACCTCCCGGAGCACCCGGAGCAGCACCTCTGCACCTTCTGCCGCGAGAAGAGCGAGCGGCGGATCCGGATGTCGAAGACGTAGGGCCGTGAGGTGGCCCGCCGCCGCCTTCGCGCTCCTCGTCGGCGCGCTCGGCGCGCACGGGCTCTGGTTCCAGGCCACCATCCCCCGCCGTCTCCCCACCGAGGCCGACTGGCGCGCCGTCGCCGCTGCGGTCGCGCGCGAGGGCGCGCCGGGCGACGCGGCGGCGCTCGCGCCCTGGTGGGCGGAGCGGGGGCGGCTCTACCTCCCCGAGCGGCTGCCGGTGCTGGCGCTCCCCGGGTACGAAGGGGAAGACCTCGCGGGCGTCCGCCGGGTGTTCCTGGTGGAGCTCCCGGAGGCGCCGCGGTGGGACGGGCGCGAGGCGCGGGAGCTGCGCGCGCGCGGCGAGGTCGCGGGAGCGCCGCGGCGGTTCGGGGCCCTGCGGCTCACGCGCGTGGACCTGCGCGAGCCGCTCCTGCCGCTCGCCTTCCTGCCCGACCTGCTCGAGGGGGCGGAGGTGACGCTGGGCGGCCGGCCCTGCCCGGCGGGCGGCGCGGGCGGCTTCCGCTGCCCGGGACCACCCTGGCTCCGGGTGGCCGCGGAGACCCGCGAGATCGCGCTCCGGCCGCGCGCCTGCATCCTGGCGCACCCGGCGGCGGGGGCGCCGCTGCGGATCCGCTTCCCTCGCGTGCGACTGGGGCGGGCGCTCCGAGGGCACGTCGGCATCATCGGCGAGGCCGCGTACGACGGCGCCGCGCCGGTGCGGCTCGAGGTCGCCGTCGCGGGGAGGCCGCTCGGGGCCGCAGAGGCGTCGCCGCGCCGGCTCGGCTGGCAGGGCTTCTCGTTCGACACCGCGGGGCTCGCGGGCCGGGAGGCGGCGGTCGCGTTCACCGTGACGAGCGCCGACCCGGCGCGGCGCTGGTTCTGCTTCGACGCGATGACGGTGGGGGCGCGGTGAGCCGCCCGGAGCCCATGGCCGCCCCTCCCCTGCCCTCCCCGCCCGAGCGGGGAGGGAGAGCCGCTCGGTGCTCCTCGGCGCTGCCCACCTCGCGCCCCTCTTCCCCTCTCCCGCGGAGCGGGGGAGGGACAGGGAGGGGGCGCTCGCCATGAGGCGGCTCGCGCTTCCGCTCGCCTGGGCCGCCCTCACCATTGCGGTCGCCTGGACCACCGCGCCGGCGGTCGGCTTCTCGCGCGACGAGGGGATCTACTTCGTCGCCGCCGAGTCCTACGCGAGCTGGTGGCGCGGCGCGCTGGCGCACCCCTCGGGCGCGCTCGGGCGCATCGACGCGCGCTACGCGGTGAACCACGAGCACCCCGCCCTCGCGAAGGGGCTCTTCGGGCTCACGCACGCGGTCCTCACGGATGGGCTCGGCGTGGCGAGCCACGCCCAGGGCTTCCGCGCCGGCGCCTTCCTCTTCGGCGCCCTGCTCTCATTCCTGCTCGCCCGGGCCGGCGGCGAGCTCGCAGGGTGGCCGGGGGCGCTCCTCGCGCCCGCGCTCTTCTGGTGCGCCCCGCGCCACTTCTACCACCTGCACCCGGCCGTCTTCGACCTCGCCATCGCCGCGCTCTGGTTCGCGGTGGTGGAGGCCTACCGGTGGTCGCTCCGGGGCGGCTGGCGGCGCGCGCTCGTCCCGGCGCTCGCGTTCGGCGCCGCGCTCGGGGTGAAGCACAACGCCTGGTTCCTCCCGCCGCTGCTCCTCGCGCACTGGGTCGCGCTCCGGCTGCTCGACCGCGAGCGCGCGCCGCCCTTCCCTCGCGCGATCCCGCTCATGGTGCTCCTCGGGCCGGCGGTCTTCGTCCTCACCTGGCCCTGGCTCTGGCACGACACCCTGGCCCGCGCGCAGGCGTACCTGGCGTTCCACCTGCACCACGAGAACTACGCCTGGCTCTACTTCGGGACGCTCCTGCGCGAGCCGCCCTTCCCCGTCGCCTATCCGTTCGTGGTCACCGCGCTCACCGTGCCCGGGGCCGTGCTCGCGACCTACGTCGGCGGCCTCGCCCAGGCCGCCTGGCGCGCCGCGCGCGGCGCCGGCGACTGCTCGCTCGAGCTCCTCCTGGCCCTGAACGCGCTCTTCCCCATGGCGCTCATCGCGTGGCCCACCGTGCCGCACTTCGGCGGCGTGAAGCACTGGCTCCCGGCGATGCCCTTCCTGGCGCTGCTCGGGGCGCGGGCGCTCGCGGAGGCCGGGCGGGCGCTCGCGCCGCGGAGGGCCGCGCTCGCCACCCTCTCGCTCGCCGCGCTGGCGCTGGCGCCCGCCGCCTGGTCGGTGGCGCGCCAGCACCCCTTCGGCACCGCCTCCTACGGCGATCTCGCCGGCGGCCCGCCCGGCGCGGCCAGCCTCGGCCTGCAGCGCCAGTTCTGGGGCGACGACGTCCGCGCCGTGCTCCCGGCCGTGAACGCCCACGCCGCGCCCGGCGCGCGGATCTGGTGGCAGGAGGCGACCTCGCTCGACGTGCGCGCGTACCGGCGCGAAGGCCTCTTGCGGCCCGACCTCCGGGAGGCGGAGGGGCCGGAGGACGCCGACCTCTCGCTCTGGCAGCACCACCGCGAGTTCATGGACAAGCAGTTCCGCACCTGGACCGAGCTCGGCACGCGCCGGCCGGTCGCAGGCGCCTGGCTCGAGGAGGTGCCGCTCGTCGAGGTCTACGCGCGCGAGGGCGCCTGGCGCTGAGCGGGCGGAGCCGGGCGGCCCTACTCGCTCGGCGCCTGGACGTCCACCGTCTCCGGCTTCTCCACCGCCGGGAGCCGCTGCTCGAGCTCCCGGCTCGGGTGCCGGGTCCGCTCAACCGGCTCCACGTTCACCGGCCGGTGCTCGCGCGCCGAGCGGAGCACCGCCTCGATGACCCGCACGTCGGCGAGCCCCTCCCACCCGGACGGCTCCGGCTCGCGGTCGCGCAGGATGCAGTCGGAGAAGTGGAGCAGCTCCGGCGCGAACTGGTCCTTCTGCCGGTAGGGCTTGCGCGAGGTCTTCTTCTCGCCGAGAGAGAGGTAGCGGACGAGCTCGCCCACGTACTCGTACGCCGGATCGAGGTGCAGCTCGCCCTGGGTGCAGACGAGCCGGTAGTTCCCCGTGGCCGCCGCGCCGAAGCTGCAGGTGAACGCCGCGAGCCGCTCCTCGGGGAACCGGAGCAGCGCCGACCAGGCCTCGTGCACGCCCTCGAAGCGCCGGATCCGAGCCGGCCGCCGCCATCGCCATCACCTCGACCGGCTCGGCGCGGAAGAGGTAGCGGGCGGCGTTGATGCAGTAGACGCCCAGGTCCCAGATGGCGCCGCCGCCCAGCTCCGCCTCGATGCGGACGTTCCCCGGCTTCACCTGGTAGCTGAAGGTGGAGCTGAAGAAGCGCGGCGTGCCGATGCGGCCCGACCAGGCGACCTGCTGCGCCTCGAGGTTGGCCGGCTCGAAGTGGAGCCGGTAGGCCACCATCAGCTTCACGTCGCTCTCCTCGGCGGCGCGGATCATCTCGAGGCACTGCGCCTCGCTCGTGGCCATGGGCTTCTCGGTGAGCACGTGGACGCCGGCCCGGGCGGCGCGGACGGCGCAGTCGTGGTGCATGCCGTTGGGCAAGGCCAGGTAGACCGCGTCCACGTCCTCACGCGCCAGCACCTCGTCGAGATCCTCGTACCGGAACGCCGGGGCGCCGTACTGCTTCCCGAGCGCCTGCCGCTTCTTGGAGTCGCCCGACACCAGCGCGGCGAGGCGCGAGTTGGCGCGCGCGTGCTGGAAGGCCGGCAGGACCGCCACCTGGGCGATGTGCCCGAGCCCCACCACCGCGTACCCCACGCTCCGCTGCTCCCGCCGGCTCCCCGTCCTCGTCGCGCTCGCCAAGGGCCACCTCCGCGGTCACTTTCCGCACGGCGGCGCGGGGCCGCAACGCCGCCGGCCCGCGCTGCGAACGCCCGCCGCCGGGCCCCTCCCCGGGCCCCCGCCGCCGCCCGCTCGGCCGCCCTCCCGGCGCGTTCGTGGGCGAACGGCTCACGTTGAGGTAAGGTCCGCGCCATGAGAAACGAACCGGGCGATCACCGCATCGCCCTCTTCATCGACTTCGAGAACCTCGTCACCCGCACCGGGCTCGCGCCAGAGAAGTTCGACATCCAGCCCGCGCTCGACCTCCTCCTCGAGAAGGGGAAGGTCGTCTACCGGCGCGCCTACTGCGACTGGAGCCGGTTCGGCGGGGCGAAGCAGAACCTGCACGACCGCGGCGTGGAGCTCATCGAGGTGCCCCCGTCCACGCGCGCCGGCAAGAACGGCGCCGACATGCGGCTCGTCATCGACGCCCTCGAGCTCGCCTACCTGCGCGAGCACATCGACATCTTCGCCATCGCCTCCGGCGACTCCGACTTCTGCCCGCTCGCGTACAAGCTCCGCGAGAACGGCCGGTACGTCATCGGGCTCGCCGTGAAGGAGGCCACGAGCCCCCTCTTCGTGAAGGCCTGCGACGAGTTCGTCTACCTCCGCCCGCCCGAGCGGCAGCGGCGCCAGGGCGAGAAGAAGGAGCAGCCCAAGGCGAAGCCGCAGGAGATCCCCGAGATCGCCCGCGAGGCCGTGTCGTCGATCCTCGGCCGCGCCACCGGGCCCGTGAACCCCTCGGCCATCAAGGAGGCGATCGTCCGCAAGGAGCCCGACTTCGACGAGCGCGAGCACGGCTTCTCGAGCTTCACCCGCCTCCTCGAGGCGATGGAGAAGGAGGGGCTGCTCAAGGTCGAGGTGGGTCAGAAGGGGCAGCGGTACGTGAGCGCGGTGTAGGCGCCGGGGGCTGAGCCCCAGACGCCTCGCCGGGCGCTGAGCCCACCTGGCGTCCCTGGGCGCGTGCTCCCCGTTCCCGCGTGCGCCGCGGGCTTGGCAGGTGAGCCGCGACCGGCGGGCGCCCTCGCGGCCACCCCCTCCCCGCTCGGGCAGGGAGGGCTGGGGAGGGGCGGCCAGGAGTCCCCGCTGCCTCTACCGCTCGGAGTGGATGTCCTTCCGCAGCTTGCTCTTCCCCTTCCGCCCCTTCTTCCGGGCCTTGTCCCGGTGGGACGCGGCCGAGTCCTTCGCGTCCTCGACCCTGTCGCCCAGGTCCTCGCCCCCTGGCTTGTGCTGCCGTACCGCTTTGCGGGTGTCGTGCTCCGCCTGATCGGCGGAATCCTTCAGGTCTCCCCCTGCCGCTGGCAGCGCAAGCGAGAGGCCGAGCAGCAAGCAGAGCGAGCGGACGAGTCGCTTGTGGTTCACGCGGTCTTCCCCCTCCCTGAAACTTAGGCACCCGCTCGCCGCGCTTGACGTGTCCCCCCCGGGCGTTACATGAAGGGCAGGTTCGTCATGGGGGCGAACTGGCTTCGACGGAGGATGGAAGGCGCAGGGTGCGAGCCGTGGTTGGTCACGAGGCCACGTAAAAACGGGACCAAGCAGAAACGCGAACGAGCCCATGGCTCTCGCGGCCTAAAAACAGGCCGTGCGTTCCCCCGCAAGCGCCGGGTAGCGGGTGTGGACGTCAGCTCCGGCTGGTCTGAAGCGGGAAGCGAACCGCCTTGCTTCGGACGAGATCAAAGGGCGAGGACGTGAACGGTTGCAGGCCCGGAGGTTGCCGTTCACGTATCCACTCCGGGATACGCTCGTAGGACCTTTCGCTAGAAGTCTTTCGGACCCGGGTTCGATTCCCGGCGCCTCCACTCAAAAGCCCGCGGGAACGCGGGCTTTCTCTTTTCTGGCCGCGAGCAGGTCCCTGACGAACTTCGTGAGGGCGCGTTTTAGGAGCACGCGGGGGCATCGTCATCAGTGCCGCAACCCGCGGCCCTGCACCCACAGTGCCCCTTGGCTGAACCCATGTTCGCTTGAGGCTGGTCGCCCGACTGCGGGTGGCACGCCGGAGCGTCAACGGCCATCTGGAGAATGGCTGCGACCTCTTTCCTCTCCTCCGAAGAGAGGGACATAACAACACGCGCGTTGTCCCCGAGCATTCGCTTGGCAAGGTTCGGCGCGAGCTGAAGGAACGAAGGGCCCTTCGTCCCCAGCCACACGTAATGATCGAACGTCACGATCTTGCCGCGCCATCCCCGGCCGCCGGTCCAAGACTTGGGACCGATCCCGATCCACAGAACCTTGCCGTCCAAGCTGTGAGAAATCGGCTCTCGGCCTACGCCCCCGACACCGACCACAGCGTCGTAGTCCCTATCGCGCACCTCGCCCATGCAGTCCTGCCTGCCCCACGCGGGCACTGAGGCCGACTCGTCGGACTCGGGCTGAGGATCACCGGGGTGAGTCATCTTGTAGATGAGCGGCTGCAGCACACGGGTGTCCATAGATCCACCTCCCCTTCGACGACCGTCAATTATTCCCAGCTAGGCATGGTGTGGAAGCGCGGCGACACCGACCCTGGGAAGCAGGGTCACTCGCCTACATCGAGGGCCCGGGCCTCGGAAGTAGGCAGCGAAGTTGACGCTGCTGGAGGTGCCGGAGCCCTCTGTCGAATGCCGATGGCGCTTACGAGCGCGGCGCCACCGCTAATGCCGGTTGCGGCCGCGAACAGTACCAGCATCCCGCTGCGCTCAAGATCTGAGAGCTGCTCAAGAGAATGGCCCGGAACACCCTGCAGGCAAAAGGCGAGATAGCGAAGCGAAAGCCCGATCCCAACTACAGCGATCACCGCCATCCCGGCGCGACCGATCAGAGCCTGAACCGCCACGTCCCCACCAGTTCGGGACCAGTGCCGGAGTGACACGACAAGGAGCAGGACGATAGCAACGAGGGAGAAGAGGCGGACGCTGATCCAGGCCTCGATCATCTCTCCGAGTCTTGCCGGGAGGTCAGGCATCGTTCGTCCGCTTCGCCACTTCGCCAGCGCCTGCGCCAAGCGTGGCGCCCACAACGGCGCCCCAGGGCCCCAGCAGCGCGCCAAGTGCCCCACCGATCAAGAGCCCCGCCCAGACGGAACCGTTCGAAGGCCCTGAGGCGGCGACGTGCCCGCTCTCGTCGCAGAAGAAGCTTCCGTCGGGCCGCACTACAACCCAGCGGTGCGTTCCGTCGTCCTGCTCCAAGACGTAAATGGGATAGCCGTCTGCGCTTTGCTTGACCGGTCCCGGAAGGTAATGTGACACGGACGGAAGGTACCACCGACAGACTCATGATCAAGCGGCTCTTATTCGGGAGGGTAGCTCCGTACTCCCATGGCGCATCACAGACTGTCAGTCGTCCCATACCCTGCTAAGCTGCAGCCCGCTTAGCTCACCAGCTCTTTGGGGACAGCTCGCACATGGTGAACGGTCTCGTGATGTGGGACGGCACCGCATGGCAGAAGCGGATTCAGATGCTTCTCAGCTTGCGGTATCAACCCGGCGCATATCAGCCGGTTCCGGACCGCCACAAGGGCGACTGCGGCATCGAGGGGTTCTCGTCAGACGGGAACGCCTACCAGTGCTTCGCTGCGCAGGAGCCGCTCTCCACCGTGGCCCTTTACCAGAAGCAGCGTGGGAAGATCACGACCGACATCAACAAGTTCATCAACAACAAGCAGCGCCTGACCAATGTGCTTGGCTCGGTCGCAGTAGAGTTTTGGATTCTCCTTGTACCGCGCTTCGAAAGCGCGAAGCTACTTGAACACGCCACCGCGAAGTCGCTCCAAGTACGGGCGGCAGGACTACCGTATGCGCATCCACAGTTCACGGTTCGCGTGGCCACGGAAGAACTGTTCGCAAAGGAAGCCGCGGCTCTCGCGTGCGCCGGAGCCCTCAAGCTTAATCTTCCTCACGAGGAGCCTGAAGCAACGTTTCTCGGCAAGTGGTCCCAAGAACATGTCGGGCTGATCAACAATATGGAGACCAAGATCAAGAAGCTCCCGACGGTGGCCACGCCCGAGAAGCAACTTGCGCTCCGCGACTTCTTGATTAAGCGCTATCTATCTGGACAGAACGTTCTAGAGCTAATGCGCGAACGCTACAGCGAGCTGTATGCGCTAGTGGCTGAAGCTAAGCGTAGGCGCGAGATTTTTTTGGCGGGTGAGACCTTGGTTACCGCCGCTCCCGCCGACCAGACCCTCGCGAGACAACGTGAGCTGTTCCTCACGGAGCTGCATGATTCGGTCGGCAACGTTGTGCATGATCAGGCCGAGGCGCTGACCTGGGAGGCCATCGCTGATTGGCTGATGAGGTGTCCGCTTGACTTCTAGACCATCTCCATTTTCGCTGGACGATTCCGGCATCAGGGTGCCGTTCACGTTCCGGAGCCGACCGACTCCGGTGCCCACGGACCTCCGGCCGATTTGGCGCATTTGCCTTGCTCTGCTCGTCCTCGAGAAGAGTTGTCGGGGAGGAGCTGCTTCCTTACCCCAACTGCACCTGCTCAACTGGGCGGTCAGGAGCGAGGACTCGCGCGAGCGCTTTCGCGCCATTCGAGCCCGCAAACTGAGCCCGAAGGACATGGTTGTGCGGTTCGACCCGACACTGAACCGCGCGATGGAGTACGCGGTCGCCGAGGGGTTGGTCGAGCGCATGTCAGAGGCGCGGGTAAAGATAACTGACAAGGGGCGCAAGCTTGCGCGCGACATCGACCGCAGCACCGATTGTCTCGCGGCTGAGCGAGCCTTCCTCGATGAAATAGGGAAGTCGGTGACGGACAAGTTTGTGCGTGAGTTGCTTATCCAAGGGGCGCGAGGATGAGCCTACACCTTCGACATTTGAGATTGCGGGCGACTACGCCGGATGGCGTATTCGGAACCGACATTTCGTTCACTCCCGGACTGTTCATTCTTCGTGCCGATAACACAAGCGGCAAGTCAACATGCCTGCAAGCCATCATCTATGCCCTTGGGCTTGAAGGGATGTGGGGACCGAAGCACGACGTCCCCTTGCCGCACGCCATGACCGCCAAAGTCTCGGACGGCCATTCTGAGCACCCCGTCATCGAGTCTGAGGTGCTTCTGGAAATCGAGAACGGGCGTGGTGAAGTCCTAACAGTAAAGCGGCCCGTCAAGAGCATTACGTCGTTAAATCTCATCTCAACATGGAACGCCCCACTTCTCACGGTCCCAGGCTCGTCCGGCGCCCAGACGGATTACTTTGTCCGCGAGAAGGGCGCAGCAGTTCGAGGCGTCGGATTTCATCACATGCTGGCCCGCTTCATCGGGTGGACTCTTCCAAGTGTTGCTCGTTATGCGGGCGGAGAGTCGCCGTTATACCTGGAATGCATCTTCCCGATGCTGTTCGTGGAGCAACGGCGGGGTTGGACGCTTGCCATTCGCTACCCCACGCACCTCGGTATCCGCGAGGTGGGGCGACACGTGGTCGACTTCCTTCTCAAACTGGACGTTGAACGCATTGACGCTGAGAAGCGACGGTTGCGGGAGCTGGAAAGAGACCTAGTAACACGCTGGCAGAAGGCCGCAGGAGAAGTTGGAACAGCCGCAGGCATGATCGGAGCTGTGGTCGAGAGCCTTCCGACGCAACCGACTACCTCCTGGCCACCCGCCGCTCTGCCGACGCTTGTAGTCCATCGCAACGACACTTGGGTGCGGGTGGACGATGTTATCCAAGCCGATGAGGAACTGCTTCAGCGGCTCGCCGCTGGGCCGGTGCCGACGGTTCGTGAAGATGCGCCTGCACTGGCTGCGAAGCTAAAGGATCTTGAAGATGCGCTCGCCCAACTTGATGCGGTCGCATCCGGCGCCGTCGAAGACGTAGAAACCGAAACCGCCGAGCTTCAGTCGGTTCGTTCTCGCATCAGTTCTATAGACAAGGAGTTGCAGCGAAACCGCGATGCGCTGAAGTTGTCCAAGTTGGGCTCGGTGCAGGCCCTCGCACTGTCGGGTCATTCATGTCCCACTTGCCAGCAGGCGGTCTCCGACGACCTGCTTCCCCAGGTACTGAAGCATGAATCCATGCCGCTTGCCGAAAACATCGCCTTCCTTGATGAACAGCGAAAGCTTGCTTCGTTAGTTGCGGCGGATTCGGAAGCCATACTGCGTGGGAAGCAGCGTGAGCTCACGATCATACGCGAGCGAGCGGATGCGCTGCGCTCCGAGATACGCGCGGTGCGTACGACGTTGACCTCCAACGAACAATCGCCTTCCGTCGCCGCTATCGAACAGCGGCTCCGTATCGAGGAGCGGGTTGCACGGTATCGCCGAGCTATCGACGAAGTGTCGATTTTGATCGCAGGATTCGAGGAGCTTGTAGCTGAGTACAAACACCTTCTTTCCGCTCGCGCCGAGCTGCCGAAGGAAGCCCTGTCTCATCGCGACCAGGCTAAGCTTGGATTATGGGAACAGCGGTTTGTGGAATACTGCGAACGGTTCGGACTAAAGAGTGTGGAGCCGCGCTCGCTCAACATTTCCCGCGAAACATATCGTCCTGTACACGAGGGCTTCGATCTAGACTTTGTTCGCAGCGAAAAGCCAAAAGAGATGGAACTGGAATTTGACTTTTCTGCGAGTGACACCATTCGAGCGGTCTGGGCGTACCTGCTCGGAATGATGTCCGTAGACCACACGTTCACTACGAACTACCCTAGGCTTCTCGTCTTTGACGAACCACGGCAACAGAGCACTGCAAGCGAGAGCCTTGGAGAGTTTCTCAAGATCGCGGCGCAGCAGGCTCAAGGCGGCAGGCAGGTTCTCGTAGCTACAAGCGAGACACTGCCTGATCTGGAGCCAATGCTGAAAGGCGTTCCGCACTCGCTCCTGTCGTTCGAAGGTAGAATTCTAAAACGTGTTCCGTCGTAACTCGGCGCACCAATGTCCGTACACTCGCGCAAGCACCTGAACGCGCCGCACATGGCGCAAGCAGGTCGACACGCGAAGCAGTGACGGGGCCTCTCGCCGTAGGCTCTGCACCCGCCGCTCGGCCAACCAGTGCCGCCGGACGCTGCGCCGCCGGAACGCCCTCGCCTGCCCGCCCGCAGGACAGGCTTCCTTGCGCCGCGACCCCGCACGGGTCCAGCGCGTAACGCCGAACGGCGCCGCCCGAACTAGCAGAGTAGCTATTTCGGGAGACGACCATGAGGAAGCGCAAGGGACTGCTGGGCGTCTGGTTTGGTGTGGTCTGGCTGGCCTGGCCCGCCGCCAGCCTCGCAGCCGGGAACGGGCCGGGGGGCGTCGAACAGGAGCACACGAGCATGCGGAGCTACGTGAAGCCCTCCGACGCCCAGCTCCGGGAGCGGCTCACGCCCGAGCAGTACCGGGTGACGCGGCAGGAAGGTACGGAGCCGGCGTTCCGGAACGCCTACTGGAACGAGCACCGCGCCGGGATCTACGTCGACGTGGTCTCGGGCGAGCCGCTCTTCAGCTCCCTCGACAAGTTCGACTCCGGCACCGGCTGGCCGAGCTTCACTCGCCCGCTCGAGCCTGACGCGCTCACCACCCGGAGCGATCGCCAGTTCCTCATGACGCGAACGGAGGTCCGCTCCCGGCTCGCCGACTCCCACCTCGGCCACGTCTTCGATGACGGGCCTCCGCCGACCGGGTTGCGCTTCTGCATCAACTCCGCGGCCCTCCGGTTCGTCCCCGCGGAGCGGCTCGCGCAGGAGGGGTACGGGCAGTATGCGCGGCTGTTCGAGGCGACCGCCCAGGGCGGGAGGGTCCACCCGTGAAGGCCGCGCTCGTGGTGGGAGCTCTCGCGCTCGCCGGCGCGGCGCGGCTCTGGATTCCCGCGTTGGCTGGCCCTGCCAAAGGCATGGGAGGCGACATGATCGGCAATCCGAGCGTCGGGAAGCGGCCGGGGCACGTCGGACACGGGACGCCGCTGGCGGCGGCAGCGGGGAACGAGCTCGCCATCTTCTCCCAGGGGTGCTTCTGGGGCGTCGAGGAGCGGTTCCGCAGGGTCCCTGGCGTGGTGGCCACGGCGGTCGGCTACACCGGAGGGAAGGAGCGGGACCCGAGCTACGAGGCGGTGAGCGCCCACCTGACCGGCCACGCCGAGTCGGTCCTGGTCGAGTTCGACCCGCGCAAGGTGACCTACGCCAACCTGCTCGAGGCCTTCTGGGAGACGCACGACCCGACGAGCGGCGACCGTCAGGGACCGGACCGCGGGCACCAGTACCGCTCGGCGATCTTCACCTTCGGCCCCGAGCAGCAGGCCGCGGCGCTCGCCTCCCGCGACGCGCAGCAGGCGCGGCTGATGGACCGGATCACGACCGAGATCGCCCCGGCAGGCCCATTCTGGCTCGCCGAGGACTACCACCAGCAGTGGGACGAGAAGCACGGGTCCCGGTCATGCCCGCTGCCTCATCGGCCACGAGCGAAGTCGTGAATCCAAGGGAGGAGCAGATGGGTGACGTGGTCTACAGGTCGGAGGCCAGGATCGAGCGGGTCGCGGGTCCGCTCCGGCGCGCATTCCTGCCCGGCGAGAAGGAACCGGTGGCGTTCGGGGTGCACGGCGCCATCGCCGAGCACTATGGGCGGGCGCCCGGGACCTACGATCCGCACGCGACGACGATCGACTACGTCGTCGCTGCGACGGCCGGTTGACTGACGGGCACCTTCGGAGGCGCGCTGGAGGCGCGCCAGATCCCGGCGGGGGAAGGAAAGCTGGTCGGCGTGGCGACCGGCGAGGTCGAGCTCGAGGGCAAGGTGCTCGTGCTCCGGCGTATCCACGTGCGACTGGAGTTGCACGCCGGGGCGGAGCATCACGAGACCGCCCGGCGCGTGCACGGGTTCTTCGCCGACTCCTGCCCGCTCTACCGCAGCCTGAAACCCGCCATCGGCATCACCACGGAGCTCGTCCTCTCCGGCTGATCGCGCATCAAGCGCTTGCCGTGCGCGGCGCTCGCGTGACGACGCTCGCGACCGCGACGGCGAGGAGGACCCCGCCCACGTGAAAGGCCAGCAGGTGCGGGGTGTACGCATGTGCGGCGCACGTCACCTGGAGCGCCGCGTCGCCCGCCAGCGCCCCGGCCGCCGCTGCGACCACGAGCGCGGAGCGCGCCGGCGACGTGGCGCCGCCGCGGGCGACCAGCCAGGCTGCCAATACGACGACCGCCGCCGACGCGAGCTCCGTCGCGACGCACTCGAGCCCGATCGATGGAACGAGCGGGCCCGCCCCTCCGGAGAGGGCCGCGGCGGTCCCCGAAGCGGCCACGGCGATGACCGTGGCGAGCAGCGGCTTCCTGCTCGCCGCCAGGGCGACGACGAGGGCGAGCGCCCACATCGCGGCCGCGAGCGCCCAGTCGGCCGGGGACTGCGCGCGCGTCCGCGCGAACCCCACGAAGATCAGAGCCGAGATGCAGACCGCCCCGACGGACCCGCCGAGGCGCCGCCACGACTCGCGCCGGCGCGCGTTACGGACCTCGCGGGATACCCGCTCCAGGGCTCCCGCCGGCAGCGGCTCGGGCTCCAGCTCCGCCAGGAGCACCTGCAGCCGCCCCGCCTCGCGCAGCGCACGCTCGCACCCGGGACAGCCGCGCGCGTGGGACGTCGCCGAGACCAGCTCGGGGTCGTCCGGGAGGAGCGCGGCGAGGCCCGGCGCGTCGGCGCGGATGCGATCGCACTCGGCGCTCATCGCTCCTCCTCGACCAGGTATGCGAGCAGCTTCCGCAGGGCCGCATAGGCCCGGAAGGCGCGCACCCGGGCCGCTCCCTCGGAGATGCCGAGGACCCCGCCGATCTGCGCGAAGCTCATCCCCTCGAACCGGTGCAGGTGGACGAGCACGCGCTGTGGCTCCGGGAGCGCGTCGAGCGCCTCGCGGACCCGCGCCGAACGCTCCTGCGTCGCCGCGGCGTCGGCCGGATCCTCGCGGGGGTCGCGGGCGCTGGCGACCTCCTCGTCCAGCTCCGCCTCGGCGCGCCCGTGCCTTCGCAGCCAGTCGACCCGCACCCGGGCGGCGATCGTGAAGGCCCACGGGCGCACCGCCTCTCCGCGGCGCCAGCGGCCGCGGGCCGCGTGGATCTTGAGGAAGGTCGTCTGCAAGAGATCCTCGGCGACGGTGCCTCGCCCCATCGAGCGCACGAAGAACGCATGGATCGAGGGGCCGAGCGAGCGAAAGAGGCGCTCGAACGCCTCCACGTCACCCTCGACGTAGGCCTCCATGAGGCCCTCCTCGTCTGCCTCTCGCCGCATCCGCGAGGAGGTTACCTCGACGCGAGCCCCCGGACCCATGCCGTCGCCCCTGCTTCCTGTCCCCAAGCTCGACCGAAGCGACACCGTGGATACGCCCGCCGTCCCCCTCCTGCACGAAGATGACCGCGCGATCGGCACCCTGCGCTCCGGGGAGCTTGACGCGACCCGAGAACGACCCGCTTCCCGAACCGACCGCCGAGACGGCGCGCGCGATGGCGACGTGCTCGAGCCTGCGCCCCGCGTTCTCGCCGCGCTCCACCAGACTGACCGCCCGATCCTGGACGAGCGCGACGAGCACCTGGGCCTGGATTCCGGCCGGCCAGCGCGCCGCCACCTCCAGCTCCGTCCCGGCGCCCGGCACGACGCGCGCCGACACTTCGCCCCCCGGCTCGCGCGCGGCGGTCTCGATGGCGGCTCGCGCGCCCTCTTCCTTGCTCCCGACGAGGTGGACCGCACCGCCGATCACCAGCTGCGGCGTGTAGACGCCTCCCGACGGGAGCCGGCGCGCGTAAGCCTCCTGCCGCCGCGTGAAGGCCCTGGAAGAGAAGGGATCGCGCCATCCGAGCCCGTCCCAGTAGTCCACGTGCTCCGAGAGCGCGATGATCCGCACACCGGCGATCGGCTGGTCGCGAAGCAGGCGGCTCAGGGCAGCGTCTGCCGGCGGACAGGACGAGCACCCTTCCGAGGTGAAGAGCTCGACGAGCACCGGCACGCGCGTGGTGTCCGCCGCTCCGACGGTGCCGGCCAGCGACGCCGCGACCGCGGCGACCAGCCCCTTCCAGGCCAGGCGCCCTGCGCGAGGAGCAGGACGGGTCTGGGTGCCGCTCATGCCGAGGTCGCGCATACAGTCGAGTACGCGGAGAGGAGCGCGCCGTTACAGCATCCTTCGTCCCGGGGGTCCGAAGAGGAGCACCGATGAACAAGGGTCGGCTCGAGGCGTTCAGCGACGGCGTGATCGCCATCCTCATCACGATCATGGTCCTCGAGCTCAAGATTCCACGCGGCGCCGAGCTCGAGGCGCTGCGGCCGCTCCTGCCGGAGTTCCTGACCTACGCTCTGAGCTTCGTCATGCTCGGGATCTACTGGAACAACCATCACCACATGCTTCACGCAGCGTCGCGCATCAACGGCAAGATCCTGTGGGCGAACCTGCACCTGCTGTTCTGGCTCTCGCTGGTGCCCTTCGTGACCGGGTGGATGGGGGAGAACCATTTCGCGCCGCTGCCGACGGCCGCGTACGGTGTCGTGCTGCTCCTGTCCGGGCTCGCGTACGTGATCCTGCAGGCGGCGCTCATCGCCGACCAGGGAAGGGACTCCCGGCTGGCCGCGGCGGTGGGCAGGGACCTGAAGGGCAAGCTGTCCGCCGCAATGTACGCGGTCGCCATACCCTTGGCCTTCGTCCACGCGCGGATCTCGGACGCGATCTACGTGATCGTGGCGCTCATGTGGCTCATCCCTGACAGGAGGATCGAGTTGCAATTCTAGGAGATGCCTTCATCGAAGCAGGGATCGGTACGCGAGGTTCAAGGGAAGGGTCCACCACATCCCGACCGGTGAGCGCCGCAGTCGCCGCGAGAGGCGGGCCAGCGAGTAGAAGCGCTGATTTACCCGCGGGAAGCCGGCCAGCAGCTCCTCGCACTCTGAGATCTTCGTTGACTGTCGGACGCGCTCGCCCAGGCAACGGGCGTCCAGTCCGGCCCAGGCCGTCAGGGCTTCGCCGCGAGAACAGCTTCCGGTGTGCGACGGAAGCTGATGGCGAGTCGGTTGTACGCATTCATCAGGCTGATTGCCATGGTCAGGTCGGCCAGCTCCTTCTCACCGAAGACGGAGGCGGCAGCCCGGAAGGCTTCATCCGGAACGCCAGTCTCTGCCACCCGCGTCACCGACTCCGCCCATGCCAGTGCTGCCTGTTCACGAGCACTGAACAGATTGCCGGCCTCACGCCATGCCTGGACGAGCGCCAGCTTCTCGATGCTCATCCCCTTCTTGACGAGGTCGCGGGTATGCATGTCGAGGCAAAAGGCGCATCCGTTGATCTGGCTGACGCGCAGGTAGACCAGCTCGACCAACCCCTCGTGAAGCCCGGACTGCATGATGTACGCATAGACACCGCCGAACGCCTTCACTCCGCCCGGCGCAACCTTCGTGTAATCCAGTCTCTCGCTCATCTCAGAACCTCTGATTTCATCGTGATGTACAGCCATCCGCCCGGCTACAGCGACCGCGGTGGACGATGCGCTCGCGGACCCGCCGACTCACGGGATCGAGACGGAAAGGGTTTCCTTGGCGAGCACCGATCGATCGTCCACGGCCGGACGTTCGGCAAATCGGTCCAACGCGTAGGAGAGACGCGCCTTCACCGTGTACTTCCCGGGCGCCAGCGCCGGTTCCCAGTTCAGAACCCGCTCTTCGCCCGCCCGGATGTTGGCCTCATGGGGCCCCTGTGCGTCGCCCCGAGCCAGAGCAGCGCCGGCGGCGCCGAGCTTCTCGTCCTGCTGGAGAAATGCCTTGTCATCGGGGCGATCCCCCTTGAACGGAGCGAACATCCATTCCTTGCCGCCGATGGAATTCCCCTTCATGTCCAGCACTTCCACGCGCAGATAGACCGCACGCCGGGCCATCCCAGTCGGCACCGAGTGCCCCGCACCGATGTTGCTCACATGGAAGGAGAGCTTGCGCGACCCCACCTGCTCACGCACGACAGTCAGGCTCAGCGACCCCAGGTGGCGCTGACGAGAGCAGCCGCCCGTCCAGAGATGCCGCGCGACGGCCCGCGGCGGGACATCGAAGCCCTCGGCTCTCTTACGCAGTGTGCGCGGCATGTGACAGTCCTGACACTGCTGCTTCCCCAGCCCAGGCTGGAAGTAGTCCCGCTGCCACTCCAGGAAGGTCTGCATCTCCTTCCCAACGATGCGCTCACCCGTCTCGTAGAAGCCGTGGCACTGGGCGCACAGTGCCGAGCTCTGCAATGCCGGGTCGACGACGGTTCCGTGCGGAGCGTTCACGTCGCGCACGGCTCGAATCCCTCCGTCCTTCGTGAGGTGACACCCCGCGCAGGTGAGGGCACCCTTCGTGGCGTGTCCCGCGTGAGGGGGCGCCTTGCCCGCCAGATCCATGCCCGGAATCTCGAACGACCTCGGAGAGTGACAGCCGTTGCAGGAGGGGGTCGCTTCCGCGCTCACGCCTGCTATCGGGGACCCGCTCCCGGCGTGGGCGCTGCGGGAAGAGGAGACATCGGCCGGCTTGCCGGGAGTGACTGCCGGGCTCGGTGAGGGCCGAGCCGCGTGCGTATCGCCGCCGACTCCGAACATGTACTCGCGATAGATGGCACCGTGACACTCGCCGCACGCTTCCGGCGGAGTCGCGGTTCCCAGGGGGAACGTGACCGCCGGCGCGGGCTCACCGGTCTTCGCGCCCGACCGCTCGCCCTGCCTGGCGCCGCGCGCCGCCAGCGAGCTGCGCGGGTCCTCGAGTGCGCTTCCACCAGCGGTGCTGCCGCGAGTGGCCTTCGCTGCAAGAAGCGCGACGAGCAGGGCCGCGCCGGAGATCAGCCTGATGTGAACGATCATCCTTCCCTTCTTTGCGTTTGGGACCTTCGTGTCCTGTCGGTGGCCGCCGGCGGAGCCGACGGGTGCTCACCAGCACGCGTCGGACTATGCGATCATCGAGGTTCACGAAACAGAACCAGAAACGCGTCTTCCCGATGTACCAGCAGGCACGCATCGAGGGTCCGGTGCGACCACCCCGCTGCGGGCGAAGTGTCCAGCGCTCGTGCCCACGCCCTCCCGCACGGTTGGCGGCCGGGCACAGGTAGACGCGCTCGGCCGCCAGCTGTGACTCTGGGATGGATCAGGATGCCGATCCGTTACGTCGGGCCAGAATCCCCGCTTGTTGGTGTACGAGGGACATGTCGAAGACTTTGAATCTGCAGTTGGACCGGGCGTCGAAGACGTCTTTGGCGGAACAGATCCGCCGTGGCATCACCGCTGCCATCGACGGCGGCGTGCTCGCTCCAGGCGCAAGGCTGCCCTCCTGGCTCGACCTCGCAGCGCAACTGGGCGTGGCACGGGGCACCGTCAAGACGGCTTACGAGCGGTTGGTCGATGAGCAGCTGATCACGGCGTCACGCTCGGGCGGCACCAGGGTCGCCCATCGTCCCGCGAAGCGCGCAAGGCCCGAGCCGTCTGCAGGAACAGATCTGTTGCCTGCGCTCTACCAGGATGTTCTTTCTGGGCCGGCCATCTTCCAGAATGGCGTTCCCGCACCCGACTGCTTCCCGGTAGCGCTCTTCGCTCGGCTGCGCGCTCAGGCCGCGCGCGCCGAGGTAGTCGCTCCCGCGATCTATCCTGATCCTCGCGGCGAGCTCGAGCTCAAGTCCGAGATTGCGGCGCATCTGGCGCTGGCGCGGGGCATCGAGTGCCGTCCATCCCAGATATTCGTCGCGGCAGGCTTCTCCGGCGCGCTCGGCGTCACGCTCAGGGTACTGAGACCCGAAGGGCAAACTGCCTGGGTGGAGAATCCGGGGTTTCCGCCAAGCCGCAGAGCGCTCGAGATCGCCCAGATCTCCCCGGTTCCGATCCCCGTTGACGAAGACGGCCTCGACGTCTCCTACGGCTTGAAGCACGCGCCTGATGCCGCCGTGGCGCTCGTGACACCGGGGCAACAAGCTCCACTCGGTGGGACCCTGTCGCTCGCTCGTAGGATTGAGCTCATCGAATGGGCAACGCGCACGAGTGCGTGGATCATCGAGGATGACTACCTCGGCGAGCTTCAGCTGAAGCGACGTGCTGCCCCCAGCCTGGCATCACTGGACAGTGCCGGACGCGTCATCCATATCGGTTCGTTCAGCAAGACGATCAGCCCTACGCTTCGACTGGGCTTCGTCGTCGTGCCCGCCGCGCTGGTTGCGCAGTATTCCGAGGCAGTAGCGTGTCTCGCCCCTGCCCCCGGACCCGCTGTGCAGCTGGCAACTGCCGAGTTCATCCGGGACGGACATTACATGCGACATCTGCGCCGCATGAAGCGCGTGTACGCGGGCCGGAGCGATGCCCTGCGTGCGCAGCTGGAGGCCAAGGGGCTTTCCGCGCACCCGGCTGGCCTCGCACAGCTGCTCCCGCTGCCCGACGGCGCGCGCGATGACGTCATCGCCCGGGAAGCATTCGCCCATGGGTTGGCGCCTTCTCCACTTTCGACGTGGTTCAGTCCTGGCGGCAATCAACGCTCGGGGCTCATTCTCGGCGTCGCCACGGCTGTCGAGGACCAGCTTCCCGCGGCTTGCGATCGTCTGCATCAGCTGATCCGCAAGTTCTCCTGAGGCGGGGTGCGGGGCACGGCAACCGGCGTCGCGCGCGCCACCGGCTACTGGGAGACGTCGCTGACCGCGGAGGACTTCCGCCGCGCTCTTACGAGCTCGGCCTGAAGCCGCGCTGAGCGGGCGGCGCAAGCCGCCTCCGCCGTCACGTCGTGCCTGAGCTTCGAGCCTTCCTCGCGGAGCTCGCGCGACCGGCCCTCGCCGCATCGACCGGTCCACCGCCGTACTGCTTCAGCTTCCGCTTCAGCGTGGCGAGCCCGATCCCGAGGTTGGCGGCGGCGTGGGTCCGGTTGCCGCCCACGCTCTCGACGGCGGCGAGGATGTACTCGCGCTCGACGTCCTCGAGCGGCCGAGTCGGTCCCGATGGTCGCGCGCGGGGCATGGCCGCCCGCAGCTCCTCGGGAAGATCCTCCACCTCGACGCGGGTCCCCTGGCAGAGCGCCACCGCGTGCTCGACGGCGTTCTGGAGCTCCCGCACGTTCCCGGGCCACTCGTGGCGCAGGAGCTGATCGGCGGCGCGGGGGCTGAACCCGGTGACCTTCCGTCCCATTCGTCGCGCCGTGTCGGCCAGGAACACGCGGGCGAGCGGCAGCACGTCGTCGGGGCGGTCGCGGAGCGGCGGAACGCGCAGCTCGATGACCCGCAGGCGGTAATAGAGATCCTGGCGAAACCGCTGTGCGGCCACCTCGTCGGCGAGGTTCCGGTTCGTGGCCGCCACGATGCGGACGTCGACCGGCCGGGGCCGGTTCTCCCCCACTCGCCGGACCTCGCGTTCCTGGAGCGCCCGGAGCAGCTTCACCTGCATGCCGGTCGAGATCTCCCCGATCTCGTCGAGGAACAGGGTCCCGCCGTTCGCCGCCTCGAAGAGACCGGCACGCTCCCGGTCCGCCCCGGTGAAGGCACCTCGGGCGTGGCCGAAGAGCTCGCTCTCGAGCAGCGTCTCGGTGACCGCCCCGCAGTTCACGGCCACGAAGGGCCGGGGCGCTCGCGGCGACTCCTCGTGGATGAGGCGCGCCAGCCGCTCCTTCCCGACGCCGCTCTCGCCGGTGATGAGCGCGGTCGACTCCACCTTGGCGACCCGCAACGCGAGATCGAGCACGCGCCGCATCGGCTCGCTCCGAACCACGATCCCGGCGCGATCCTCGGCGCCGGGCGCGATCCGGGCCAGCTCCCGCCGGCGCGCCTCGAGACTCCGCTCCGCGGCGCGCAACGCCGCCGTCGCGCCCTCGAGCGCCGCGTCCACCCACTCCTTGCCGTAGGCCGCGAGCTGCGGGGCCACCTCCGGCCCCCACTCCTGCTTGAAGCGCCCGACGAGGTGACAGGCCGGGTCACCCTTGCCGCGGCAACGATCCTCGATGCAGTACACCTCGCGCCCGTTGGCGAACGACAGATACCCGCTCGCGAACCCCGCGAGCGTCCAGCACACGGGCTCATCCGAGCGGCCGACGTGCAGCAGGTGCTGCTCCGCCTCGTAGGACTCGTGCCAGATGGACTCGACGAACGGCTGCGGCGAGAGCGCCGAGCCCGGCGCGGGCTGCTCGATCACCACGGACCCGTTGAGCATGTGGAGACGGCCGCCCGCGACGCGCCACTCGTGCTCGTCCTGCCACGGGAACCCGGAGCGCATGCCCTCGGCGGTCCGCCACCCGTGTGCGTACCCGAACCTGGTCAGGATGCCCCGGGCGGCGGCGAGGCCGACGCTGTCGATGAGCTCCTTCCGGAGGAGCCCGAGGGCCACGGCGTCGAGGATGAGCGCCCGCTCACCGCCGAAGCGGATGATGCCGCCTCTCGGCTCGAAGCTGAGCAACTCGCGAAGGTCGAGGTCCTCTGCCCGCATGCGCTCCTCCAGGAATCGGTTCACCGGCCTGATCGAACTGAGCTGGGCCGTATCATAATGAGCTGGTTCCCGTTGCGCTGCCCCGAGCGGTCTGCCGTGATTTCGCGAGGTTACCCGGCGCTGCCACCTGGCCTCCGCGATGCAATCCCCATCGCCAGGACGAACCCACACTGGAGAACGAACATGGCGAACGAGAGCTGGCAGGTGGATGGCGCGCACTCCTCGGTGAACCTCACCGTGCGGCACATGGTGATCTCGAAGGTGCGGGGGCACTTCGCGAAGTGGAACGCGAAGCTGGCGCTCGACACGGCGGACCTCGCCCGCTCGTCGGTCGAGGTCGACATCGAGGCGGCGAGCATCGACACCGGAGTCGCCGACCGCGACAACCACCTCCGCTCTCCCGACTTCCTCGACGCCCAGAAGTACCCGGCGCTGCGCTACAAGAGCCGCCGCGTCGAGGCCATCTCGCCCGAGCGCCTGCGCGTCATCGGCGACCTGACCATCCGCGACGTCACCCGCGAGGTCCCGCTCGAGGTCGAGTACGGGGGCCAGGGCAAGGACCCGTGGGGCAACCAGCGCGTCGGCTTCACTGCGACCGCCTCGCTCAACCGCAAGGACTTCGGCCTCACCTGGAACCAGGCGCTCGAGACGGGCGGCGTGCTCGTCGCGGACCGCGTCGACGTCGAGATCGAGCTGCAGGCCATCCGGCAGGCCGCCGCGCAGGTGGGGTAGCGGAGCCGCCGATGACCCTCTGCCCCCCGCTCCGGCGCCTCTCGGCCGAGCACGCGCGCTGGCTCGCGGAGGTCGCGGGCTGGGCGAGCGCCGGGCAGGAGGACCGCACCTCGAGGCTGCTGGCGCTCTGGGACCTCGAGGTGCTCCCACACTGCCGCGCCGAGGAGGAGGTCCTCCTCCCCGAGCTCGCCGGGCGACTCTCGGAAGCCGACGCCGCCATCGTGTTCACGCTCAGCGACCACGTGGCGCTCCGGCGCCTCGCTCGCGAGCTCCGGGAGGCGCGCGGCGCCGCGCGGGCAGAGGCGCTCGCAGCCATGGAGAGGAAGCTCGTGGAGCACGCGCGCTTCGAGGAAGCGACCCTGTTCCCCGCCGTCCAGGAGGCCCTCGGCTGCGACCGCATCGCCGGGCTCGCGCCCGACCTCGCCGCCGCCGCCGAAGCCTCGAGACCACGGCCGACCTCGTCGGCCGCCCTGGCAGCATCCCACACAAGGAAAGGAAGGAAGTCATGAACCAGCTGAACCGCCTCACGCTCGTCACCGGCGCGGCCCTCCTCGGCGCGCTCCTCGCAGCGGCGCCCGCGCGCGCCGCGGAGAACAAGTGGCCCGGCACCAACGTCGGGGAGCCCACCCCGAAGCCGAAGGGAGTCCCCGCCGTGCTCGCGAAGAACCTCGCGAACTTCGACGACCTCGACTTCCGCGTCTACACCGGCCAGCAGTGGCAGGACCTGCACAGGAGCCACACCAAGGACGTGGTCGTGCACTGGCCCGACGGTCACACGACCAAGGGCATCGAGAAGCACATCGAGGACCTGAAGTACATGTGGACCTTCGCCCCGGACAACCGGATCAAGGAGCACCCGGTGCGCTTCGGCACCCAGGACGGCGAGTGGACGGCCGTCACCGGCTGGCTCGAGGGGACCTTCACGAAGCCGATGGTCCTCGCCGACGGGAAGACCATCCCGCCTACGGGCAAGGCCTACCGCATCCCGATGGCGACCATCGGCCACTGGAACAAGGATGGGATCATGTTCGAGGAGTACCTGTTCTGGGACAACGGGGAGTTCATGAAGCAGATCGGCCTGGCCCAGTAGCAGCGGATCGGCCGCGGCACCACCTTCGCGTAGCAGGAGGACGAACATGTCGGATCGCTCGACCAGGCCCGGGGAACCGGCGCGCATGCCCGTCCTGTTCATCGGACACGGCTCGCCGATGAACGCGATCGAGGACAACGTCTGGAGCCGGCGCTTCCGCGCGCTCGCGAAGGAGCTGCCGCGGCCGAAGGCCATCCTCGCGGTGTCCGCCCACTGGTACGTCGAGGGCACCTTCACGACCGCCGGCGAGCGGCCCGAGACGATCCACGACTTCGGCGGCTTCCCGGAGCCGTTGTACCAGGTCCAGTATCCGGCTCCCGGCGACGTCGCGCTCGCGAGGCGCGCGGCGGCCCTCCTCGCCGGGCGCGGAGCCTCGCTCACCACGGGCTGGGGGCTCGACCACGGCACGTGGAGCGTGCTCGTGCATCTCCGGCCGGCGGCCGACGTCCCGGTGGTCCAGCTCAGCATCGACGCGCGCCTCGAACCGGCGGAGCATCTCGCCCTCGGCCGCGCGCTCGCGCCGCTTCGCGACGAGGGCGTGCTCGTGCTCGGCAGCGGGAACATCGTCCACAACCTGCGGCACGCGTTCACGGCGCACGCTCGAGGCGAGACGGCCACGCCGGAGTGGGCCCGCACGTTCGACGAGGAGATCGCCTCCGCGCTGTCGCGCCTCGACGGCGACGCCCTCGTCCGCCTCCTCGACACGGACGAGGGGCGGATGTCGGCGCCGACCCCCGACCACTTCCTGCCCCTGCTCTACGTCGCCGGGGCGAGCGCGGAGACCGACGCGGTGCGCTTCCCCATCGAGGGGTTCGACTGGGGCTCGCTCTCGATGCGGGCCGCGCTCCTGGGATGACGTCGCCAGCACGCCAGCTACTGCGGAGCTCGCGCGCCGGCCCAGGAGCGGTCCCCGGTGGCTCGGCGCCTTTCAACCGCCATCCGCAGCGCGCTCACGGCCGCCGCGAGCATGCCCGCGTCGTCGACGAGGAGGATCTTCAAGGCGCGCTCGCCATCCGCTCTCGCGAGTCGAGGGACGCGAGCAGCGAGAGGAGCCGATCCGGGCCGCAGCGGCGGGCGAGCAGCGCGGGGGCGCGTCCGCGCGCGCGAAGCCAGCGCCGCGCGAGCCCGACGGCGGCGTGACTGTTCACGTCCGTGACGACCACCACCGCGTCGCAACGATCGACGAGGGATGCCAGCGCCGCCCGGCGGCGGCCGTGGACGAGCCCGTCGTGGAACTCGAGCTCGTGCCCGCGCGCGGCGGCGGCCCGAGCGAGGTGGCGCTCTGCGCGCTGTAGTCCGCCAACGATCCCGATCCGCATCGCTCGCCTCTCGCCGTCCAGAAAGCCCCGGGCGCCGGTCACTCGGTGCAAGGGGAGGCGCCCACCTCCAGCCCCAGGGACATGCACGTCCCGCGACCATCGGATGCATATCCGTTATAACGGACGTCCGTCAAGCCACGGGACTGGAATGCGCGGCCTCCGGCAGATGATCTGCTTTCGCGGACACCATGCCGGCTTACCGGACAGCCGTCACACCCGTCCTCAATAGCCCGCCAGACCGCGACCTTTAATTCCAAACGACCATCTGTATTGACGGACGTTCGTCCGTCATGCAGGATGTTTCTCGAACATGCCCTCCACTGCTCGCCCTGGCACCGGGCGCCGCGCCGCGGCGTCCCGCCCGACCGTTCGCCGTCGCCGACCGCGACCCGACCCCGCCGCCGCGCTGAAGGCGGAGCTCTCGGCCTACGCTCGCGCTCACGGCGCGAGCGTGATCGGCTTCGCCCCCGTGACGCGCTGGGCCGACGCCGGCGAGGTCCCTCCGCCCTACCGTCCCGACGCGATCTGGCCGCGCGCCCGCACTGTCGTGACGTTCGGCGCGCCGATGCTCCTGCCGCTCGTGGACTCGACACCGTCGATTCACCACCAGGAGCTCTACGACACGGTGAACCGGCTGCTCGACGATCTCGCCTACCGCCTCTCGGTGTGGCTGCTCGACCGCGGCCACGGCGCGGTGAACCTCGCGCGCGATGGCTACGGCAGCCTTGAGGCGCTGCTGAAGGAGCGGTTCGGCGCGTTCAGCCACGTGATGGCCGGGAAGTACGCGGGGCTCGGCACGCTCGGCGTCTCGCACAACCTCGTCACGCCGGAGTACGGCCCGCGCCTCCGGCTCGCCTCCGTCTTCACCGACGTCGCGCTGCCGGGTGACCCGCTTCTCGACGAGGACGTCTGCAACGGCTGCGGCGTCTGCGTCCGGCTCTGCCCCGCCAGCGCGCTCGCACCGCGCAAGGACGCGCTCCTCGCCGAGCTCGACAAGGACGCCTGCACGCGTCACCACATCGTCCTGCGCGACGAGAAGCGCTGGCCGTGCGGCGTGTGCATCAAGGTCTGCCCGATCGGCCGCGACCGCGCCGTCTTCGGCGGCCTGAAGACGAAGGACTACCTGGGCGAGAGGGCCGCGCTCGCCGCCGACCCGGGCGATCCGCGCTACGCCGGCCTCGTCCACCTCCGGCGCCACGGCTCGCTCGGCGACTGCCTCTCCTGAGGACCGCGCGAATGATCCGGATCTCCCACGCATCGAAGCGGTACTCCGGCGGCCTCGTCCTCGCGCTCGACCGCGTGGATCTCCAGGTCGCGAAGGGCGAGTTCCTCGCGCTCCTCGGCCCGAGCGGCTGCGGGAAATCGACGCTCCTCCACGCGATCGCCGGGCTCGTCCCGGTGAACGGCACGATCGCGGTGAGCGGCGCGCGGGTGGAAGGCCCCGGCCTCGAGCGCGCGATCGTCTTCCAGGACTACGCCCTCTTCCCCTGGCGCACGGTGCTCGACAACGTGGCCTTCGGCCTCGAGGTCCGCGGCGTACCGGCCCGCGACCGCGCGCAGCGCGCCCGGGAGCACCTCGCGCTCGTCGGCCTCGAGGAGTTCGCGGAGCGCTACCCGGCGCAGCTCTCTGGCGGCATGAAGCAGCGCGTCGCCATCGCCCGCGCGCTCGCGTGCGACCCGGACGTGCTGCTCCTCGACGAGCCGTTCGCGGCCCTCGACGCGCAGACGCGCGAGACGCTCCAGGCCGAGCTCCTCGGGATCTGGGAGCGCACAGGCAAGACGATCGTCTTCGTGACGCACGCCATCGAGGAGGCGGTCTTCCTCGCGCAGCGGGTCGCGGTGTTCACCGCCCGGCCCGGGCGCATCAAGGAGATAGTCCCCGTGGACCTGCCGCCAGACCGGGCCGGGCGCGACGTGCGCGGGACGCCCGAGTTCGCCGCGATACGCCACCGGCTCTGGGTGAGCCTGTCCGACGAGGTGCGCCGCGCGAGCCAGGAGCAGCGCGCCCACCCGGGCGCGCCCGCGCCGGGCGACGTTCGCCCGGGCATCCTGGGCGCGCTTCACCGGGTCCTGCGCCGGGGGCTCGCGTGAGGACGCTCGCCCTCCGCCTGTCCGCCGCGCTCGCGGTCCTCGCCCTGTGGGAGGCGCTCCCCCGTCTCGGGATCGTGAACCCGAGCTTCCTCACGCCGGCGTCCGAGGTGCTCGCGGTCCTCCGTGACCTCGCGACGAGCGGCGAGCTCGCCCGGCACGCCGCCGTGAGCCTTCGCCGCATCGCCGCCGGGCTCGCCGCCGCGATCGCCCTCGGCGTGCCGGTGGGCCTCGCGCTCGGCTCGTCCCGCACGTTCGAGCACGCCTTCGACGGCCCCTTGCAGGCCGGGCGCCAGGTGTCGGCGATCGCGCTCTTCCCGGTGTTCATCCTCTTCTTCGGCATCGGCGAGCTCTCGAAGGTCGTCATCATCTTCTGGGCCTCGATCTGGCCGGTGCTGCTGAACACCGTCGCCGGCGTGAAGGGCGTCGATCCGGTGCTGGTGAAGTCCGCGCGCTCGATGAGCGCCCGTGGCTGGAGCCTCTTCCGCAAGGTCATCCTGCCGGCGGCGGCGCCGTCCATCTTCACCGGGGTCCGGCTCGGCGCGGCATACGCGTTCATGGTGCTCGTGGCGGCCGAGATGATCGGCGCCAACGCCGGCCTGGGCTTCCTGGTCCTGAACTCGCAGGAGACGTTCGCGATCCCGCGGATGTACGCCGCCATCGTCGCGCTCGCCACGTTCGGGCTCGCGGTGAACGGCCTGCTCCGGGTCGCCGAGCGTCACACCACGTCCTGGCGCGACGCCGCCGGGAGCTGACACGCCCGGCGCGCGACGCCGGGCCTCGACGCGCCTCCGCCGAGGCGCCACAAGACTGGAGGGATCGTGAACAAGCTGCTCGCGCTCGTCCTGCTCGCCGCCGGCCCGTCGCTCGCCGCCGCGGAGACGTTCAAGGTGAAGTACCCCAACATCCAGTGGTTCGACCCGGTCTACGTCGCCGACGAGAAGGGCTGGTTCAAGGAGGAGGGGCTCGAGATCCAGTGGGTCGGCGAGGTCCCCGCCGCCCAGCTCGTCCCGGCGGTCGCCGCCGGCTCGGTGGACTTCGCGAACCGGCACACGCCGCTCGTCCTCACCGCGAACGCGGGCGGCGCGAAGCTGAAGATCGTCGCCGCCGGCGCGCGGACCACGCCGGAGCGGCCGCACATGAAGTACCTCGCGCTCCCGGACAGCCCGATCCGCTCGGTGAAGGACTTCAAGGGGAAGAAGATCGCCATCAACAGCTTCGGCGCGTGCTCCGAGTACGTGCTGAAGGAGCACCTCCGCCGGAACGGCCTCGATCGAGACGTGCAGTTCGTCGTGATCCCGGATCCGAACCAGGAGCAGGCGCTGAAGCAGAAGCTCATCGACGTGAGCGTCGTGCACTCGCCCTTCTACGAGAAGGTCACGAAGACCGGCGAGGCGCGCGAGCTCTTCAACGACTCCGTCGTCGATGACGGGCTCTCGGGGATGCTGCCGTACTTCACGAACGAGAAGTTCCTCGCCGCGCACCCCGACATCGTCCGCAAGTTCGTGAAGGTGCTGGTGCGCGCCGCGGACTGGACGAATGCCCACCACGACGAGGCGGGCCAGATCTTCGCGAAGCGCCGCGGCCTCGATCCGCGCTACGCCGGGAGCTGGGAGTACTACGAGCACGGCCTCGTCCCGGGCGACGCGCAGGTGCAGTGGTGGATCGACCTCCTCGTCCGCGAGGGCAAGCTGAAGCGGGGCCAGATCCAGGCGAAGGACGTCTACACGAACGCGTACAATCCGTACGCGGTCGCCGCGCGGCGCTGACCATGCGCTCCGCTCGCGCCGGCCACCGGGCGGCGCGCGTCCTCCTCGCCTTCCTCGTGGCATGCTCGGCCGCGCGCGCCGCCGCATCCTGCTGCGTGTTCGAGGACCCGCTCGTCGCGATCTCCGACGCCTCCGCCCGCGGAGGCGATCTCCGCGTCGGCCTCGACGTGGAGACGCTCTCCTCACGCGCCGCGATGGCCGGGATGGGGCACCTGGAGGAGGTCCGGCAGCGCACGCTCCGCCTCACCGCGAGCTACGGCCTGCTCGACCGCGTGAACGTCGTCCTCGCCGTGCCGTTCGCCTCGCGGGAGTGGAACGCCGAGAACGTCTCGTCCCACGCGACCGGCCTGGGCGACCTCGAGGCGGGCGTCCGCGTCGCGGTCTGGCGCCGGGTTGACTTCGTCCCCCACCCGACGCTCTGGGGCGTGCCGCGCGCCCAGGCGCTCGCGCTGTCCGCTGGCACGAGCCTGCCCACCGGCGAGAGTGACCTCCGCCGAGGCGGCGTGCGGCTCGACGAGCACGCGCAGCTCGGCACCGGCGGGTACGGGCCGTACCTGGGCGCGCTCTACCGACTCCAGCAGGATCCGTGGGAGCTCGTCGCGTCCGCGAGCGCACGCGTCCGCACCGTGAACGCACACGGCTACCAGTACGCACGCGGCCTCCTCGCCGGCGCCGAGGTCCAGCGCCGCGTCGGCGAGCGCTTCTCGTTGGGCGGGGGCCTCGACGTGCGGTGGGCGAGCGCGGACCGGCAGGATGGCGTCGCCGTGGAGAACAGCGGTGGGGTGCTCCTCTCCGGGATCGTGAGCGCGTCCGTGCGCATCACGGACCGCGCGTCGCTCCGGCTGCGCGCCGCGGCGCCCATCGCGTCCCGGCTGGATGGCGACCAGCGCCCGCAGCTCTCTACTTCCGCCGGCGTACAGCTCGACCTGTGACGTGCCCCCCGGCCGTCCTCTCGCAGCGCCCCGGCTGGCGGGCGCCGGACGCTTCCTGGTGCGCCGGGCGGTCGCCACGGCTAGCACCTCATCGTCTGGTATCCCCTGCTTCACGCCGAAACGGAGGACGACCCGATGGCCCAGAACACGATCTTCCTCTGGTACGACAAGGACGCCGAGGCCGCGGCCCGCTTCTACACCCAGACCTTCCCGGACAGCGCCATGGGTCGAATCGTCCGCGCGCCTGGCGACTACCCGAGCGGCAAGAGGGGCGACGTGCTGGTGGTCGAGTTCACCCTGGTCGGGGTGCACTGCGCCGGCCTGAACGGCGGGCCCGCGTTCGAGCACGACCAGGCGTTCTCGTTCCAGATCGCGACCGACGATCAGGCGGAGACCGATCGCTACTGGAACGCGATCGTCGGCAACGGCGGCGAGGAGAGCGCGTGCGGCTGGTGCAAGGACCGGTGGGGCCTCTACTGGCAGATCACGCCGCGGATCCTGACCGAGGCGCTCGCGGCCGGGGGCGAGGAGGCGCGGCGCGCCTTCGAGGCGATGATGCCGATGAAGAAGATCGACGTCGCCGCCATCGAGGCGGCGCGGCGCGGCTGAAGCGCTCACGTCCCCCGGTCTCCGCCAGGCGGACCCGCCTGGCGCGCGAGGCCCGGGGCTGCCCGCTGCGCGACGATGCTCTCCGCCGCGGCCACGACGGCCTCGTGCGGGTCGCGCGCCGTCCAGCCGAGCACGCGGCGCGCCTTCTCGTTCGAGGTCCTCTTCGCGTACCCGAGATCGGGGGCGATCGCCCGGAACCGCGCGGAGAAGAGCGCGCCGAGCCGCACCACGAGATCCGGGATCGCGCGCGTCGGCACGCGCTTCGCCGCCTCGCCGAGCTCCGCGCGGATGGTCGCGCCGATCTCCTTCATCGCGATCGCCGGCCCGTTCGAGAGCAGGAACCGCTCGCCGGCGGCGCCGGCGGCCTTCATCGCGAGGACGTGCGCGGCGGCCACGTCTCGCACGTCGACGATCGGGATGAACAGGCGCGGGAACCCGGGCATCTTGCCGTCCAGCATCATCGCGACGATGTGGTTCGCGCCGGAGATGTCCCTCCCCATGACCGGCCCCATCACGGCGACGGGGAGCATCGTGGCGAGCTCCATCGTTCCGCCCTCCCTCGCCATGAAGTCCCACGCCGCGCGCTCGGCGAGGGTCTTGCTCCTGCCGTAGGCATCGACCCCGGGGCCGTCGAGGACGGTCCAGTCCTCCTCGGCGAAGGTGTGGTCGCCGTGCGGATGCCCCCAGCTCACGGCATGGAACGCGGACGTGAGCACCACCCGCTTCACGCCCGCGTCGCGCGCCGCCCGCAGCACGCGCAGCGTCCCCTCGCGGGCGGGGACGATCAGGTCGTCCGGGTCCTCGACGTGCCCGGGCCGGACCGGGGAGGCCACGTGGAGCACGAAGTCGATGCCGGCCACGGCCTCGTCCCAGCCATCGTCGCGGGTGAGGTCCGCCGGGGCGAAGCGGAGGTGGTCACCGTTCACCAGGCCCGCCTCGTCGAGCACCGCGCGCACGGCGCCCTCCTTCGCGAGGGCTCGCACGGTGGTGCGGACGAGATGGCCCTGCTCGAGCAGCTGCAGGATGCAGTGCCCGGCGATGAACCCGGATCCGCCGGTCACGAGGACGCGGGCGGGGGTGACGTGGGAGGCTCCTTCGTGGCTCATGCTCGCTCCTCGTCCTCGACGTCGCGAGGACGGCGCTTCGGGGTGGGTGTCCTCAGGCCCGGCCCTGCTGCGCGCGCCAGCGCAGCGGCGTGGTCCGCTCCCAGGCGCGGAAGGCCCGGGCGAACGAGTTCGGCTCGACGAAGCCGAGCAGCATCGAGATGGCGACCGGGTCGAGCTCGGTGTTGGCGAGCAGCCGCGTCGCCGTGGTGCGCCTCACGGTGGCGAGCTGCTCGTGGAAGCTGGTCCCGCTTCCCTCGAGCCGGCGCTGGAGCGTCCTTGCGCTGGCCGCGAGCCGGCGCGCCACGCCCGCGAGGCTGGCCCGGCGCCCTTCGCTGAGCTGCCTGGCGATCGCCACCCGCACCTCGCCGACCAGGGCGGGGAACCCCTCCCCGGAGCGGAGCCGCCTCTCGAGCCCCGCGACGATGCGCGCGAAGGCGCCTCCGTCGGCGGTCACGAACGGCACGTCGAGCGCGCCGCGCTCGAACACCAGCGCGTCGTGCGGCGCGGCGAAGACGACGGGACAGCCGAAGTGGCGCTGCAGGAGCGCGCGATCCCTGGGCCGTCGCGCCAGCTCGAGTCGCACCGGCTGGACGCGACCCGCCGTCCCGCGCGACGCCAGCTCGCGCAGCGCGGCGGTGGTCGTGTCCACGAGCAGCCGCGGCACCTCGCGCGTCGCCTGGAGCCAGCGGTAGCGCACGATCGCGTCGTCGCCTTCGAGCTCCAGCTCCACGCGCTCGGGGCAGGTCAGCCGCTTGTAGCGCGCGAGGGCCGCGACGGCGCCGCGGAGGTCGGGCGCGTGCAGCGCGACCGTCGAGCCCACCCCGTAGCCGCGGGCGAGCCCTTCCGCCCCGAGGCGGAGCCCCGCGGCCGGGTCGCCGATCAGGTCCTCCGCCGCCGCCCAGAGGCGGAAGAACTCGTCCGTGCGGAACGCCGCCGACGGCGCCACGCCGGCCCGCTCGCACAGGCGCTCCAGGGAGGGGATGCCCGCCCGCGCGAAGACGCGCGGCGAGATCGCGAACGTGTCGGGTGCCGACATGCCGCGATGATAGGCAGCGCGGGCGCCGCCCAACAAATCCGATCACGCCAAACGTACGCGGGTCCGCTTCCCGCGCTCGGCGGGAGGCCGGCCCGTCGGCGCGGTCACGACGCCGGGCTGCGCCGGCCACGGCCCGCCGCCCGAGCCGTGCGAGGCGCCCGCCGCGCCGCCGCTCCCTGCTCCGCGACGACCCCGCGGAGCTCGCCGAGCGCCGCGCGAAGGTGGTGCGCGAAGTCGCGGCGCCCCGCGTCCTCGAGCCAGCGCTCGAACCCGACCTTGAAGATGGCGATGCCCGCCTCGGCGGTCAGGCTGGCGCCCGGCTCGCGCACGCCCCGGGCCCGGAGCGCCGCGGCGATCGCCGCGCCGAGGGAGGTGAGCTTCATCACCTCGCGCTCGCGGAGCTCGGCGTTGGCCTGGATGAGCGCGTGGCGCACGCGCGCCCCCTCGCGCCGCTCCTCGAAGACCGCGCCGGCGGCGGCGAGCGCGGCGACCACGGCCTCGAGCGGCGCAGCGTCGGCCGGGGCGGCTGCGATGCCCTCCACGATCGAGCGCTCGAGGAGGGGGGCTCCCCAGAAGAGCACCTCCCGCTTGTCGGCGAAGTAGCGGAAGAAGGTGCGCTCGGTGAGCCCGGCGCGGGCGGCGATCTCCGCGACCGTGGTCTCGGCGAAGCCGTGCTCCCGGTAGAGGTTCATCGCGGCCTGCTCCAGGCGGCCCCGGGCGTCTCCCTGCCATCGACCCATGCGGTCATCCTAGCTGATTGCAGTCCCTGACATCGCCTGTTATACCGATGACAGCAACTGACATCAGCCGCACTTCGGGAGGTCACATGCGTGTCTTCGTCACCGGCGCGTCCGGGTTCATCGGCTCCGCCGTGGTTCCGCAGCTCCTGTCGGCGGGCCACCAGGTCCTGGGGCTCGCCCGCTCCGACGGCTCGGCCCAGGGCGTGGCGGCGATGGGCGCCGCGGTGCACCGGGGCGACCTGAACGACCTCGAGAGCCTGCGGGCGGGAGCGGCCCAGTGCGAGGGCGTCGTCCACCTGGGGTTCATCCACGACTTCGACCACTTCGCGGCCTCGGTCGAGACGGATCGGCGGGCGATCGAGGCCATGGGCGCGGTCCTCGAGGGCTCGGGCCGGCCCCTCGTGATCGCCTCGGGGACCGCGGGGTTGGCGCCGGGCCGGGTCGCGACCGAGGACACCCCCTTCGCGCCCGGCACGCACCCCCGCTTCGCGACGGCGGTCGCGGCCCTCGGGCTCGCAGAGCGCGGCGTGCGGGTGTCGATCCTGCGCCTCCCGCCCACCGTCCACGGCCCCGGCGATCGCCACGGCTTCGTGCGGAGGCTCGTCGAGATCGCCCGCGCGAAGGGCGCCTCGGGCTACGTCGGCGATGGGTCGAACCGGTGGAACGCGGTCCACCGGCTCGATGCCGCGCGCCTCTTCGTGCTCGCGGTCGAGAAGGCCGCCCCGGGCTCGATCCTCCACGCGGTCGCGGACGAGGGCGTGCCGGCCCGCACCATCGCGGAGCTCATCGGCGAGAAGCTCGGCCTGCCGGCGGTCTCGATCCCGCCCGACGGCGCGGCGGCCCACTTCGGCTGGCTCGGGATGTTCTTCGCGATCGACCAGCCGGCCTCGAGCGCGCTCACCCGCGAGCGCATGGGCTGGACGCCGACCCACCCCGGGTTGGTCGAGGACCTCGAGGCGGGCCACTACTTCGACTGAGCGCGCCCCACGTCGGGGGACCGGCCGAGCCCCGCGTCGAACCCCCAGGTCAGGCCGGCCCGCAGCTCGGTCGCCGAGACGCCGCCCTCGCGCGCGACGCGGAGCCCGGCGTCGAGCGAGACGCCGTCCCGCAGGCGCCAGATCGCGCCGGCGAGGCCGGAGACGACGGTCGGCTCGTCGCGCTCGCCCTGCACGCGCACCTCCGCAACCGGGCGGAGCGCCCAGGCGTCGTGCACCTCGAAGATGGCGCCGCCCGCGAGGCCGGGCCGGTGCGCGCGCGTCCACGTGGCGGCGCCGTTCAGGTGGACGGTGAGCTCGGGCCAGCGCCGGGAGGCGATGACCGCCAGCTCGGCGCCGACGCCCCCGTCCGTCGCGGGCAGCAGCGCGCTCAGCTCCGACGCGACGCTCACGCCGGCCTGCTCCTGCAGGCTCCCCTCCCGCAGCACGGTCTTGAAGGAGAGCGCGACGTCGTCCACCCGGGAGCGAGGCCCGTCGATCCGGTCGCCGAGCTGGATCACCTGGCGGCCCTCGAGCACGAGCTCGGCCCGCCCGGTGACCCCGAGGTTCAGCACCGCGCTCGGCGCCACCAGCGTCCGGCTCGGGCCGTCCTTCTCGAACCCCACGGGCCCGAGCTCGAGCTCCACCTCCCCCTTCGCCGCGACCGCGGCGTCGGTACCGTCGAACGGCCGGTAGGCGAGCGCGGGGAGCGGGCAGAGGACCACCACCGCGAGGGCTGCCGGGAGCAGCCCTCGCGGGAACAGGCCGGAGACCCCGCTCATCCCTAGCGCGCCTTCACCTGGACCGGGAGGGTGGCGCGAGAGATCTCGCGCTGGTCGCCCTGGAAGCCGCGATCGTTGTAGCGGTTCAGGTCGTACGTCATCACCGCCTCGACCGTGTAGCTGCCGCCCTCGACGTCGGGCGCCCAGGTGAGCACCCGCTCCTCGCCGGCGCGGATGGGCGCCTCGTGCGGTCCCTGCTCGTCGGCCTGCGTCGCGGCGATCCGGTCCGGGCGCGCCGCGTCCTCCTTCAGGAACGCGCGGTCGTCGGGGCGCGGGCCGTACCAGGGCGCGATGAGCCACTCGCGCGACGCCACCTGCTCCCCCTTCGCGTCGAGCGCCCGGGCCACGAGCCAGATGCCACGCCGGTTCGAGCCGGTGGGCACCGAGTGACCGGCGCCGACGTTGACGAGGTGCAGCTCGACATCGGACCGGTCCGCCCGCGGCTGGACGAGCACCATCGAGAGCGCGCTCCCGAGCCGCTGGCCGGAGTGGCCGCCGGTCCAGAGGTGCCGCGCGACCGCGCGCACGGGGCCGGCCCCGTCCTCGGCCACCTTCCGCAGCGTGCGCGGCATGTGGCAGTCCTGGCACTGCTGCTTCCCGAGCCCGGGCTTGAAGAAGTCCTCACGCCACTCGAGGTAGGTCTGCGTCTGCTTGCCGGCGACGCGCTTCCCCATCGCGTGGCAGTAGGCGCACATCTCCGAGCTCTGCATCCGCTCGTCGGCGACCGTCTGGTGCGGCGCCTGCACCGCGTGCGGACCGCGGATCCGGCCGTCGGTCCCGAGGTGGCAGGCAGCGCAGGTGATGCCCTCGCCCTGCGCCTCGGCGCGCGGCGCGGGCTTCGCGATCTCGGCGGTGGCGCGGTCGGGGATCGAGAACGGCTGCGGGAAGTGGCACACGTTGCACTTCTTCCCCTCCTCCTCCGCCTCGCGCGCGTGGACCGGCCAGGGATCGACGCCGGCCGCGGCGTGCGCGCTCGCCGACACGGAGGTGCCGGCGGGCAGCTGGAGCACCGGGTCGCCCTTCGCGCGGAGCGTCTGGCCGGGGTACCTCATGTCGCTCCCGAAGCCGCCCGCGTACTCGCGATGGATCGCCTGGTGACAGGCGCCGCACTCGGCCGAGGGCGTGGCGGTGCCCTTCGGGAAGTCCTTCGACGGCGTGATCTTCTCGGCCAGCGTGGGGACCGGCGGCGGGGTGGGCTTCTGCTGCGGCGCCTGCGCGGCGGCGCTCGACGCGGCGAGGAGCGCGGCCACGGCGGCGGTCAAGGCTCGGTGTTGCATGCGGGGGCTCTCCGGGTTCGGCGAGTGGTGGCGTCCATCGATCGACGGCCGAGAGCATGCCCGCACCTCGCGCGGACGCGTCCTGACGTCTTCCTGACGCCCCCGTCAGGATCGGGCGCGGGGCGCGCGCTATACTTCGCGTCGTGCCCGGCGACGCCCGATCCAGGATCCTCATCGTGGAGGACGAGGCCAAGGTGGCGCGAGCGCTCGCCGACGGGCTCGCGGCGGAGCGCTTCGAGACGCGCGTCGCGGCCACCGGCGAGGAGGGGTTCTTCCTCGTCACCGGCGAGGCGTTCGACCTCGTGCTGCTCGACCTCATGCTCCCGAACCGCGGCGGCCTCGAGATCCTGGCGGCGCTGCGCGCGCGCGGCCTGCGGACGCCGGTGCTGGTCCTCACCGCCAAGGACACCGTGGAGGACCGCGTGGCCGGGCTCGACGCCGGCGCGGACGACTACCTCGTGAAGCCGTTCGCGTTCCCGGAGCTCCTCGCGCGCATCCGGGCGCTGCTCCGCCGCGGGCGGCTGGACCCGGCCGCGAAGCTCCGCCACGACGACCTCGCGCTCGACCCCCTGCGCCGCGCGGCGTCCCGCGGCGGCGCGCCGCTCGAGCTCACGGCGAAGGAGTTCGAGATCCTCGAGTACCTGCTCCGGCACCAGGGCCGCGTGGTGTCGCGCGAGATGCTGGCGCGCGACGTCTGGAAGGTCACCGCGCGCGCGACGCCGCTCGACAACGTGATCGACGTGACCATCGCGCGGCTGCGGCGGAAGGTGGACGACCCGTTCCCGCGAAAGCTCGTCCACACCATCCGCGGGGTGGGGTTCCTGCTCGGCGGCGAGCCGTGAAGCTGCGCCCGGGCAGCGTCCGCACGCGCCTCGCGCTCTGGCACGCGGGCGCCCTCACTCTCATCGTCTGCGGCTTCTCCGCGGCCGTGTTCCTGATCGCCCGCGCGCAGCTCCTCCGCGACCTCGACGCCAGCCTGGCCCGGGACGTGGCGACCATCGAGCGGACCTACCGGCAGGCCGACTACGACCTAATCGAGGTGGAGACCCGGGCCGGGGTCGAGCTGTTCGAGGTGACCCGCGACGGGCGCGTGCTCTACCGGACCGCGGGCTGGAGCCGGCTCGAGCTCGACCCGGCGGCGTCCGCCGGCGCGGGGCCGGCCACCTGGCGGACGGCGGACGGGCGCTCGTATCGGGTCGCGACCCGCTCGTGGGACGGGCTGCGGATCTCCGCCGCGGTGGACGACTCGGCGACCCGGAGCGCGCTGGACCGGCTCGCGCTCATCCTCGCGCTCGGCATCCCGTGCGCGGCCCTGGCCGCGCTCGGCGGCGGGCTCGTGCTCGCGGGCCGGGTGCTCGCGCCGGTGGGCGCGATGGCGAAGCACGCCCGGCGCATCAGCGCGGAGTCCCTCGACGACCGACTGCCGGTGGAGGATCCTCGCGACGAGTTCGGCCGGCTCGCCAGCGTGTTCAACGACACGCTCGGCCGCATCCAGGACGCCTTCGAGCGCCAGCGCCGGTTCACCGCCGACGCGTCCCACGAGCTGCGCACCCCGCTCACCGCGATGCGCAGCGTCGGCGAGGTGGCCCTCCAGCGAGGGCACGGCGCCGCGGACTACCGCGAGGTGATCGGCAGCATGCTCGAGGAGGCGGACCGGCTGACCGCGCTCGTGGAGGGGCTGCTCACGCTGGCCCGGGCCGACTCGGGCCGGATCCCCGCCACCCGCGAGCGGGTGGACCTCGGCGCGCTCGCGAGCGGGGTGGTGGAGCACCTCCGGGTCCTCGCCGAGGAGAAGGGTCAGGCGCTGACGCTCGACTGCCCCGCCGGCGTCGCCGCGCGCTGCGATCCGGCGCTCGTCCGTCAGGCGCTCGTGAACCTCCTCGACAACGCGATCAAGTACACGCCGGCCGGGGGCGCCATCCGGGTCGGCGCGGCGCTCCTGCCGTCGGGCGAGGCGGGGCTCCAGGTGAAGGACGACGGCCCGGGGATCGCCGCCGCCCACCTCGAGCGGATCTTCGACCGCTTCTATCGCGTGGACCCCGCGCGCTCGAAGCAGGAGGGCGGCATCGGCCTCGGGCTCGCGATCGCGCGCTCCGTGGCCCTCGCGGGCGGCGGGCGCATCGAGGTGGAGAGCGCGCCGGGGAGCGGGAGCCTCTTCCGCGTCGTGCTGCCCGCGGCGTGAGGGCGAGCAGGTCCGCCTCGCGGGCCGTTGATGTCCGTCCCGTCGAGGGACCCCCACGCGCCGCTTGCCCGCGCCCCCCCGTCCGGCTATTCGGGACGCGTGGATCGTGCCCGCTAGCGCCTGAGTCGCCGCGTGTCCCCGCCGAACGGCAGGTGACGCGCCCGTCCGGAACCCGCCCCGCCCACCGTGGGGCGCGGTTCCCGTTCGTCACTCGCGCTCTCGAGGTACGTCGTGGTCCATCCCGAGCTCATCGGCTTCGGTCCCTTCTTCTCTTCCCAGCTCTCGCTGGAGGAGCTCCAGTCCTCCCTCGTCGGTCGCGCGGTCGCGGATCGCGGCCGCGGCCTCCTCGTCCTGTTCCCGGACGGCGCCCACCCGGTCGTCCTCCCGGGCCGGCTGCGCGCCGAGGGCGTGCTCCCGGTGGTGGGCGACTTCGTCGTCGCGACCCCCGGGCCCGATCGCACCGTCACGCGCGTCCTCGAGCGCCGCACCTGGCTCTCCCGGAACGTCGCCGGCAGCGCCACGGCGGAGCAGGTGCTCGCCGCCAACGTGGACGTCGTCTTCGTCGTGCAGGGGCTCGACGAGGGCCCGAGCCCGCGCCGCCTGGAGCGGACGCTCGCCGCGGTGCACGCGGGCGGCGCGGAGCCGGTGATCGTCCTCACCAGCCCGACCGGACCGAGGACCTCGCCGGCGCGCTCGACCTGGCCCGCGCCGCCGCGCCCGCCGCCGCGGTCGAGGTCGCGTCCGGGCTCACGGGCGAGGGGGTCGCCGCGCTCGCGGCCCGCCTGAGCCCGGGCCGGACCGGCGTCCTCGTGGGCCCCTCCGGCGCGGGGAAGTCCACGCTCACCAACGCGCTCCTCGGCCGGGCGGCGCAGCGCACCGCGCCGGTGCGGGCCTCCGACGAACGCGGCGTCCACACGACCTCGGGCCGCGAGCTCTTCCCGCTCCCCGGCGGCGGTGCGCTGGTGGACGGTCCGGGGATCCGCGAGCTGCGGCTCTGGGACGCGAGCGGGCTCGACGCCACGTTCGAGGACCTCTCCGCGCTCGCGGCGCGCTGCCGGTTCCGGGACTGCTCGCACGGGGCCGAGCCGGGGTGCGCCGTCCGGGAGGCGATCGCGGGCGGCCGCATCGACCCGGCGCGCGTCGAGAGCCACCGCAAGCTCGCGCTCGAGCTCGCGCGGCAGGCGAAGCGGCGCGAGGGGGGCGCGGCGCGGGCGGAGCGCGAGCGGTGGAAGGCGGTGTCGAAGGAGCTGCGCCGGCTCTCGCGCGAGCGGCGGCGCTGAGCCGTGCCATCCGCCTTCGCTCACAGCAGCTACGGTGGGCTTGCGCGGCCGGACGTGGCCGACTATGACTGAGTACCTACTCACGCACCGACCGCCGATGGCCCGCCCGCTCAGCGACGAAAAGCGCAGCGCCCTCCTCGACGCCGCGATCGACCTCTTCTCCGAGAACGGGATCGACGCGACGCCGACGGCGGCCATCTCGAAGGCGGCGGGCGTCGCCGAGGGCTCGCTCTTCACCTACTTCCGCTCCAAGGACGGCCTCGTCAACGCCCTCTATCTCGAGCTCAAGGCCGAGCTCGCGCAGGTGCTCATGCAGGGGCTCCCGCGCCAGGGCTCGATCGCCAAGAAGCTGGAGCACCTCTGGAATCGCCACCTCGCGTGGTGCACCGGATCCCCGAAGAAGCTGCGGACCCTCGAACGGCTGCTCCTCTCGAATCGCCTGGACGACACATCGAGAGCGCAAGGCGCCGAGCCCTTCCGCGAGCTCGACGACGCCGTGCAGCGGGCGGTGGACGACGGGACCCTGCGCGACCTCTCCCTGCCCTACCTCCACCAGGTCTTCCAGGCCATGGTCACGGCCACGCTGCAGATGATCGCGAGCGACCCCGCCCGTGCCGCGAGCTACCGCCGGGAAGGGTTCGAGATGCTCTGGAACGCCGTCCGCCGGTGAGTTTTTTTTTCGAGCAACGAATGAGTGCGCACTCACGCAACCAGGAGGTAACCACATGAACCGCTGGAGCTTCGCCGACATCCCGGACCAGACCGGTCGCACCGCCCTCGTCACCGGCGCGAACACCGGCATCGGGCTCGAGACCGCCCGCATGCTCGCGCTGAAGGGCGCGCGCGTGGTGCTCGCCTGTCGCAACCTCGACAAGGGAAGGGCCGCGCTCGAGCTCATCCAATCGGAGGAGCGGCCCCGCGGCGGCGCGACGATCGCCGCCCTCGACCTGTCGGATCTCGGCTCGGTGGCGGATTTCGCTGCGACCTTCGCCGCCTCGCACGAGCGGCTCGACCTCCTCATCGCGAACGCGGGGATCATGGTGCCGCCGCTCGGGCGCACCAGGCAGGGCTTCGAGCTGCAGCTCGGCACGAACCACCTCGGCCACTTCGCGCTGGTGGGGCGCCTGCTCCCGCTCGTGCTGCGCACGGCCGGCGCGCGGGTCGTCGTCGTCTCCAGCACTGCGCAGAACTTCGGCCGGATCGACCGGAGCGACCTGAACTGGGAGCGCCGTCCCTACCGGCCGTGGGCCGCCTACGGCCAGAGCAAGCTCGCGAACCAGCTCTTCGCGCTCGAGCTGCACCGCCGGCTGTCGGCGACCGGGTCTCGGGTGCGCGTCACCTCCGCCCACCCCGGCTACACGGCCACCGATCTGCAGCGCACGTCTCTTGCGCGCCTGTTCAACCCGATCTTCGGCATGAAGCCGCCGGACGGTGCGCTCCCGACGCTCCGGGCAGCGACCGATCCTTCCGCGGCGAGCGGCAGCTACTGGGGCCCGCGAGGCCTCTTCGAGCTGAGCGGACCGCCCGCCCCGGCGCGGATCTCCGCGCGCGCGCTGGACCCCTCGACCGCGGCGTGGCTCTGGGAAGAGAGCGAGAAGCTCACCGGGGTCTCGTTCGGGCTCGCGCCGACTGCCGCGTGACGCGCGGTCGTCTCTCGCTGGGAGCTCCGGGACGAGCTTGTGATCCCGTCCGCATGGATCGATGACTTCGTGCCCACGGACCTGTAGGCTCGAACCATCTCGAAGGGGGCAGCGACCGTGAACACGAGCAACGACATCCCGAACACTGGTGGCCTCGAGGCCGTCCTGCAGCGCATGGTGGTCGCGCTGCGGGAGGGGCGCGCGCCCACCGTCGCCCCGGAGGAGATCCCGTGCTTCGCGCCGGCGGCGCTGGCGGACGATCCGGTGATCACGCCGGAGTCGCTCGGGACCGTGCTGGTCTCCCTCGGACGTGAGGATGTGCCGACGCTCGAGCGCGCCCTCGCGGCCATGAAGGCCGACGAGCGCGCCTGGCTCGGCTTCAAGCTCGTGACCGATCCCGCCGCGGCCCTCGACAGCGAGGACACCGACGTGGTGGGCGTGCGCGGCAAGGGGATGGGCAGCGCCGACGCGCGGCCCGGGGTCTTCCTGGTGCTGAACCCCACCGGCCAGCGCGAGGACGCGGAGCTCGTCTTCTCGCGCCCCCCGAGCTCGCGCGACAGGTTCCAGATGTTCGACGTGACCCGCGGCCCCCAGGTGCACGACCAGCAGTACGCCGGGGTGGCGTGGCGGTCGGTCCCGCTCTTCCGCCGCTCCCGGGTCTTCATCCTGGGCGCGGGGACGGTCAGCGTGGAGCTCGAGCGGCTCGCCCACGGGGTCGATTTCGAGACCATCGTGGTGGACCAGGACCGAGCCTACCTCACCCCGGAGCGCTTCCCGCTCTCCCACCGCGTGCTCATCGAGAGCTTCGACGCCATCCCCCACCTCGGCGTCACCGCCGACGACTACGTCTGCGTGCTCACCCGGGGTCACATGCACGATCCGCAGGCGCTCCTGTACGGCGTCCGGTCGGGCGCGCACTACGTGGGCATGATGGGGTGCGCCGAGAAGAACGAGCGGGTCTTCCAGCTCGCGCAGGCCTCCGGCGTGGAGCGGGCTGCGCTCGAGGCCACCCACACGCCCATCGGCCTCAAGTTCGGGGCGAAGACCCCGGCCGAGCTGGCGATGTCCATCACCGCCGAGCTCATCCAGGTCCGGCACGCGCGGCGCAAGGCGCGCCGCTGAGGCGGGTGGCGCCCGCCCCGGGGAGGCCCGCCCCGGGCCGCGCCTTCACTTCCGCTTCGAAGGCGTCCGCTTCCTCTTGCGGGTCGCGGGCTCCCAGATGACCGCCTCGACGTTGTTCCCGTCGGGATCGAACGCGAACGCCGCGTAGGCGGCGTAGCCTTCGCGCGGCCCGGGCGCGCCGTTGTCCTTCCCGCCCGCCTTGAGCGCCGCGGCGTGGAACCGGTCGATGGCGGCCCGCGTCCTCGCGAGGAACGCGAGGTGCGTCGGCGTCCCGGCCTCACCGGCGGTCACCCAGAAGTCGTGCCGCCCGGCCTCGTCCTTGAAGCCGAAGGCGTCGCCGTACTTCAGGTCGCAGACGTACCCGAGCGGCTTCAGTGCGCGCTCGTAGAACTTGCGGCTCGCCTTCGGATCGCTACACCGCAGGCTCACGTGCTCGATCATGTCGTCCCCCCTGCCCTGCCCTGCTTCAGTCCTTCAGCGTCGCGTCGCCGTACGACGGCTTCCCCTTGGGCCGATACGTCAGGATCGCGAGGCCGGTCGCCGTGGTGCGCGAGGCCGCGAGCGCGAACGCCGCCGGGACGGTGCCCTCCCCGAAGAGCCGCTTGCCGCTGCCGAGCGTGAGCGGCGCCACCACGAGGTGGAGCTCGTCCACCAGCCCCTCGCGCAGCAGCGTCTGGGCGAGGCCGGGGCTCCCGTGGACCTGGAGCTCGCCCGCGCCGAGCTCGCGCTTCAGGCGCGGGACGTCGGCGGCCGCGTCTCGCACGAGGGTCGTGCCGCTCCAGCCGGCGCGCGCCAGGGTCCGGGACGCGACGTACTTGGGGAGCCGGTTGAGCGGGCCCGCCACCGGGTCGTCCGGATCGGTGATCCGCGGCCAGTGCGAGGCGAAGATCTCGTAGGTCCCGCGCCCCAGGAGGAAGGCCCCGGCGCGCGCGAAGACGCCCACGATGAACTCGCCGAAGCCCGGATCGGCGAGCGGCATGAACCAGCCGCCGTGCGCGAAGCCGCCCGAGGTGTCCTCCTTCGGGCCGCCGGGCGCCTGCATCACGCCGTCGAGGGTCACGAAGGAGGTCATCGAGAGCCTGGCCATCGGGGGTCTCCTCGGGGTGTGCCCGGTGCTGCCGGGATATAGGGCCTCAGTCCCCTCCCCGCTCGAACCCGTTCAGCACCCCCAGGACGTTGCCCCCGATGTCGGCCACCGCGTAGCCGCCCTCCTGGACGATCACGGTCGGCAGCCGCAGCGACGCCAGCCGCGCGCCGAGGAGCGGAAAGTGCTCGGCCCCGAGCGCGATGGGGCTGATGGGATCGCCGGCGAAGGTGTCCACGCCGAGCGACACGACCAGGGCGCCGGCGCCGAACCGGCCGACCGCCTCGAGCGCCTCCTCGAGCGCGGCGGCGTACTCGGGCCACCGCGCGTCGCGCGGCAGGGGGAGGTTGCGGGTGAAGCCCTCCCCGGCGCCGGCCCCGCGCTCGTCGGCCCAGCCGAGGAAGTACGGGTAGTCGGTCTCGGGCGTGCCGTGGAGCGAGACGTAGAGCACGTCGGCCCGCTCCCAGAAGATCTCCTGGGTGCCGTTGCCGTGGTGCGCGTCCACGTCGAGCACCGCCACCCGGGCGAGGCCGAGTTCCCGGAGCCGCTGCGCCGCCAGCGCGGCGTTGTTGAGGAAGCAGTAGCCGCCGTAGACGGCGTGGCCGGCGTGGTGCCCGGGGGGCCGGCAGAGGGCGTAGGCGCTCGGGGCCCCCTCGGCCACGAGCTCGGCCGCCGTCACGGCGCAGCCGGCCGCCGCGAGCGCGGCGTCCCAGGTGCCCTCCACGATCGGCGTCCCCGGGTCGAAGCAGTAGAAGCCCATCCTGCCGTTGAGGCCCGCTGGCACGCGGTCCTGGCGCAGGCCGCGCGCGGGGAAGGCGCTCGGGATCATGAACCCCTCCTTGCCGGCGGCGCGCCACTCGGCGTGCGCGGTCCGCAGGAAGTCCACGAAGCCGGCGTCGTGCACGCCGAGGAGCTCCTGCGCGGAGAGGGCCCTGGGCTCGCTCACCTCGAACCCGGCGCGCCGCACCGCCTCGAGGATGAGCTCCGCTCGCGCCGGCGACTCGAAGCAGGGCACGAGCTCGCCGCGGTGGAGCTCCTTCCCGCCCTGGTGGCGGGCGTGCAGCGGGGAATGGACGACTCTCATGGCGTCAAGCCTCCACGGCGGCCGGCACCTGCGCGGCCCGCTCCTTGGCCCGCAGCACGAGCACCGTCCCCGCGAGCACCAGCACGAGGCCGCCCACCGCCGCGGCGCTCCACTGGTAACCCTCGAAGAGGGTCGAGGCGACCATGGCCACCACCGGGATCACCGCCGCGGTGTAGCCGGCGCGCCCGGCGCCGATGCGCTGCAGGAGCGTGAGGTAGGAGATGAAGGCCACCACCGAGCCGAGCAGCGCCAGGTAGAGGAGCGACAGCACGTACGCGGGGCGCCAGTCGAAGGCCAGGGGCACGCCGCGCACCAGGCACCAGGCGAGGACCTGGAGCGACGCGTAGGCCATGGCCCAGGCGGTCCCCGGGACCACGCCGACGCCGCGAGCGAAGAGCCGCTGCGACCAGAGGTTGCCGCCGGAGGCGACCATGGTGCCGAGCGTGGCGTAGACGATCCCGAGCCCCTGACCGGCGCCGGTTCGCAGGCTCGTCACCTCCGGGAAGAAGAGGAGCCCCACCCCGATCACGCCGAGCGCCGCGCCTCCCACCACCGCGCGAGGCGCGGGCGTGCCGAAGAAGACGCGGGCGCCGAGCAGGTTCCAGAAGACGATGAAGGCGAAGAGCACCGCCACGAGGCCGGAGGTGAGCGAGCCCTCGGCGAGGTAGACGAGCACGTAGTTGAGGCCGAAGAGGAGGAGGCCGAGGAGCGCCAGGTGCAGGTGCTCGCGCGCCCGGAAGCGGAGCGGGATCCCCCGCAGCGCGCACCAGCCGAAGAGGAGGAGCGCCGCGAGCGCGAAGCGCCAGGCCACCGACGCCTCGGGCGCTACCACGCCGAGCTGGAACTTGATGACCAGCCAGGTCGTCCCCCAGATGAACGAGGGAATGGTGAAGAGCAGCAGCGCGGAGGGCGGCGCGGGGCGGGGGGAAGGCATGGGGGCGGACACGATAGCGCGCCGCCGGGCGAGTGGGGGACTTCTACGTATCCCGAGCGCCGGTGAGGCTATCCCGGCAACGTCTCCCCACCCTGCCTTCGCGGCAGCTCGAGGACGTACGCGGTCCCCGCCCGCGTCCGCACCCGGGCCAGGTGGCCGCCGTGCTGCCGCGCGATCCGGAGCGCGGCGAGGATGCGCAGGGTGCCGACGGCGTCGTCCGCGCCGTCGGGCTGCACGCCGTGCTCGAAGCAGGTCACGAGCTGATCGCCCCGCTCGAGCGGGCGCGGGTACTGGACGCGCAGCGCCACGACGCCCTCGTGCTCCCGCCACCGCACCGAGACGAGGTCGGTCTCGCGGGTCCGCTTGAGCGCGTCCTCGAGCAGGATGGTCACGGCGTAGGTGACGCGGCGCGGGTCCCACTCGCCGGCGCCCTCGCGGCCGGCCTCGGGATCGGGCGCGTACGCGATGAGGCGGTTCGGGAACCTCGCCGCGACGTCGTCGAGGGCGCTGCGGCACACGGCGGCGAGCGTCGTCTCGCGCAGGTCGAGCGGGAACTCCTCTTGACCGCCAGGGAGGGAGGCGCCCGGCCGCCGCCCTGCGGTCCCCGCGGCGCGGCCGCGGTCGCTCGTCTGCATCCCGTGCTCCATCTCGCTCGCCTCGATCACGTCGTCTCCCGTCTCGCGTTCGGTCTCTTCTCGGCCGGGAACCGGCCCGTGTAGGTGAATGCGGGACGAGGTGCGAACATTCCAGGGGACGCGCCGGACCCGTCCGGGCCGTCCAGCTCAGGCCCCCTCGCCCTCCAGCGGCGACGCCCCGACGACGCGGCCGTCCACGAGGTGCACCCGCCAGACGGCGCCGTTCCGGACGACCGGCGGCGCCGGGAGCGCGCCGCCGCCGAGCGCGGCGAACAGGAACGCCCGCATCACGCCCCCGTGCGTGACGAGCAGGGCCGGCGCGTCGAGCGCCTCGCAGGCGCGGTGGATCGCCGGGACCACGCGCGCGAGCAGGTCCTCGATGGACTCCCCGCCGGGCGGCGCCACGCGGGGATCCGAGGCGTGGCGCGCCCAGTGCTCCGGGTACCTCGCCTCGCACTCTCCGCGGGTGAGCCCCTCCCAGCGGCCGTAGGCGCGCTCGCGCAGGTCGGGATCCACGAGCCCCACCTCGAGCCCGAGCGCCTCGCCCACGATCTCGGCCGTGCCGCGCGCGCGGCAGAGGTCGCTCGACGCGATGGCGCGGACGCGGTGGGCGCGCAGCCGCTCCGCGAGCGCCCGCGCCTGCGCCCGGCCCGTCGCGTTGAGCGGCACGTCGGTGTGCCCCTGCCAGCGACCGCAGGCGTTCCAGTCGGTCTCGCCGTGGCGGACGAGGAGGAGGTGTCGCTCCGGCGACGGGGACGGCATCACGCCACCCTCGCGCCCCGCGCCGCGAGCAGCTCCCGCAGCACGGATCGGTGGCAGCGGGCCTCGTCGGCGCAGTAGCACCCGACCGCGAAGTCGGCGGTCCGCGAGAGCGCGGCGAGGAGGTCGAGCGTGCGGCTCGCCTCGGGGCGCGCCATCTCCGCGCGGAACCGCCTCACGAACGCCGCCCAGTCGCGCTCCGTCCGCGCGGCCTGGGCGAGCTTCATGGTCGGGACGCTGGGGGCGAGGTTCGGGTACCAGACGTCGTACCAGTCGTCCTTCGCGAAGCGCGCCGCCGGCACCCCGCGCGGCGGCCGGCGCACGGTGCCGATCCGCAGCCCCTCCCCCGGGGACCGGGGCGTTCCGAGGCGGACGATGCGAACTCCCATGGCTCCCCCCTGTTTCGCGGGCGCGTCGCCGGCGCGGGCCTCGCGGCGGCTCTCCCCTCTAGGTAGACGATCCGGGCGCCTGCCGACAACCGGTACACGGTAAGCTCCGGGCGAAGGAGCCCGGCCACCCATGAGAGCAGTGATCTACGACGCGTTCTCCGCCCCTCCCCGCCTCGCCGAGGTCCCGGATCCGGTCCCGGAGCCCCACGGCGTCGTCGTGAGGGTCATGGCCACCGGCGTCTGCCGGAGCGACTGGCACGGCTGGAAGGGGCACGATCCCGACATCCGCCTCCCGCACGTCCCCGGCCACGAGCTCGCCGGCGTGATCGAGGCGACCGGCCGGGAGGTGCGGCGGTGGAAGGCCGGGGACCGCGTCACGGTCCCGTTCGTCTGCGGCTGCGGCGAGTGCCCGGAGTGCCGCACCGGCAACCACCAGGTCTGCGAGGCGCAGTTCCAGCCCGGCTTCACGCACTGGGGCTCCTTCGCCGAGTACGTCTCGATCCACCGCGCCGACGTGAACCTGGTGCGGCTGCCCGACTCCCTCGACTTCGCCACCGCCGCCAGCCTGGGCTGCCGGTTCGTCACCTCGTTCCGGGCCGTGGTGGACCAGGCGCGGACCACCGCCGGGGAGTGGGTGGCGGTCCACGGCTGCGGCGGGGTCGGCCTCTCGGCGGTCCAGATCGCGAGCGCGCTCGGCGCCAGCGTGGTCGCCGTGGACATCTCGGAGGAGAAGCTCCGGCTCGCCCGCGACCTCGGGGCCGTCGCGACCGTGAACGCGACCGCCGTCCCGAGCGTCGTCGAGCGCGTCCGCGAGCTGACCGGGGGCGGCGCCCACGTCTCGATCGACGCCCTGGGGCACCCCGCCACCTGCTTCGACTCCATCAGCAACCTGCGCCGGCGCGGCCGTCACGTGCAGGTGGGGCTGATGCTCGCGGAGCAGGCCAGGCCGGCCATCCCGATGGACAGGGTCATCGCGTACGAGCTCGAGCTCCGGGGCAGCCACGGGATGCAGGCGCACCGCTACGACGCCATGCTGGCGATGATCGCGTCGGGGAAGCTCGCGCCCGGAAAGCTGGTCGGGCGGACCATCGGCCTCGAGGAGTCGATCGAGGCGCTCACGACCATGGACCGCTTCGAGGGCTCGGGCGTCACCGTCGTCACCCGCTTCTGATCGTCCCGGCCAGCGCGGACGCCCCGCTCACCCGCCCACCCTCGCGCGCCAGGGAGCCGTCCTCTCCGGGCCTAGAGCGTCACCAGCTCGTACCCCTCCCGCACGAACGGCTCGATCCCGGCGTGGCCGCCCAGGTCTCGCAAGAGCGACACCCCGGCGGCCTCGGCGAGGTCGGCCACCTCGCGGGCCGGGTCGTCGCTGGCGCATCCGGAGGAGGCGCGAGCGCAGGCGCCCGGCCGCTCAGCCCGGGCCGGGCGCGTACGGGGGAGCGGGAGCGCTGGGAGCGCTGAGCCGAGGGAGGCCGTTCACCCTAGTAGTGGCAGTGCCCGCACCCGGCGTTGCGCCCCCACGGCACCGTCTCGCCCGAGAGGTGACAGGCGACGGTGCAGGTCTTGGCCGCGGGGTCGTAGCGGCCGGCCGCCACGTCCAGCGAGAGGGTCACGCCGTTGGTCGTCGCCACCGGCGGCGTGGTCGAGAGCTGGCGGGGCGACTCCCAGTAGGGCCGGCTGGGCTGGTCGGCGCCGGCCGGCAGCCAGGTGAAGCCGGTCGCGACCGTCAGCGACGTGCGCGGGTCGAGCACCACGTCTCGCGTCCCGTTCACGTGCCGGAGCGGCAGCACCCGCCCCGCGCCCGGCGGCGGCTTGCCGGCCGCGCCGGTGTGGCAGCTCGGGCAGGCGGGATCGCCGCTGTCCCCGGGCCAGGTGTAGTCGCCGGTGGTGTCGAGCCAGTAGAAGCCCGAGGGCCCGGCGCCGGCCGGGTCGGTGGTGGCGTAGTGGCAGGTCTGGCAGGTGATGGGCGAGGCGCCCATGTGCGTGGCCTGCCGGCCGTGGAGCGAGCCGTGCGACCACGACGGGAGGCCGCCGAAGTGGCCGCCGGGGTACCCGCTCGTCGGGTACAGGTGCGAGTTGGCGGTGTCGGCGCCGGCGCCGCCGCTGGCGTAGCGGGGCGGGTTGGCGTGACAGCCGTTGCAGCCGAGGTGCGCGCCCGAGCGCCAGCCGGGCGTCGCCGCGTACGCGGGCGCCCGCTGCCCGGAGCTGTGGCAGTAGACGCCGCTGCAGGTCCCGCCGGACCGCTCGTAGGCCGCCGACGGCGAGGCGCGCGCCTTGAGGCTCCCGGCTGGCGCCGCGGGGTCGTGGAGCTCCACCTCCACCTGCCCGTTCCCGTGCTTCGCGAAGTCGAGCGGGTGGCAGTTGCCGCAGCCGAACACGTACCCGGCGCCGCCACCGGGCAGGTAGTCCTGGAGGATGCGCGTGTCGGCGTAGAACGAGAGCGGGGGCGAGCGGGAGTCGCGGTAGTGGGCGAGGTGCGCGCCGGTCGCGGGCGGCGCGCCGTGGCAGTCGTCGCAGGGCCTGGCCCGGAAGCCGTCCTGGTGCGGGTGACAGAAGGCGCAGTCGCCGCGGTGCCAGGCGTCCACCGGCCCCGAGGCGGTCCAGCGGCTGGTGCGGGTGTGGCAGACCTGGCACGGCCCGCTGCCGTCCTGGTTGGCGTAGGAGCCGGTCGCCGCGCTCCCGCCCTGCCCGAAGCCGCCGCGGCCCCCGAACCTCACCGGCTGGTGCCCCTGGTAGCCGTTCACCGGGGGCGGAGCGATCTCGCCGCGCAGGAGGTGGGTGTTGCTGGTCCCGTGGACGTCGTGGCAGTCGCGGCAGTTGGTGGACCAGGAGCCGTACCGGCTGAGGCCGCTGACGCGATCGGCGGTGCTCTGGCTCCCGTGGCTCTTCACCGCGTGGCAGTCGGCGCAGAGCTGGCTCGAGCTCTCGCGCCCGAGCAGGTTGCCGTCGCCGCCGCGCGCGCTCACCACCAGGTCGATCGGGGCGGAGTAGATCGTGCCCGCGGCGCTGGTCGCGCGCGCCTGGAGGAGGTAGCTCCCCGGCGCGAGCGTGAGCGTCTTCTCGTAGACCCCGGCGTTCGCCCCGGCGGCGGCGCCGTACCGGGGGTTCTGGGCGAGGAGGTAGGGGAAGGTCGCGCCGTCCGTGCCGAGCTCGACGCAGGGCTGCGCCCCCGCGCCGCAGGTGGCGGTGAGCGCGAGCGGGCTGTGGACCTGGACCTGTACCCGGAAGGTCCGGCCGGTCGCGGCGCCCCGCCCCGGGTTGAGGATCGAGACCGAGGGCGCGTGGGTGCTCGCGGCGGTGCTCCCGGCCGGCTGCCCCAGCGGCGTTCCGGTCACTCGCAGCGTGCCGCCGGGCGCGGCCGCGCCGGGCGTGACCACGCTCGGCGCGAGGACCGCGACCTCCGCGGGCGCGAGCGAGGGGGTGAAGGTGGCGCCGGGTCGCGCGGCCGAGCCGACGCCGGCCACGAGGACGTAGCTCGTCGTCCCGACGGGAACGGAGAAGCCCGGGAGCGCGTACCTCGCGCGCAGGCGATCCCAGAGCGCGGTCCCGACGAGCGCGTCTCCGGCCGAGAGGGTCCCGCTCCCGTCCGCGTCCCGGTAGAGCAGCAGCGCGGTGACGTCCTGCCGCGGCGCGGCCGTCCCGTCCGCCGCCACCTGCAGGCTCGTCACCTCCACCTGCCCCACCGTCGCCTCCAGCGCGAAGCGCGCCACGGCCGCGCTGCTCGATCCCGGGGCGCCAGTCACGGCGCCGGCCTGGCCGAGCGGGTGCGGACGAAGCGTGAGGACGCCGCCGCCGGCGCAGGGCGGCACCACCATCGGCCCGGCGACCGGGCTCGCCCCGACCACGCCGTCCGGATCGGTGAAGCTCGCGCGGTACCAGTAGACGCTCCCGGGCGTCACCAGGACGTCGTCGCAGGTGCGCGGGCTCGGGCCGGCGACGCTGCCGCACCCGCGGACCGGCGTGAACGGCCCGGCCGCCGCGCCGGCGCGCTCGAACGCCACCGCCCCGGTCGCGTTGGAGTCGCCGAGGAAGGACGCCTTCGCGGTCACGAGCGCGCAGGAGCCGACGGTCACCGTGAGCGCCTGGGGGACGACGAGATCGCAGGCCGTGGTGACGTACGGGCCGATCACCTGCGTGGCCGGGCCGCTCACCCCGTCGGGATCGGAGGTGGTGACGCGGTACCAGTAGGAGGTGGACGGGAGCAGCGCCGCGTCGGCGCAGCTGCGCGGCCCCGCGCCCGTGGCGGTACAGGCGGGCGCCCAGGGGCCCGTGGCCGCGGCGCCGCGCTCGAAGGTGGTGGCGCCGTCGCCGTTGGCGTCGAACGACACCGGCGCGGCGACGTCGGCCCGGATGCAGGACGGCAGCGCCGCGCTCGCCACACCGGCGGCGCTGCAGCGGGTCGGCGTGGCGGTGACGAGCTGCGAGGCGGCGCCGGCGACGCCGTCGGCGTCGAGCCAGGTCACCTCGACGTCGTGGCTCGCGCCGCAGGCGAGGCCGGACGCCGTGAACACGTAGGGCGAGGGCGCGTGGCCGAGCGTGGTCGCTCCGGACCAGGCGCCGGTGCCGGACGGCGTCCGGATCCGGTAGGAGAGCCCGTTGTTCGCGCCCGAGTCGGACGAGTAGCTGGCGGAGACGACGAGCGAGGGCGTGGCGCCGAGCCCCTGCGTCACCGTGACCGCGCCCGCCGCGGTGCAGTCGGTCGAGCCGCCGCTCACGCCGGTGACGTAGAGGTAGCCGGGGCTGCCGCCCGAATCGAAGAAGTACAGCCTCACGTCGTACAGCGCGCCGAGGGCGAGGTCGGGGATGGTGAAGACGTAGGGCGAGGCCCGGTGGCCCGCGGTGGCCTGCGTCAGCCCCGTCCACTGGGCCGCGCCGGCCGGGCTGGTCGAGAAGTAGAGCGAGTTGTTCTGGTCGTCGTCGCCCGAGTACGGCGCCGTGACCGTGAGGACGCCGCAGCGGCCGGTCGCGCTGGGCACGCCGGCCACCGTGGCCGTCCCGGCGCGCGCCGCGCCCGGTCCGGCGAGCAGCGCCAGCGCGAGCGCCACCCTCCGCCAGAGGGCGGAGCCGCCACGCGCCCCGTTCCACGCCCGGCGCAGGCCGGGCCAGCTCTCGCAAGCCAATGTCGAACCCCCCTCGCGTGCGCCGCCGGCCGGTCGAGGCGCCGTCCCCCGCGCCTCGGTCGCCGGCGTCTCGGCGCGACCCCTCGCGCCGGCGCCACGCCAGATGGCGAGCATACCCGGCCGAGGTGGGCGCGGGCGCGAGGAACATGCACCACAAATGCAAATCGTTGACCAGGCGTGATGGCGGGAGCCCGAAATACTCACTCGTTGGAGGCATCGCGCCCCCGAGAGCCGGGCTTCAAGGCGCTCCGGGCCCCGGGCGTCGCGCGATGGCGAGCGCCTTCATCCGCGACTTGAGCGTGGAAGGCCGCACCCCCAGGAGCTCCGCAGCCCCGCCCTCTCCACCCACGCGCCAGCCGGCCCGCGCCAGGGCGGCGAGCATGTTGTCGCGCTCGAGCCGGCGCAGGGCGTCCTCGCTCAGGATCTCCCCCGCGGGCGGGGGCGCGGGCGCGGCCGGCGCGCCGGGGTGGTCCCCCGGCAGCGACCGGTCGAGGTGGAGCAGGCCGTCGGTCGAGGTGATGAGGGCGCGCTCGAGCACGTTCCGCAGCTCCCGCACGTTCCCGGGCCACGGGTACGCCCGGAGCGCGGCGACGTCCTCGGGGCGGAGCGCGGGCACCGCCCGGCCCAGGCTCCGCGCCAGCCGGGTGGCGAGCGCCTCCGCGAGGACCACCACGTCGTCCTCCCGCTCGCGGAGCGGCGGGAGCCGGAGCGGGAAGACGCCGAGCCGGTAGTAGAGGTCGGCGCGGAACTCGCCGGCGCGCACCGCCTGGTCGAGGTCGCGGTTGGTGGCGGCGATCACCCGGACGTCCACCCGCCGCGTGCGCGAGCCGCCGACGGGCTCGAACTCGCCCTCCTGCAGGACCCGCAGGAGCTTCCCCTGCAGCGCGAGCGGCAGGTCGCCGACCTCGTCGAGGAACATGGTCCCGCCGTCCGCCAGCGCGAAGCGCCCCTCCCGGCGGTGGGTCGCGCCGGTGAAGGCCCCGCGCTCGTGGCCGAAGAACTCGCTCTCGATGAGCGTGGCCGGGATGGCGGCGCAGTTGACCTTTACGAGGGGACGATCCCGCCGCGGGCTCCGCTCGTGGATGGCGCGCGCGAAGAGCTCCTTGCCGGTGCCGGTCTCGCCCAGGATCAGGACCGACGCCGAGGTCGCCGCGACCTGGGTGACCGCGTTGAGCGCCGCCAGCATCGCCGGGCTCCGGGCCACCACGTCGCCGAAGCCGCGAACCTCGGCGATCTGCTCGCGCAGGTAGGCGGTGGTGGCCGCCAGGCTCTGGATGGTGCGCTCGGCCTCCACCCGCGCGTCCACGTCGCGGAGGATGAGCGTGAAGTAGGACCGCTGCCCGGCCTCGAACCGCGACAGCGTCGCCTCCGCCGGGAAGGACCGGCCGCCCTCCGGCTGGGCGACGAACCCGCCCGGGATCCAGAGGCTCCGCTCGGCCCCGCCGCGGTGCGCCAGCGCCTCGGCGAGGCCGCGCACCTGGTGGGCGGCCGGCTCGCCGAGGAGCCGGTCGATCGGCGCGCCCTGGAACGCGGCGCCCGAGACCCCGAACGCCTTCTCGGCGGCGGCGTTGAGGAGCGTGATGCGCCAGGCGGCGTCCACCTCCACGATGGCGTCGAGCGCGCTCCCGATGAGCCCGGCGAGCTTCTCCTGCCGCTCCCGCAGCTCGCCCTCGAGCCGGAGCCGGCGCATCTCCGCCACCGCCCGGCTCGCGAACAGCTCGAAGAGCGTGAGCAGGCGCTTGTCGTCGCGGATCGGCCGGACGTCCACCACCGCGAGGTGGCCGATGAGGTGCCCTTCCGCGCCGAAGAGCGGGATCCCGAGGTAGCTGACCACGCGCTGGGGGAATGAGATGGGGTCGTCGGGGTAGAGCTCGACCACGCGGTCGGGGATGTGGACCAGCCGCCCCTCGCGCACCGTCGTCTCGCACGGCGTGCCGGCGACGTCGTACTCGAAGGGCTCGACGAAGCGGTCGCCGAGCCAGAAGGCGAGCGCGCGCAGGCGCCCCGGCGCGCCCTCCTCGACCTCGGTGAGCCAGGCGCCGTAGGTGTCGAACGCGGCGGCCAGGTTCCGGACGAGCGCGCGGTAGAAGGCTCGCCCGGTCTCCGAGGCGGTGCCCTCCACGATGGCGCGCAGGGCCGCGTCCTCGTCGATCCGCCTCGCCCCCGCGACCGCCTCTCCGGGCATCCGGCCTCCGCGACGAGAACTCGACCTAACCGGCGCGAGCCCTCGTCGCCGACGAACCGTCGACGCGCCCGGCCGGGCCGGGGCCGGCACCGAGCTCGCGCCGGGCGCGCCCGGCCGCGCATCGCGCGGGCTGGCACGCCGCCTGCGAGGGAGGAGCACTGCCCGCGCACGACCGGCCCCCGGCCAGCGGGCGAGGAGGAACACGTGATCGAGACCAGCACCTCCACCGAGACCGGCCGCGCCGCGCCCGACGACGGCCACGGCGCCGCCTGGCGCCCCGACCCCGAGACCCTGGCGACGCTCCGGCGCGAGCTCCGGGGAGAGGTCTGCCTCCCCGGCGAGCCGGGGTACGAGCAGGCCCGGACGATCTGGAACGCCATGATCGACCGGCGCCCGGGCGCCGTCATCCGCGCCGCCGCGGCGGCCGACGTGGTGCGGGCGGTGGAGCTCGCGCGCGACCGCGGCCTGCGGCTCTCCATCCGCGGCGGCGGACACCACATCGCCGGGAACGCCGTCTGCGAGGGCGGGCTCATGCTCGACCTCACGCCGATGAAGGCGGTGCGGATCGACGCCGCGGCCCGGACCGCGCGGGCGGAGCCGGGCGTGGTGCTGGGCGAGCTCGACCAGGCCGCGCAGGCGCACGGGCTCGCGACGCCGCTCGGCATCAACTCGACCACCGGGATCGCCGGGCTCACCCTGGGCGGCGGCTTCGGGTGGCTGAGCCGCAAGCACGGGCTCACCGTGGACAACCTGCTCTCGGCCGACGTGGTGCTCGCGACCGGCGAGCAGGTGCGGGCGAGCGAGCGCGAGAACGCCGAGCTGTTCTGGGCGCTCCGCGGCGGCGGCGGCAACTTCGGCGTCGTCACCTCGTTCGAGTACCGGCTCCACCCGGTCGGGCCGCAGGTGCTGGCCGGCCTCGTCGTCCACCCGTTCTCGTCGGCGAAGCAGGTCCTGCGCGGCTACCGGGAGGCGGCGCGGCGCGCGCCCGACGACCTCACCTGCTGGGTGGTGATGCGCAAGGCGCCGCCCCTCCCCTTCCTGCCGCCGGAGGTCCACGGCCAGGAGGTGCTGGTGCTGGCCGTCTGCTACGTCGGCCCGCCGGAGGGGGGCGAGGCGGCCGTCGCGCCGTTCCGCGCGCTCGGGCAGCCGATCGCCGACGTGATCGGGCCGGCCCCGTTCACGGCCTGGCAGCAGGCCTTCGACCCGCTGCTCACGCCCGGCCGGCGCAACTACTGGAAGTCGCACGACCTGCTCGACCTGGGCGACGCGAGCATCGAGCTGCTCACCAGCTCGGCCGGCCGGCTCCCCTCCCCGGAGTGCGAGGTCTTCGTCGCGCAGCTCGGCGGGGCGGTGAACCGCGTCGCCCCGACCGCCACCGCCTACCCGCACCGGGACGTCGCGTTCGTGGTGAACGTCCACACGCGCTGGGGCGATCCGTCGGAGGATCGGACCTGCGTCGGCTGGGCGCGCGACCTCTTCGCGCGGCTCGCGCCCTACGCCACCGGCGGCGTGTACGTGAACTTCATGCCGGAGGACGAGGCGCAGCGCGTCAGCCTCGGCGCGTACGGGCCGAACTACGAGCGGCTGGCGAGGCTCAAGGCCCGGTACGACCCCGAGAACCTGTTCCGCCAGAACCAGAACATCCAGCCGGCGCGGGTCGCCGCGGACGGGTGAGCCGATCCCTCGCCGCCGGGCGGCGCGCGGGGCCGCGCTCGCCCGGCGCCGCTCCGGGCGCGGGGGCCTCAGCCCGGCTTCACGCCGCGCACGAGCACGCGCAGCGAGTCGATGCGGATCCCGCCGCCGGGCTGGGGCGCGGGGGCGAAGCTCCGGGACCGCCCCTCGAGCAGGCGCGCCCGGACCGCCGCCTTGGGCCGGTCGGGCGAGCCGCGGTCGAACCACTCGTCGAAGTCGAGCGCGAACGGCTCCTCGCGCAGCGACAGCGCCTCGAGCCCGGCCCGGGCGAGGAGGTCCACGAGCTCGCCGGGCGGGAGGTTGCGGGTGTGGGTCCGGTCGCGGGCCCGCTCGATCTCCTGGTGCCAGGCGGCGGCCGCCGGGTCGGGGTCGCCGGAGTGGTCGCAGGCCACGAGGACGCCGCCGGGCCGCAGGAGCGCCGCCTGGCGGCGGAGGAACGCGAGCGGATCCTCGACGTGGTGGAGCACGAAGCGCGACACGGCGGCGTCGAAGGGCCCCGCCGCGAGCCCGAAGAGCGAGCCCTGCGAGAAGGAGGCCCGCGCGCCGAAGCGGGCGCAGCGGGCCCGGGCCCGCGCGACCATGTCGGCCGAGAGGTCCACGCCCTCGACGGCGTAACCGGCCTCGAGGAAGGCCTCGGCCACGAGCCCCGGGCCGCAGCCGGCGTCGAGCAGGCGCGCGCCGGGGGGCAGGCCGGCGAAGGCGACGAGGCGCGCCAGGGCCGCCGGATCCGACTGCACCGGCGCGCGCTCGAACCTCGCCGCCTGGTCGTCGAAGGCGGCCGAGAGCGCCCGGTCGTGGTCCGCGCCGGCCGCCGCCGCGGGCGCGCCCGCGGCCTCCTCGTCGAGCCGCGCGGTGAGCCAGCGCGCCGCCAGGGCGAGGCTCTCGGGGGAGATGCCGTGCCCGAGCCCGGCGAGCTCGCGGTGCTCGAGGCGCGTCCCCAGCAGCGGCGCGAGCACCTCCCCCGCCTTGCGCCCGAGCTCGACCGGGACCACGTCGTCCTCCGTCCCGTGCAGGAGGAGCGCTCGCGCGCGGGAGAGCGCCTCGACCGACGGCTCCGGCCCCGGGAGGCGCGCCAGCCGGCCGGAGTGGGCCACCACGCCGCGCGCGGGGTCGGGGCGGGCGAGGAGCAGCGCCAGGGAGAGGATGGCGCCCTGGCTGAACCCGAAGAGCTGCGTGCGGGCAGGGTCCGTGCCGTAGGCGGCCGCCGCCTCCTCGAGGAACCGGGCCAGGAGCTCGCGGCTGGCGACGATCTCCGCCGGGTCGGCGCGCGGCGGGGCGGCGCTCCAGTCGATGGCCCACCAGCGGTAGCCCATCGGCTCGGCCAGGTGCGGCGCCCGCACGGAGACCACGTGGAAGCGGGGATCGAGCGACGGGACCAGCGGCAGGAGGTCCTCCTCGTCGGCGCCGATCCCGTGCAGGAGCACGAGGAGCGGCGGCCGCTCGGAGGGGACCCGCGGCGGGATCGACCGGTGGACGAGGACCATGCGCCGGTTCTACCCCGCCTGGTCCCCGGGCGCCTCCGGGACGGCGGGACGGCCCGGCGCCGCCGCCCGCTCGGGCCCCGGCGCGCGCGCGGGGAGGTCCGGCGCGAGCGCGCGGAAGCCGGCCGCGACCGCCCGGCAGAGGTTGTCCACGAGATCCTCCCGCGCGTTGAGGAGGTAGAGGTGCGGCCCGAGCGCGTAGACCTGCCGCACGAGCCGGCGCGGCCGGACCGCGCCGCCGAGCGCCGCCGCGAACATCGGCACCACCTTGTCCGCGAGCCGGAGCGCCGTGTCCATCGCGAAGAGCGCCAGGTCCGGGCGCACCGCCTCGACCCGCGCCAGGAAGGCGATCACCTCGCCGTCGGTGAGGTGCTTCGGCGGCGAGGACTTCGCCTCGAGGTAGAGGAGCCGCCCCTCGGCGGCCCCCACCACGTCGAGGTCGCCGCCCACGCCGGGCGCCCCCAGGCGGACGCCGGTCTCCACCTCGAACGCGAGCCGCTCGCGCAGCTCGCGCCCGAGCCACCACTCGAGCGTGCCGCCGAAGGTGCGGCACGGCCGGACGAGCCGGTAGCGCCCGCCGTCGAGCCGCTCCGCCAGGCCGAGCCGGACGAGGTCCTCGGCCTGCGCGCGCGCCGGCCGCTCCGCGAGGTAGCGGGTCGGCTCGGTCGGGGCGAAGCCGCCGGGGCGCAGGATGGCGCCGCGCAGGAAGAGCCGGAAGGCGTAGTGGCGCAGCCGGTCGGCCATGGCCGCGGCGAGCTCCGGGCGCGCGGCGTCGAAGGGGAGGTCCGGCCGCAGCGGGCGCGGCGTGAGCCCTCGCCGGCGCAGCATGCGCAGCGGCTCGGAGCCCTGCGCCGCGGCAGGGGCCGGCGCGGCCGGTCGCGCGGCGGCGCCGGTCTCCAGGTCGCGCGCGGTGCGCCGCCCGTGCATCCCCTTCTCCTAGCGGCGCGAGGGACCGGAAGCCTCGCCGCCACCTGCCTGGAAGGGGAGTCGCCCCTCCCGCGCTTGCCTGGAGCCGGGGACCGCCACATGACCGGAGCCTCCCCCGAGCAGGAGGGGCCATGCCGCCCACCGCGCGAACCGCCAGAGCCCGGAGCACGTCCTCCCCCGCGAAGCCCCGCCGCCGCCCACCCGCCGGCGGGCGGCTGGCGCTCCTCGTCGCGACGCGCAAGGGGGCCTGGATCTACCTCGGCGACCCGAGCCGCCGCCGCTGGGAGGTCCGCGGGCCGCACTTCCTCGGGCAGATCATCCACCACCTCGTGCTCGACCCGCGCGACCGGCGCACCCTCCTCGCCGCGACGCGCACCGGCCACCTCGGCCCCACCCTCTTCCGCTCCACCGACCTGGGGCGGACCTGGGCCGAGGCGAAGCGCCCGCCGGCGTTCCCGAAGGCGCGGGAGGGCGAGCCGGCCCGGGTCGTGGACCACACCTTCTGGCTCACGCCCGGCCACGCGAGCGAGCCCGGCGCCTGGTACGCCGGCACCTCGCCCCAGGGGCTCTTCCGGTCGGCCGACGGCGGCGACACCTGGGAGCCGGTGGCCGGCTTCAACGACCACCCGCGCTACGCGGAGTGGACCGGCGGCGCGCAGGGAGGCACGCCCAACGGGCCGAAGCTCCACTCGATCCTGGTCGATCCGCGCGACCCGGCGCACCTCTACCTCGGGATGTCGAGCGGCGGCGTGCACGAGTCGCTCGACCGCGGCGAGAGCTGGACGCCGGTGGTGGCCGGGATGGAGGTGGTCGAGGGCTTCGACCCGGCCAACCTCTCGTTCCACGATCCGCACTGCGTCCGCTACAGCCCGGCGCGCCCGGACCGGCTCTACCAGCAGAACCACTGCGGCATCTACCGGCTCGACCGGCCCTCGACCGAGTGGGTGCGCATCGGCCGCAACATGCCGCGGCGGGTGGGAGACATCGGCTTCCCGCTGGTGGTGCACCCCCGCGATCCCGACACGGCCTGGGTCTTCCCGATGGACGGGACCACGGTCTGGCCGCGCACCAGCCCCGACGGCAAGCCCGCCGCCTACGTCACGCGCAACGCCGGCCGCACCTGGCGCCGGCTCGACGGCGGCCTCCCCGAGCGCCAGGCCTGGTGGACGGTGAAGCGCCAGGCGATGGCGGCCGACGCGGGCGAGCCGGTCGGGCTCTACCTCGGCACCACCGCGGGCGAGGTCTGGGCGAGCCGCGACGAGGGCGGGCGCTGGGCCTGCCTGGCGCGCCACCTCCCGGAGATCTACGCCGTGGAGGCGGCAGAGGCGGACGGAGTCCGATGAAGGTGCTCATCCCGTCGCCGCTCCGGTCGTACACCGGCGCGAGCGAGGTGGAGGCGTCCGGGAGCACGCTCTCCCAGGCGCTCGACGACCTCGACCGCCGCTACCCCGGCCTCCGCTTCCGCATGATCGACGAGCAAGGGCGGATCCGGCCGCACGTCCGCGTGTTCGTGGACGGCGAGCAGGTGTTCGACCTCGCCCGGCCGCTCCGAGCCGGCGAGGACGTGCAGATCGTCCAGGCGCTGAGCGGCGGGTGACGGCGCGCCGGCGTCACCGCACCTTCAGCACCACCCGGAACCGCGCCGCGCCGGACAGCATCCGCGCGTAGGCCTCGTTCGCCTGCGCCAGCGGGAACACCTCGTTCCGCGAGGCGACGCCGCTCCGGAGGCTGAACGCCAGCGTCTCCTCGGAGTCCTTGGGCGTGCCGCTCGGCCAGCCCTGGATCCGCAGCCGCCGGCCGATGAGCTGCGCCGGCGCGACCTGCAGCGGGTCGGCCGACGCGCCGATCACGAGCAGCGTGCCGTTCCGGCCGAGGCCGGGCACGAGCGCCGACATGAGCTGCGCGTTGGGGGCGGTCGCCAGGATCACCCGGGCGCCCCCCAGCGCCTGCAGCGCCTGCGCGGCGTCGCCGGCCTCCTGGTCCAGGTACTCGTGCGCCCCGAGCTCCAGCGCCAGGGCCCGCTTGTCGGCGCCGCGCGAGACCGCCACGGTCCGGAAGCCGAGCTGCCGCGCGTACTGGATCCCGAGGTGGCCGAGGCCGCCGATGCCCTGCACCGCCACGAGGTCGCCGGCGCGGGCGCCGCTGTTCCGGAGCGAGTTGAAGGTGGTGACCCCGGCGCAGAGGAGCGGGGCCGCGGCCACCGGGTCGAGCCCGTCCGGCACCGCCGCGAGCGCCTCCTGCGGGGCCACGAGGTGCTCCGCGTAGCCGCCGTCGTAGGTGAAGCCGCAGACGAGCCCGCGCGCGCACTGGAGGAAGTCGCCCGCCCGGCAGGCCTCGCAGGTGCCGCAGTGGCCGCCGTGCCAGCCGACGCCCACGCGCTGCCCCTCGCGCCAGTCGGTCACGCCCGGGCCGAGCGCCTCCACGCGCCCGACCACCTCGTGCCCGGGCACCCGCGGGTAGGCGAGCCCCGGCCAGTGGCCCTCGCGCACGAAGGCGTCGGAGTGGCAGATCCCGCACGCCTCCACCGCGATCCGCACCTGCCCCGGGCCCGGCGCCCGCAGCGGACGATCCACGCCGGTGAAGGGCGCGCCCGGCTTCGGCACCTCGAACGCTCTCGTCGTCGCCATCGGATCCTCCCGGGCGTGACCGCGCCCCCCGCGGGCCGGCGCACGCCGCCGGCGCCAGGAAGCCTAGCGACGCGCTGAGCCACCGGCCCAGGATTCACCGGCCCGGGCTCGAGCCGGCCTCTCGCGAGCAGCCGCCCGTTCGTTGCCCGGCGCGACGCTCGCCCTACCTTGCGGGGTGGGAGGCCGCCAGGGACACGGCGCACGGCTCGACTGATGCTCCACGCCCGCTCGAGGACAGGACGCGGAGCGCTCGCCCAGGCGGCCCTCGGGCTCCTGCTCGGAGCGCTCACGGCGAACGCCCGCGCCGCGCCGCCGCCGTACTGCCCCGGCCCGAGCCTCGGCTCGGACGAGGGCCCGCCGTCGTCCACCCCGTGGAAGGACGCGAGCCAGCCGCCCGACGCGCGGGCCGAGGCGCTGCTCCGGGCCATGGCGCTCGAGGAGGAGATCGACCTCGCGACCGGCGAGCGCTGCCTGCTCTACGGCTACTACGACGCGCCGATCGCCCGGCTCGGCATTCCGGCGCTCACCATGACCGACGGCCCGGCCGGCATCCGCATCCCGTACCAGCACGTGAACGGCGGGAAGGCGACCCTGCTCCCCGCCCCCATCGCCCTCGCCGCGAGCTTCGACCCGGCCCTGGCCGCCGACCAGGGCGACGTGCTCGGCGCGGAGGCCTTCCTCACCGGCCACAACGTGCTCCTCGGCCCCACGCTCGACCTCGCGCGCGACCCGCTCGCGGGGCGCACCTTCGAGGGCTTCGGCGAGGATCCGCTGCTCGCCGCCCGGATGGCCGTCCCGCTCATCCAGGCCATCCAGAAGCACCCGGTGCTGGCCGACGCCAAGCACTTCGTCGCCTACGGCCAGGAGACGGACCGCTTCACCGTGGACGCGGAGGTGGACGAGCGGGCGCTGCGCGAGCTCTACCTGCGGCCGTTCCAGGCGGCGGTGGCCGACGCGTCGGTCGGCAGCGTGATGTGCGGGTTCAACCGGGTGAACGGGCAGTTCGCCTGCGAGGACCGGGCGCTCCTCACCGACGTCCTCAAGGGCGACCTGGGCTTCCAGGGCTACGTCCTGAGCGACTGGGCCTCGATCCACGGCACCCGGCTCGCGGCCGAGGCCGGGCTCGACCAGGAGCTGGCGTTCGAGAAGTACTTCGGCCACTCGCTGCTCGGGGCGGTGCAGGACGGCACCGTGGCGCGCGACGTGGTGGACGACAAGGCGCGCCGGATCCTCCGCTCCATGTTCCGCTTCGGCCTCATGGACCAGCCGGTGCAGGTGGGCCCCTTGCCCGACGCCGACCACGCCGGGCGCTCGCGGGCCATCGCCGAGCAGGGGATGGTGCTGCTCAAGAACGCGGGCGGGCTCCTGCCGCTCGGCGCGGGCGTGCGGTCGGTCGCCGTCATCGGCGCCGACGCCAACGACGCGGCCACCCAGGGCGGCGGCGCCGCGCGCGTCGAGCCCACCTATTCGGTGAGCCCGCTCGACGGGATCGCCGCGCGCGCCGGCCAGGGGGTGCAGGTGAAGTTCGCGCCGGGCGGCGACCCGGTCACCGCGGCCCACCTCCTGCCGGGGCCGCCGGCGATCCCCTCCTCCGTGCTCACGCCGGAGGGGTTCGACGACGGCACGCGCGGCCTGCGCGGCCAGTACTGGCTCAACCCGAGCTTCGCGGGGCCCCCCGAGGTGATCCGGGTGGACCACGAGGTGGCCCTCTCGCTCGGCTTCTTCGACTACCCGAGCATCAACGCCTCCTCGGAGCCGCAGCTCGAGGAGAGCTTCGCCCTGCAGAAGGTGTCGGCGCGCTGGAACGGCACGCTCACCGCCCCGGCCAGCGGGACCTACACGCTCACGCTCACCGACCGCGGGCAGGGCTGGGTCTGGCTCGACGGCCAGCTCGTGCTCGACCACTCCGGCACGCACGAGCTCGAGTCGAGGTCGGCGACGGTGCAGCTCGACGCCGGCTCGCGCCACGCGATCCGGGTGGACTACGTGGCCGACGCGGCCAGCATCGGGGTCGCGACCGACCGCGGCGGGGACGTGAAGCTGGGGTGGCAGGTGCCGCCGGGCACCGTGCTCGCCCCGGTGCGCGACGCGGCGGCGCTCGCGGCCGCCTCCGACGTCGCGGTGGTCGTGGCGCGCGACTACGGCTCCGAGGAGCGCGACCACCCCGACCTCGCCCTCCCCTCGCAGCAGGACGCGCTCATCGCCACGGTGGCGGCGGCGAACCCGCGCACCGTCGTGGTGCTCACCACCGGGCAGGGCGTGGCCATGCCCTGGCTCGACGCGGTCCCTGCGGTGGTCGAGGCCTGGTACCCGGGGCAGCTCCAGGGCGAGGCGATCGCGCGGGTGCTCTTCGGGGACGTGAACCCGTCGGGCAAGCTCCCGCTCACCTTCCCGCGGGCCCTCGACCAGACCCCCGTCGGCGCCGGGCCGCCCGCCGCGTCGGACGCGGTGGGCCCGGTGGTCGCCTGGTCGGAGGGGCTGCTCATGGGCTACCGCTGGTACGACGCGAAGGGGGTGACGCCGCTGTTCCCGTTCGGCTTCGGCCTCTCCTACACCACCTTCGGCTACTCCGGCCTCGCGGTCGGGCCGGCGACGACCGACGGGAGCGGCCGGCGCACCGCGCAGGTGTCGTTCACGCTCGCCAACACCGGCGGGCGGGCCGGCGCCGAGGTGGCGCAGGTCTACGTCGGGCCGTGCCCCGGCGAAGCCGACCCGGTGCCGCAGCGGCTCGCCGGGTTCGCCAAGGTGGCGCTCGCCCCGGGCGCGTCGCAGCAGGTCACCATCCCGCTCGCGCCCGAGGCGCTCGAGCGCTGGGACGCGGCGAAGCACGCCTGGACGGCGCCCGACTGCGCCACGCCGGTCTTCGTGGGGAGCTCGTCGCGGGAGATCCTGCTCACCGGCGCGATCGGCGGCGCGGTGACGGCGCCCGGCCCCACACCCACTCCGACCCCCGGCGCCGGCCCGGTGACCGCGACGGCCAGCCCTGGCCACGGGGGCTGCGCTTCGGGGGGCGCGGGCGGGGCCGCCTCGCTCCTGGGGCTGCTCGCCGCCGCCGGGCTGGCGCGGCGGCGGCGATAGCTCGCGTCGCCGGCTGACCTCGGTGCTGGCGAGGTGCTCCCCTCTCCCGCGAAGCGGGGGAGGGCCAGGGAGGGGGCGCCGCCCCTACGGCCCCGCCGCCCAGACCCGGACCCAGTCCACGTCCATGTGCACCTGGCTCGCGCCGCGCGCGCCATAGCCGCCGGTCGGGACGTAGCCGGCCCAGGAAGCGTCCTCGACCTCGCAGGTGAGCATCACCTGCTCGCCGCGCTTCGAGAGCCCCTGGGCAAAGCTGTGGAGGAGCGCGCCGTCGGCGTAGAACCAGTAGCCCTGGTCGCTCCAGAGCACCGAGTAGGTGTGCCAGGCCCCCTGCACCGGGCTCCCGTCGGCGAGCGGCACGACGTGCTCGGGAGAGCTCTTCTCGCTGGCGCCGTAGCCGTCCCAGTGGACCTCCTCCTTCACGAGGTCGCGCAGCGCGGTCCAGCCCTTGGGGTCCGTCACCCGGTGCTCCACGATGTCCACCTCGGCCCCGGCGACGGCCGGGTCGCCAAGCGGGTTGCCGTTGTCCGGCGAGAGCAGCCAGAACGAGCACCACTCGCCGGGCGCGTCGTCGAAGCGGATGCGCGCCTCGAAGTACCCGTAGGTCGGCGCGAAGGCGGTCCCGGTGGTGAGGAAGCCGGTGTAGTGCGTCCCGCCCTCCGTGTAGGTCTCGAGCGTGACCATCCCGTCGTGGACCGAGACCGCGTCGGTGGTGCGCTGCGAGTCGCGGCGCGGGCCGGTGACCGCGGTCCACTTCGTCGGGTCGAGGCCGCCGCCGTCGAACTCGTCGTGCCAGACGAGGTGGTAGCCGGGGAGCGGCGACGGGATGGGCGTGCCGGTGGGACCGGGCGTGGGCGAGCCGGTGGGGGTCGGGACCGGCGTCGGCCCGGGCACGGGCGGCGGGGTGGGCGTCGCCGAGGGGGTGGACTGCTGCTTCTCGGGCGGCATGAGGCCGCAGCCGGCCGCGAGCGCGAGCCCGGCCACCGCCACCACGCTGGAACGCCAGCCGCCCATCGCCGCCTCCTAGAACGCCCAGTTGAAGCCGACCGCCAGGATGCCGTTCCCGCTCCGCGAGTCCGGACCCCAGTCGTAGTAGGTGAGGTAGAAGCTCCCCGGCCTCCAGCTCCAGCGCCCGAGGCCGTACATGACGCGCCAGCCGGGCGTGCCCACCGGCCCCTCGAACACGCCCGGCACGGTCCAGCCGAGCCCGCCCATCACGAACCAGTCCTTCCAGAAGGTCACGTTGACCCGGGCGTTGAGGTACGGGCCGCCGACGAACGGCGTCGTCACCCCGGCCACCGGCGAGGCGCAGAGCCAGCGCGTGGCGCAGAGGGTCGGCAGCCGGTAGCCCGCGTTCACCTCGGCGGAGTGGGTGAGGCTGTCCTCCATCCGGATCGGGCCCCAGTTGTCCACGTGGAGGTAGAAGGTGTCGTCGCGCCAGTCGTCGTAGCCGAAGCCCCAGAGGAACCGGCTCTTGCCGTAGTCGGAGCGCGGGGTGCCCTCGCCCCCGAACCGCAGGAAGGTGGCGCGGCCGATCCAGGCGGTGGCGACGCCGCCCGCGGTCGGCCCGTCGGTGCCGCGCCAGCCCGCGAAGAAGGTGCCGTCGAACCGCAGGAACCGCGGCTCGGAGACGAGCGGCGCCGAGAGCGGCGGCTTCGGCCCGAGCCCCACGTCGCCGCCGAGGGCGCCGCCCGCGCCGGCGAGCCGGGCCTCGGTCACCGCCGGGCAGCTCCGGGCCCGCGCCGGCAGGCGCAGCGGCCGGCCGCCGCAGCAGCCCGCCCCCGCCCCGCCGGCCTCGAAGGCGATCGCCTCCAGGATGACGGCGTTGGTGTTGGCGTTGAGCGACCGGTTGAGCCCGCCCCGCTCGAAGATCCCGGCGTACCAGCCGCGGGCGGGATCCTTGGCGTCCGCCACCGCCCGCCGCAGCACCTCGGCGTAGTCGTCGCCGGGGAAGAGGGCGGCGAGCGCGAAGGCCGCCTTCACCGAGAGCCCGCGGAGCTCCGGCGCCTCCTTCCCGTCGGGCGTCACCGTCCGCCAGGCGCCGCCGTCGGCCCAGATGGCGTCGTAGACGAACCAGGGCGCGCGGTCCACGTGGTCCTCGCTCGCGGCGGTCACGACGCCGCTCCGCTCCCAGCGCCGCTTCTGGACCTCGAACACCTGGCGCAGGAGCGGCGCGCGCTCCGGGTCGGGCCCCTGCTCCAGGGCGGCGAGCGCCCAGGGCTCGGTGACGAGCGCGTCCACGGCGCCGAACTTCCGGAAGTCGCGCCCGTCGCGCGCCACCGGCACGCCCAGGATCTCCTCCTGCCTGGAGAAGCGATCCCAGCGGCGCGCCCGCGCGACGTCGAGCCCGAGCGCCGCGAGCGGCTCCGCCGCGTACTGCTCGTACCCGAGCCGCCCCTCCTGCACCCGCTGCACCTTCCCGTCGCGGCCGCGCACCAGGCCGTGCAGCTCGCCGTCGCCCGCGAGCCGGCAGAGCCGCCAGCGCGCCAGCGCCCGCTCGATCCCGGGCCGGAGCCCGGGCCGGGCGCAGGCGAGGGCCTGGAGCGCGCCCAGGAGCCGCCCCAGGTCGAGCGCCGACACGCCGATGCCCTCCGGCGCGGGCCGGTTGGCGTAGTCGGCCATCCGCGCGGTCGCGGTGTCGTAGGCCTTGTTCGGGAGCTCGCCCTCGAAGAGCGGCAGCCGCTCCAGCGTGGCGACCACCTGGCCCGCGCGGGCGTCGAGCTCGCCCTCCTGCAGGAGCCCGAGCCGCTGCGCCGCCAGCATCGCGAAGAGCGACGAGCCCATGTCCCAGACCGAGGTGCTCGGGAAGCCCTCCACCGCGTTCACGAGGCCGGTGGCGCGCTGGGTGTTGCGCTGGAAGTAGGCCCAGGCGACGCGCGCGTCGTCGCGCTGCGCCTCCGAGGGCAGCGCCGGCGCGTCGCAGCGGTCCTGCGCCGCCGCCGCGCCCGCGCTCCCGGCCGCGAGCAGCGCCAGGGCGAGGAGCGCCCTCACCGCGCCACCTGCCGCGCCAGCCGGGCCGGCCGGCGGGAGAAGGGACCGTGGAGCCGGTAGGCGAGCGCCTCGAGCACCACCCCGTTGGTGTTGAGCGAGCGCGCCCGGTTCGGCGCGCCCCCCTCGTCGTAGCGGCCGGCGAGGATCCCGCGCGCCGGGTCCACCAGCGCGAGGGCCGCGTCGAGGAGCCGGTCCGGGTAGTGGCCTGCGAACAGCACCCCCCAGCCCAGCGCCGCCTTGGTGGAGAAGGTCGGCGGCGCCGGCGCCCCGTCGGGAGTGAAGGCGGTCCAGGCCCGACCGCCGTTGAGCACCGCCGAGTAGGCGAACCCGGGCGGCCGGTCGATCGCGTCCTCCGAGAGGGCCGTGAGCCGCCCCGTCGCCTCGGCGCGCCGCGCCTGGACCTCGAGCACGCGCCGCGCCAGCGCGAGCCCCACCGCGTCGAAGCCCTGCTCGATCCCGGTGAGGATCCAGGGCTCGGAGAGCACCGCGGCGTGGGTGCCGCCGTGGTCCTCCGGCCGGCGGTCGTCCACCGGGACCGCCACGCCGTACAGCTCCGCCGTCGAGAGGTGGTGCCGGTACTCGAGCGCGCCGGCCACCGCCACGCCCCACGGCAGGAGCGCGCGGGCCGCGTACTGCTCGTACCCGAGCCGGCCCTCCTGGTAGTGCCGCAGGGCGCCGTCGGCGCCGCGGGTCGCGCCGCGCAGCTCGGCGCCGTCCGACAGCGCCTCGAGGTCCCAGCGCGACGTCGCCCGCTCGACGAGCGGCGTGAGCTCCGGGAAGCGCCGGATCACGAGCGAGAGCGGGACGAGCACGCGCCCGAGGTCGAGCGCCGACCACCCGATCCCCTCCGGCGCGGACCGGTTCGAGTAGTCGGTCATGGCGAGCGTGCGGGTGTCGTAGGCCTTGTTCGGCAGCCGGCCGTCGCAGAGCGGCAGGGCCGCGAGCGATCGCAGCGCCCGGTCGAGGCGGCGGCGCGCCTCGGCGTGGGTGGCGAGCTCCAGGTCCTCCGCCGCCAGCACGCCCATGAGCTGCGAGCCCAGGTCCCAGAGCGTGGTCGAGGGGTAGCCGGCCACCGAGCGCGCGAGCCCGGTGACCGGGTCGGTCTCGCGCTCGAGGTAGTCCCAGGCCGCGCGCGCGAGGGCGCGCTCCCGGGGCGCGAGCGGTCCGGTGGGGCGCAGGGGCAGCGCGGTCGCGTCCGCCGCCGCGAGCGGGGCGGGCGTCGCGGCGGCGCGCCCGAGGCGGGAGGTGAACCGGACCACGGCCACGGCGGCGGCGAGCCCCAGCAGGAAGGCGAGGTGCGAGCGCGCGGCCAGCAGCCCCCGCAGGAAGCTCACGGCGCCCCCCGATCCCGCTCGCGCGCGAGCGGCAGCGCCAGCGCGGCCACGATGAAGGGCGCGAAGCAGAGCGCGGTGTGGGCCGCCCAGAAGACGTTGGAGGCGAAGGCCGCGGTCTGGAGCGGCCCGCCGGCCGCCGCGAGCCGCGAGGCGCGCCAGGCGACGCCCAGCGCCGCCGCGGCGAGGAAGGCGAGGTGCGGCGCCACGAGGCGCAGCGAGCGCTGCCGGGCCCGCGCCTTGGGCGTCACCTGGAACCGCAGCGGCCGCCCGGTGACCACGTGCACGAGCGCCTTCAGGTACAGCCAGGAGGAGGCGAGGTGGAACTGCTCGGAGCGCCACGTCGGCACCCGCCAGGCCCGCACCGCGAAGGCGACGCGGCTCGCGAGGAGGAACGGCGCGAGGTGGCCGAAGAAGGTGACGTCGAAGGCGCGGACCGGCGTGACCCCGGTGAAGAAGTAGGCGAGCGGCGCGAGCAGGAGCGGGATGGTCCAGAGCGGCGCCAGGTAGGCGTAGATGGTCGCGCCGTACATCACCTTCTGCCAGGGGGTGAGCCCGTCGAGCCGGAGCGGGTTGTCGCGCCAGGCGATGTCGAGCGTGCCGCAGGCGTACTTGAAGCGCTGCACCGTCCAGGCGGCCAGGTCCTGCGGCGAGAGCATCCGCGTGAGCGCGCGCGGGTGGTAGACCGACCGCCAGCGCCGCTCGCCGTCGGCGTGGATGGCGATGCTCGTGTAGATGTCCTCGGAGACGTGGAAGCGGTAGGGCGTGAGCTCGAGGTGGCGCGCCGCCTGCCCGGCGAGGGCGCGCGAGAGGTCCCGCCGCAGCCCCGGGTCGGAGACCCCGGCGGCCCAGGGCCGGACGGCGGCCGCGACGCGCGCCCCGAAGTCCTTGAGCGCCGCCTCCATCACCGCCTCGCGCCGGTGGACGCTGCCGGCGCCGCAGCAGAAGGAGGCGTTGCACCAGTTCCGGCAGCGCTGGACGATCTCGTAGAAGGCGAGCGGGTCGGCCGCGAGCGGGTCGGCGCCCACCGCCACCGGCCCCACCAGCGCCTCGGCGACGCGCCCCAGCCCCCGGCCCAGGGGCCCGAGGCGGGCCGTCCGCGCCAGCCACTCCGGCAGCCGCGTCCCCGGGTTCACGTCGTAGAACCACTGCGGCGTCTGCACCCAGGCCACCGTCGGGTCGCGGAAGTAGCCCAGGGTCTCGCGCAGCAGCCCCGGCAGCGGGCGGGTGTCGGCGTCGCAGATGACGATGAGGTCGCCGTCGGTGTGCTCGAGGCCGTTGCGCAGGTTCCCCGCCTTGAACCCGGCGTTCCCCTCGCGCGCGAGGTAGCGGACGCCCTCCTCCGCCGCCATGCGCGCCATCGCCGGGCGGCGGCCGTCGTCGAGCACGTGGACCTTGAGCACGAGCGGGTGCGGGTACTCGATCCGCGCGGCGTCGCGCACCGAGAGGCGCACCAGCTCCACCGGCTCGTCGTAGGTGGCGATGAGCACGTCCACCTTGATCGGGCGGTCCGCGGCGAGCGGCTCGGCCCGCAGGTCGTTGACCGTGCGCGGCGCCGGCGGCCGGGGCGGGTCCTCGATCCGCCAGACCGAGAGGAAGAACAGCGTCGCCCCCACGAAGGCGAGGGTCTCGGCGAGCGCGACCACGACCGAGAACCCCAGCGCGTCCGGGTTGAGCGACGCGGCCCAGCGCCAGGCCAGGTAGTGGACGCCGAGCAGCGTCGCCAGCACGGCCAGGGCCTGGAAGACGAAGTCGCGCGCCGGGCTCGCCGGCAGGGGCTCCGGCGGCAGGCGATCCTCGTAACGCGCGAAGTACCAGCCCTCGCGCCGCTCTCGATCCGGTGCGCTCATCGGGGGAGGGCGGCGGCGGCGTCCTCGAAGAGCGGGAAGACCTCGTCGAGGTGGGTGGCGTGCAGCACGGCCCGGACGCGCGGCGGCACGGCGGCGAGCCGCAGCTCGCCCCCCGGGGCCATGCGCTTCCACACCGCGACCAGCCCCGCCAGCCCGGAGGAGTCCACCTCGGAGACGCGGTCGAGCGACATCACCACCAGCGCGCGCCCCCGCGCCCGCTCCCCGACCAGCTCCCGCAGACCGGGAGCGGCCTCGGCGTCCAGCGCCGGGACCTCCGGCGTGACCAGGAGCGCGCCCTGCCTCTCCTCGAACCGCGCCTGCAGCATCTCCCCCGCCCCCCCGCGACGGCTCGCCTACTCGCCGCGCCAGAAGGACGATGAGCCCCGGGCCTGCGCTTCGCAACCCAACGGGGAGTCGAGGGACGTCACGCTCAGAGGCCCCCAGGGCACCCACCCGGCCTGGCGCTGCCGGCGCCCGGAGCTCGAGCGGGGCGCCGGCCGCCCGGCCGCGCGCCCCGCTCCCGGACCGGCCTCGCCCGCTAGAAGGCGACGCGCGAGAGCAGGTACGCCACCACCGTCGAGACGCTCACGCCGATGAGGCCCGGCATCATGAAGCTGTGGTTGAGCAGGTACTTGCCGATGCGCGTGGTGCCGCTCCGGTCCATGTTGATGGCGGCGAGATCGCTCGGGTAGAAGGCGAAGAAGAAGTAGGCGTAGCTCGCCGGCATGAGCCCCAGCATCAGGGTCGCCGGCAGCTTGAGCGCGATGCCGAACGGGATCATCACCGTCAGCGTCGCCGCCTGGCTCTTCACGAAGGCGGAGACGCAGAACATCGCCACCGCGAAGGTCCAGGGGGCGAACTGCACCATCCGCCCGATCTTCTCCACCAGGAAGCCCTTGTTGGCGCTCACGAAGGTGTCGCTCATCCAGGCGATGCCGAAGATCGAGACCACCGCGATCATGCCGGCCGTGAAGACGCTCGACTTGGCGATGTCCGCCGCCTTGATGTTCCCGGCGAAGAGGATGAAGGCGCCGAAGGAGAGCATCACGAACTGCACCACCGTGGTCATCGGCACCGGCTTGCCGCCGACGAGCGGGAGGATGTTCGGGAGGTGGTAGCCGGCGTTCACCGCGGTGTCGCGGAGCGCGATGAGCACGATGACGAGCACGCCGGAGAAGAAGAGCGCCACCGACGGCTTGGCGGTGCGGGGGAGCTTCTTGTCGAGGGTGGTGACGGAGACGTCGAGCGCCTCCTTGAACTTCGGGTCCTCCAGGCGCGCCAGGAACTCGGGGTCGGAGTAGAGGTCGCGCCCGCGGTTGAGGCTCCAGGCCGCCGCGGCGAGCACGCCGACGACGCCGGCCGGGAGCGTGATCTTGATGATGTCGTAGATGGTGACCGGGGTGCCCATCTTCGCCGAGTAGCCGAGGAAGGTGGTCACGGCGGCCGCCACCGGGCTCGCGGTGATGCCCATCTGCGAGGCCACGCTCGAGACGGCCATGGGGCGCTCGGGGCGGGTCTTGGTCCGCAGGGCCACGTCGGCGATCACCGGCAGGAGCGCGTAGACGGCGTGCCCGGTGCCGACGCAGACGGTGAGGAAGAAGGTGCAGAGCGGCGCGAGGATCGTGACGTACTTGGGGTGGGCGCGCAGCAGCTTCTCGGCGAGCTGGACGAGGTAGTCGAGGCCGCCCGCCACCTGCAGCGTGGCCGAGGCGGTCACCACCGCGAGGATGATGAGCATCACCGCGACCGGCGGCTCGGAGGGCGCGGCGCGGAAGCCCATCACGAGCACGGCGACGCCGAGGCCGCCGATGAGGCCGAGCGCCACGCCGCCGCGGCGGATGCCGAGGAGGATGGCCCCGAGCACGAGGAAGAACTGGATCCAGAACATCAACATGGTGAGCCTCCGTGCGCTGGGACCGGGCCCGGCGCGCACCTCCCCAGGAGCAAGCGGGATGCCGGAGCGGGCCGGGCGGCGAAAGCCCGCGCCGGGGCTGCGCTTTCCCCGCTCGAGCGGGCCCGGCGCGGCGGCGAAGGGGCATGAGCGCGCTCATGGCTCGGCGGAGGGGCCATGACTTTCCTCATGGCCCAGCGAGTCCCACCCCCTCCCTCACCCTCCCCCGCTCCGCGGGAGAGGGGAACGACGCGGCGCTACCCGCGGGACGTGCTCCCGAGCGGGAGAGGGGAAGAGGTCACCTGGGGTGGCTCCCTCCCCGCCGGGCGGGGAGGGATGGGGAGGGGCGGCCAGGAGCGCCCGAGGCCGCCCTCAGCCCCGCGCCGCCTTGAGCCGCTTGCTGAGCGCCGACTGCGTGATCCCGAGCAGCCGGGCGGCCAGGGTCTGGTTCCCCCCGGCCCGCGAGAGCGCCTCCTGGACCAGCAGCTCGACCGCGTCGTGGATGGTGGGGAGCTGCTCCACCGGGGCGAACGGGTTGGCGGCCGGCGCCGCGCCCGGCGACGCCGCCCCGCCGCCGCGCTCGATGGCGGCCACGAAGGCGTCCATCGAGAGCACCTTCTCGCGGTGCAGGCTGACCGCGTCGGCCACCATCGCCCGCAGCTCGCGCACGTTCCCGGGGAAGGCGTAGGTGCCGAGGAGCGCCACGAGCTCCCTGGGCGCGGTCGGCCGCTTCTTGCCGAGCTCGCGCGCGGTCTCCTCGAGGAAGTGGTCGAGCAGCAGCGGGAGGTCGCCCTTGCGCTCGCGCAGCGGCGGGATGCGCACCTGGTGCGTGCAGAGCCGGTAGTAGAGGTCGCGCCGGAAGGTGCCGGCCGCCTGGCGCGCGGCCAGGTCCTGGTGGGTCGCCACGATCACGCGCGCCTGCAGCCGCCGCGGCCGGTCGCTGCCGAGCGGGAAGTACTCGCCCTCCTGCAGGAGGCGCAGCAGCTTCACCTGCGAGCCGGTGCCGAGGTCGCCGATCTCGTCGAGGAAGAGCGTGCCGTCCGCCGCCTCCTCGATCATCCCCCGCCGCGCCTGGTCGGCGCCCGTGAAGGCGCCGCGCGCGTGGCCGAAGAGCGTGTCCGCGAACATCGCCTCGTCGAGCCCGGCCGCGTTCACGGCCACGAGCGGCCCCGGCCTGCCGGAGAGGGCGTGGGCGGCGCGGGCGAAGAGCTCCTTCCCCACCCCGCTCTCGCCCAGCACCAGGAGCGGCTGCGGGCTCGGCGCCACCGCCTCGAGGTAGGAGAAGATCGAGAGCATCGCCCGATCCCGGGTGACGATGCCGGCGAAGGCCTCCGGGCGCGCCACCGTCCCCGAGAGCACCCGGCTCGCCATGTCGCGGTTCTCGCGCTCGAGCTCGAGCATGCGCACCGCGCGCAGCACCCCGCCGACGAGCCGGTCCTCCTCCGCCGTCTTCACGAAGTAGTCGAAGGCGCCGAGCTTGACGCAGCGGACGGCGGTCTCGACCTGGTTCATCCCGGAGACGACGATCACCGCCACGCCGGGGTGCTCGGCGGCGACCCGCGCCAGCACCTCCTCGCCGGAGAGGTGGGGCATGTTGAGGTCGAGGAGCACGAGCCCCACGTCCTCCCGGGCGAGGAGGGCCGGGAGCTCGCGGGCGTCCTGGCACGGCACGAGGTGGTCGATCCCGGCCCGCTCCAGCACCAGCGAGAGCGAGCGCAGCCAGGCCGGCTCGTCGTCCACGGCCACGATCGCGAAGGACGGGTAGCGCCCGCTCACGCCGCCCCCTCCTCGGCCGCGACCGGGAGCGAGACCACCGCGGTGGTGCCGGCGCCCTCGCGCGAGCTGAACCGCAGGGTGCCGCCGTGCTCGGTCACGATGCCCGAGGATACCGAGAGCCCGAGGCCGGTGCCACCGCTCTCCCGCTTGGTGGTGAAGAAGGGATCGGTCAGGCGGGACAGGTGCTCGGGAGGGATGCCCACGCCCTCGTCCTCGACCACCAGCAGGACCGCGCGCTCCCGCGGGTCGTGGCGCGTGCTGACGCGCACGGCGCGGCCGGGGTCCGGGAGCGACTGGCAGGCGTTCAGCACCAGGTTCACCACCACCTGCTCGAGCCGCTGGGCGTTGCCGCGCACCCGCGGCAGCCCGTCCGCGTACGACACCTCGAAGTGGCGCGTCGCCCCCTTGATCGAGTTGCCGACGAGCCGCAGCGCCGCCGCGACCACGCCGTTGAGCTCGAGCGGCGCGAGCCGCGGCGCGTCCTCCTGGCGGGCGAAGTCCTTCAGGTCCTCGACGATCCGCTTGATGCGCCGCGAGCCCTCGATCATCTCGCCGAGCATCTCCGGGAGCTCCTCCCGCAGCCGGGACCAGCGCAGGCCGCCCACCCGGAAGTCACCCTCGGCGCGGTAGCGCTCCTCGAGCGGCTCCACCGCGTCGAGGACCACGTCCTTCAGCACCGGCAGGTTGAGGAGGAGGTAGCCGTTCGGGTTGTTGATCTCGTGGGCCACGCCCGAGACCAGCACGCCGAGCGCCGCCATCTTGTCGGCCTGCACCAGCTGCGCCTGGTTGAGCCGCAGCTGCTCCACCGCCTGCTGCCGCTCCGCCACCTCGCGGGCGAGGAGCGCGGTCCGCTGCGCCACCTCGTGCTGCAGCGAGCGGGTCCAGACGACGGTGCCGCCGAGCACCACCACCACCGGCAGGAGCAGCACGGCGCCGTACCTGGCGTACTCGGCCCAGCTCGGCCGACCCTGCTCGAGCACCCCCAGCCACTTCTGCCGGATGGCGTCGTACCGGCCGGTCTTCTTCACGATGGCGAGCCCCTCGACGACGCGGGCCATGAGCTCGGCGTCGCCGTGGCGGGCCGCGTAGCCGTAGCGCTGCGAGGCGACGTCGTGGGCGACCGGGACGACGTTGTCGAGCTTGAGGGCGCGGGTGAGCCAGATCCCGGGCAGCTCGGCCACCACGGCGAAGTCGGCCTTGCCGGCCGCCACCAGCCGCAGCGCGTCGGCGGGGGTATCGGTCCGGCGCAGCTCCTGGCCGAGCCCCATCCCGGTGAGCGTCTCGTCCATGATGCCGTCCCGGTGGACCGCCACCGAGCGCCCGCGGAGCTCCTCCAGCGACAGCGCCGCCCGCCCGTCGCGCCGGGCGAAGATGGCGTGGGAGATGACGGTGTGGGGCGGCGACAGGTCGAACTCTCGCGCCCGCGCCTCCGACCAGGACATGCCCTGCAGGAGGTCGATGCGCCCCTCGCGGAGCGACTGCCGCGCCGCCGACCAGGCGCCGAGCTCGAACTCGACCCGCAGCCCCATCACCTCGGCGATGGCCCGGGTGAGGTCCACGTTGTAGCCGGCGGGCTTGCCGTCGGCGTCGAGGAACTCGTAGGGCGGGTAGTCCCGGTCGCCGCCGACGCGGAGCACGCGCTGCGACAGGTCGGCGGCGGCCGCGGCGGCGCCGGGCGCGAGGGCGAGGACCGTCAGGGCGAGCAGCGATAGCAGTCGTCGAGTCACGTGCCCCCTCCCCGGCCCTCCCCCGCTTCGCGGGAGAGGGTGGACTTCGAGGAGCGCCGGGGGTCGCCCTCCCCCGCTTCGCGGGAGAGGGTGGACTTCCAGGCCCCCGCGGCTGCGGAAGCTCGCGCGGAGCTCCGGGGTCCCCCTCCCCGCCCGGGCGGGGAGGGATGGGGAGGGGCGGCCAGGCGCGTCACGAGGCCGCCCTCAGGATCCCCACGAGGTCCTCGAGCGGGAGGGCCGCCGTGGCGAGCGGCCGCGCGGCCTCGACCAGGTCGGCGTCGGAGAGGCCGAACTCCGAGAGCCGCCGCGGCACGCCGAGCCGGTCGAGGAGCGCCGCCACCCCGCCCGCGGCGTCGGGCGCGCCGAGGGCGGCGGCGATCCGCGCCAGCGGCCCGGGCGCGCGCGGGGCGAGGTAGCGGAGCACGTGCGGCAGGAGCAGGCAGGAGGTCACGCCGTGCGGGATGCCGTGGCGCGAGCCGAGCCGCTTGCCGAGGGTGTGGGAGAGCCCGCGGGCGGCCGGCCCGGGCAGGAGGTAGGTGAGCCACGCGCCCAGCTGGCACTCGGTGCGGGCCGCCTCGTCGCCCGGCCGCGCGCGCACCGCGGGCAGGGCCGCCGCGAGCCGCCGCAGGCCGTCGAGCGCCGCCGCGTCGGGCAGCGGGTGCTCGCCCTCGGCGAGGAGGGTCTCGGCGGCGTGGTCCACGGCGCGGACTCCGGTGGACAGCCAGAGCGGCACGGGCGTCCGGACCGCCAGCCGGGCGTCGTAGAGCACCGCCGCCGGGCAGAGCGCCGGGGCCGAGACGCCCACCTTCTCGCGCGTCCCCTCCGCGCTGAAGCCGGCGCTGGAGGAGAGCTCGGCCACCGAGAGCGTGGTGGGCAGGGCGAGGTGCGGGAGCACCGGCCCGACGGTGGCCTCGCGGGCGCGGGCCGGCGCGTCGGGCGCGCGCAGGTCGAGCCCGGTCGCGAGCGAGAAGGCCACCGCCTTGGCGGCGTCCACCGGCGAGCCGCCGCCGAGCGACACGAGCGCGTCCGCCCGGAGGTCCCGCGCCGCCTCGGCCGCGGCCATCACCTCGCCCACCGGCGCGTGCTGCCCCACCACCGCCCGCCCCGCGAGCCGCTCGCCCAGGATCGCCTCGACGGCGGGGGCCAGGGCGGGGTCGGCGACCGCGCTCCGGGTGGTGACGAGGAGGACGCGCCCGGCGCCGAGGCGGCCGAGCTCTCCGGGGAGCCCGGCCGCGACGCAGCCCGGGCCCCAGTGGATCACGGGGGGGTTGGCGTAGCGGAAGGTCGGCATGCCCGGCCAATGTAACGCGCCCGGGCGCCGCCCCGCCCGCCCGCGTACACTCGTGGGCACATGCCCCCGAGCCCGCCCCCCGCCGCCCCCTCCGCGCTCCGCCGCGCCGCGGGCCCGCTCGCGGCCGCCCTCGCCTTCGGGGCCCTCTTCCTGGCGCACGCGGGGGAGCCCGCGGACCTCGTCTTCGACGAGACCCATTACGTCCCCGCGGCGAGGGCCCTCGCCCGGCTCGCCGGCGACCTCAACTGGGAGCACCCGCCGCTCGGCAAGTGGCTGCTCGGGCTCGGCGCGCGGCTCCTCGAGGCGCTGCACCTCGCCTCGGAGCCGGCCGCCTTCCGCGTCGTCGCCTTCGCCTTTGGGCTCTGGGCGCTCCTCTCGGTCGGCGGGCTCCTGCGCGACCTCGGCTTCGCGGGCTGGGCGGCGGAGGCGGCGGTCTGGCTCACCGGGCTGAACTTCCTCTGGTTCGTCCAGAGCCGGACGGCGATGCTCGAGCCCTTCTCGGCGGCCTTCGCGCTGGCCGGGCTCCGCCGGGTGCGCCGCGGCGGCGACGGCGCCTCGCCCTGGGTGGGCTGGGCGCTCCTCGGGCTCGCCATGGCGTCGAAGTGGTCGGCGGCGCCGCTCTGCGCGCTCGCGGCGCTCTGGTCGCCCTGGCCGCTCCGCCGCCGCGTCGCCGGGGTCGCGCTGGCGGTCCTCGCCTACGCCCTCCCCTTCGCCCCGCTCGCCCTGCTCGCGAAGGACGCCACGCCGCTCTCCGGCATCCCCGCCTACCAGCTGAAGATGCTGGAGGGCTTCAGCCGGGTGGACCTCTCGACGCACCCCTACCACTCGCGCTTCTGGCAGTGGCCCACGCTGCTGCGCCCGGCCTGGTACCACTTCCAGCGGGTGGCGGGCGGCGAGCGGTACGTCTGGGGAGGCGGGAACCCGCTCCTCTTCGCCCTGGCGCTGCCGGCGACGCTCTGGCTCGGGCTGCGCGCGCTATCGCGCCGCGCGAGCCGGGCGGAGCGGCAGCTCGCGCTGCTCTACTGGGGGCAGCTCCTCTTCTGGGCGGCGCTCCCGCGGATGCAGATCTTCTACTACTTCTACCCGGCCTCGCTCTGGCTCGGGCCGGCGGTGGTCTGGGCCCTCCTGCGGCTCGCCCCGGCGCGCGCGGCGCGGCCCGCGGCGGTCGCGCTCGTCGCAGCGTGCGCCGCCCTCTTCCTCTGGTTCTCGCCGCTCTTCGACGGGCGGCTCGAGCCGCCGGGGACCTACGGTCGCTACATGTGGACGGTGCGGTGGCGGTGAGTGCCTCAGCTCCGCGCCAGGTCCTGCGCCAGCGCGGCGCGCTGCGCCTCGGTGAGCGCCGTCTCGAGGGAGAGCGCCGGCAGGTCGCACCCGACCGCCACCGGCGCCTCGCCGCCCACCGGGAAGCGCAGGTACTGCACCGACGAGAGCCGGTCGTCGCCGACCTGCCGCCGGTCGTAGGTGGGGCGGACGAGCCGGCCGCCCGGGAGCCGCGCGTAGAGGCGCTCCGGGAGCCCGGCCCAGGCGCGGAGCTTCCGGTCGCGCTCCTCGGGGTCGGTGAGCTCGATGAGGAGGGTGCACCCGAGCTCGCCCGGCCCGCCGAGGAGCTCGTTGTAGGTGTCCACCTCGTGCTGGATCTCGGCGTCGCGGTAGAGCCGCTCCGCCCGCACCATCTCCTGCACCTGGTAGCGGACGGTGTCGGCGTTCTCGAACAGGAACGTGAGCGGCCCCGCGTGCACGCGCCGCGGCTTCTTGAGCTCCAGCACCTCGGCCCGGATGGCGGTGCGGCGGGCGTCGTACTCCTCCAGCTTCAGGATCTCGGACCGGCTGATCTTCATTCCTTCTCCTCGAGGTCGGCGAAGCCGTCCGGGCGCGTGGCGCGCGCGAGGATGGCGAGGGGGTGGAGCGGCTTGCGGCCGGCGTGCTGCGCGAACTGGAGCGCCGCCAGCGGGCAGTCGGTGGCCCAGACCCGGGCCTCCGCCTTCTTCATGCCGTCGAAGGCCTTCTTGCCGATGCGCTGCGACGGGCCGAAGCCCTCGACGGTCATGGCGTAGGTGCCGTCGTGGCCGCAGCACTCCATCACCGTCGCCGCCACGGTGACGCCCGGGATGCGCCGCAGCAGGTCGCGCCCCTTGAAGCCGACGCCCTGGGCGCGCAGGTGGCAGGGGGCGTGGTAGGCGACCTTGCCGCCCGGCGGCACGCTCCGGAAGCTCTTCACGAACCGCGGCTCGTCGCGGATGGACCAGAGGAACTCGGAGGGATCGCGCACCGCCGCGGCGAGCCGCGCGGCGCGGGACCGGTCCTCGCCCTCGAGCAGGTGCGGCCACTCCTTGCGCATCATCATCGAGCAGGTCGGGTTCACCACCAGCACCTTCGCCCCCGCGTCCACGTACGGGAGGAGGAGGTCGAGGTCCCGCCGCGCCTGCCGGCGCAGCGCGTCGAGATCGCCGTGCTCCCAGGCCGGCATCCCGCAGCAGGCGAGCCCCTTCACCACCCGCGCGTCCACCTGGCAGGCCCGGAGCACCTCGAGCGCGTCCTTCCCGAGCTGCGGCTCGTTGTGCTGCACGAAGCAGGTCTGGAAGAGCACCACCTCGCCGCCCGGCTCGGCGCGGACGTAGCCGTTCTCCTCCGCCCAGTCGTCGAAGGGCTGGCCGGCGAAGTCGGGCAGGAGCTTGTCGCGGTGGATGCCGACGGTCTTCTCCATGAGCACCCGCAGCGGGCGCGACCGGTTGGCGGCGTTGGCGAGGCCGAGCGAGGCCCGCGCCGCCCTGGCCGCGCGGTCGGGATCGCCGAGCACCCGCTCGCGCAGCGTCTTCCCGCGCGCCCGCAGCTTCACCGCGTCGTGGCGATGGACGAGCTTCGGGAAGTCGAGCTGGAACTCGTGCCCGTCGCGCGGGGTGTACGGGCACTGCACCTCGCAGAGCTTGCACTGGAAGCAGGCGTCCATCACCCGCTCCACCTCCGGCTCGGTGAGCCGGCGCACGTCCCCGCCGTGCTGCTCGTCGATGAGGGAGAAGAGCGTGGGGAAGCTGTCGCAGTACTTGAAGCACATGCGGCAGCCGTGACAGATCTCGAAGGCGCGGACGACCTCCTCCCGCAGCCCCTTGGCGTCCCAGTACTTCTCCTCCGACGGGTCGTACGAGAGCCACTCCGTCGGCTGGTACGAGATCCGCTTCTCCACGCTCTCTCCGCTCATCGGGTCCCTCTCGCCTTCCGGCTCAGGAGATGGTGCCGAGCATCTTCTCGAAGCGGCCGGCGTGCGACTTCTCGGCCTTGGCGAGCGTCTCGAACCAGTCGGCGATCTCGGCGAAGCCCTCCTCGCGCGCCGTCTTGGCCATGCCCGGGTACATGTCGGTGTACTCGTGCGTCTCGCCGGCGATGGAGGCCTTGAGGTTGGTGGAGGTGTCGCCGAGCGGGAGCCCGGTGGCGGGATCGCCGACCTCCTTCAGGTAGTCGAGGTGGCCGTGGGCGTGGCCGGTCTCACCCTCCGCCGTCTCGCGGAAGTTGGAGGCGACCTCCGGGTAGCCCTCCACGTCGGCCACCTTGGCGAAGTACAGGTAGCGACGGTTCGCCTGCGACTCGCCGGCGAAGGCGTCCTTCAGGTTCTGGTGGGTCTTCGAGCCGCTCAGCTTGGCCATCTCGTCTCTCCTTTTGCGTGAGGGGGTGTTACGATTTAGACGCCGTCTAATCGCGGGCCCGCGCCCGGCGAAAGTCCCAGTTGGGTACGAACGCGCGGGAAGCCGGAGTGACCTCGAGGAGGCTCACTGGACGTTGAAATGGACCCCGCCCGTCCGTAATTGGAGAGGCATGGAGCCCGTCGCCGCCGCCGCGATCCTGGAGCGCCACGGCATCCAGCCGTCGGCCCAGCGCCGCGCGGTGGCGGAGTTCGTCCTCGACACCACCGCCCACCCGTCCGCCGACCGCGTCTTCGAGGCGGTGGCGGCGCGCAACCCGCGCATCAGCCGCGCCACCGTCTACAACACGCTCAACCTCCTCGTGCGCAAGAAGCTCCTGAAGCAGCTCGTGCTCGCCGAGGGCAAGGTGGTCTTCGATCCGAACGTCGCCCCGCACCACCACTTCGTGGACGAGGCGAGCGGCGCGATCCACGACGTCCCCTGGGACGCGCTCGACGTGCGCCGGGTCGAGGCGCTGAAGGGCGTGGACGTGCGCGAGTACCAGGTCGTGCTCCGCGGCCGCCTGCACCGGCGCTGAGGGCCCGCCGCGAGGTGGAGGCGGATCCCGACGCCTTCCGGCGCGCCGAGGAGGAGGGCCGCCGCCGCAGCGCGGGCGAAGCGCCCGGCGACCTCGAGAAGTGAGCCGGCGCGGCGTTCCGCACCGCGGCGCTCACGGCGCCTGGAGGAGCAGCTGCTCCGCCTCCGAGAAGACCTGGGCGCGGATGAGCGTGGTCCCCACGAGGCAGGTGAGCCCGGAGGACGCGAAGATCATCGCGATGGTCACGAACTGGTAGATGGCCGCGTGCAGGGGCGGCGTGCCGGAGAGGACCATGCCGGTCATCAGCCCCGGGATCCAGACGATCCCGAGCGACCGGAGGTTGTCGATCGCCGGGATGAGGCTGGCGCGGAAGGAGGACTGGAGGTGCGGGGCCACGCTCACCTCCGGCGCCGCGCCGAGCGCCAGCGCGGACTCGACCTCCCGCCGGTGGGCCACGACGTCGGCGCGGAAGCGGTCGAGCGCGAGCCCGTTGGCGTTCATGGCGCTCGCGATGAGCATGCTGCCCACCGGCACGAGCACCGTCACGTGGGTCTCGACCACGCCCGCGAGCGCCATGAGGGCGATGACCGTCCCCGACCCCGCCGCGATGGCCTGGAGCGAGACGCGGAAGGCGCCCGGCACGCGCCGGGCGCGGCGGGCCGAGGTGGCGGCCGCGGCGACCATCATCCCCGCGAGCGCCAGCACCCCGAGCCAGCCCGGCCCCTCGAGCATGAGGAGCAGCACCGAGCCGACGGCCGAGATCTGGGCCAGCCCCCGCACGAGCGCGACGAGCAGCTCCCGCTCGACGTGGATGCGCCGCCGCCGCGCCAGGAGCGCCACCGCGAGCGCCGCCAGCGCGGCCACGCCCGCCTGCGCCAGGCTCAGCAGCAGCGGGTCACGGACCAGTCGACTCAGCACGCAGCACCTCCTCCACCGGCCCGAGCCGGCGCACCCGCCCGGCCTCGAGCACCAGCACGCGCCCCGCGACCCGCGCCGCCTGGGCGAGGTCGTGGGTGATGACGACGCAGGTGAGGCCGCGGGCCTCGACCACGCCCGCCACCAGCCGCTCGATCTCGCGCTTGGAGGCCTCGTCGAGGGCCGAGGTCGGCTCGTCCAGGAGGAGGACCGCCGGCTCGTTCGCCACCGCGCGCGCGATCGCCACCCGCTGGGCCTCGCCGCCGGAGAGGCGGGACGCGTCCCGCCCGGCGAAGCCCGGCAGCCCCACCTGCCGGAGCAGCGCCTCCACCTCGGCCTCGGGCAGCTCCACCCCGCGCTGCCGCGGGCCGAAGCGGACGTTGTCCGCCACCGTCCCGGGGAAGAGCGAGGCGGTCTGCATCACCATGCCCACCCGGCGCCGGAGCTCGCGCGGCGGCAGGGAGCGGTAGTCCTGGCCGTCGAGGTACACCGTGCCGCCCGTCGGCTCGTCGAGCCGGTTGAGCAGCCGCAGGAAGGTGGACTTGCCCGCCCCGCTCGGACCGACCACCGCCAGCACCTCGCCCTCGCGCACCTCGACCGAGACGCCGTCCACCAGGGCCCGGCCGTCCACGGCGCGCGAGAGGTGCTCGGTGCGGAGGACGGACGGCGCATTCGGGCTCATTCCCCCTGGTCTTTGCGGCAGCGTCGCGACGGTGTCAAACTCCTTCGAGAAGGAGGCCGCATGAGCTTCCCCTGGAAGAAGGTGCTCTGCCCCGTGGACTTCTCCGAGCCGGCGCGCGGCGCCATGGCCTCGGCCGTCCAGATCGCCCGGCACCTCGACGCCGACCTGGTGCTGTTCCACGCCTACCAGCTGCCGGGCTACACGCTGCCGGAGGGCTCGGTCGTGGCGAGCCCGCGGATGCTGCAGGAGCTCTCGGATCGCGCCGAGGCGCACCTCGCCGAGTGGAAGGCGCTCGCCGAGGCGCAGGGCGCCCCGCGGGTGGCGACGGAGAAGGGGATCGGCGAGCCCGCGCTCCAGATCGTGCACGCCGCGCGCGAGCTCGGCTGTGACGCCATCGTGCTGGGGACGCACGGCCGGACCGGCCTCGCGCACGCCATCCTCGGCTCCACCGCCGAGCAGGTGGTGCGCCGGGCCGCGTGCCCGGTCGTGACCGTCCGCTCCGGCAGCGCCGCCTGAGAGCCCGTGAAGGGATCCCTCACCGGCCCTGAGCCGGCGGGGCCGCGCCGCCGCGCACCGCTCCGGGCGCGCGCCCGGCCGTGGCGCGCGATCGTCACGATACGTTAACCCCCAAAATGGCCAGCCGCGATCGGTATGCCCTCCGCCGGCGACGGGACTACTGTCCCTCGCTCGGAGGCCACATGAACTTCACCCGCAGGCAATTCCTCAAGCTCTCCGCCACCACCGCCGGGGCCAGCACGCTCGCCGCGCTCGGGGCCGTGCCCACCCTCGCCGCCGCCGACGTGCGCGGCTACAAGCTCGCGCGCGCCAGCGAGGCGCGGAACACCTGCCCCTACTGCTCCGTCGGCTGCGGCATCGTGCTCTACGCGCTCGGGGACGGCGCCAAGAACGCCCGCCGCCGGCTGGTCCACGTCGAGGGCGACCCCGACCACCCGGTCAACCGCGGCACGCTCTGCCCGAAGGGGGCGAGCCTGCTCGACTTCGTGAACAGCCCCACCCGGCTCAAGCAGCCCGAGCACCGCGCCCCGGGCGCGAAGGAGTGGACGCCCATCTCGTGGGACGAGGCTCTCGATCGGATCGCCCGCCTGATGAAGGACGACCGCGACCGCCACCTCGTCGAGAAGAACGCCGCCGGCGTGACGGTGAACCGCTGGCCCACGCTCGGCGTGCTCGCCGCCAGCGCCTCGTCGAACGAGACCGGCTACCTCACCCACAAGGTCTTCCGATCCATGGGGGTGGTCGGGATCGACAACCAGGCGCGGGTCTGACACGGCCCCACGGTGGCCGGTCTGGCCACCACCTTCGGCCGTGGCGCGATGACGAACCACTGGGCCGACATCAAGAACGCCGACGTCATCCTGGTGATGGGCGGCAACCCGGCCGAGGCGCACCCCTGCGGCTTCAAGTGGGTGACCGAGGCCAAGGCCCACAACAAGGCCCGGCTCGTCGTGGTGGACCCGCGCTTCACGCGCACCGCCGCGCTCGCCGACCTCTACGTGCCCATCCGGCCCGGCAGCGACATCGCCTTCCTCGGCGGCGTCATGCACTACCTGCTCGAGCACGGGAAGATCCAGCGCGAGTACGTGCAGGCGTACACCAACGCGAGCTTCCTCGTGAAGGAGGGCTTCGCCTTCGAGGACGGGCTCTTCTCCGGCTACGACGAGGCGAAGCGCAGCTACGACAAGGCGAGCTGGGGCTACGAGCTCGGGCCCGACGGCTACGCCCGGGTGGACCCCACCCTCGAGCACCCGCGCTGCGTCTACCAGCTCCTGAAGCGCCACGTCGCGCGCTACACGCCGGAGGTGGTGAGCGAGCTCACCGGGACGCCGAAGGACCAGTTCCTGAAGGTCTGCGAGCTCGTCGCCAGCACCGCCGTCCCCGGCCGCACCATGACGAGCCTCTACGCGCTCGGCTGGACGCAGCACTCGGTCGGCGCGCAGAACATCCGCTCCATCGCGATGATCCAGCTCCTGCTCGGGAACATGGGGATGGCGGGCGGCGGGGTGAACGCGCTCCGCGGCCACTCCAACATCCAGGGGCTCACCGATCTCGGCGTGCTCTCCGACCTCCTCCCCGGCTACCTCTCCATGCCGAAGGAGCAGGACGCCACGCTCGAGGGGTACCTCGGCCCGCGCACGCTCCAGCCGCTCCGGCCCGGCCAGCTCAGCTACTGGAAGAACTACCCCAAGTTCTTCGCCTCGCTGATGAAGGCCTGGTGGGGCGACGCGGCCACGAAGGAGAACGGCTTCGCCTACCACTACCTGCCGAAGCTCGACCGGCTCTACGACGTCCTCACCGTCTTCGACCTGATGGCGCAGGGGAAGCTGAACGGCTACGTCTGCCAGGGCTTCAACCCGCTCGGCTCGGCGCCCGACAAGGAGAAGGTCCAGGCCGGCCTGTCGAACCTCAAGTTCCTCGTGGTCATCGACCCGCTCGCCACCGAGACCTCCGAGTTCTGGCGGAACCACGGCGAGCACCACCCGGTCGATCCGGCCGCCATCCAGACCGAGGTCTTCCGGCTCCCGTCCACCTGCTTCGCCGAGGAGGAGGGCTCGCTCACCAACTCGAGCCGGTGGCTGCAGTGGCACCACCCCGGCGCCGAGCCGCCGCCGGGCGCGCGCCAGGACCTCGACATCGTGGCCGAGCTCTTCACCCGCGTCCGCGCCCTCTACGCGCAGGAGGGCGGCAAGGTGCCGGAGCCGATCACCCGGCTCACCTGGCCCTACCAGCAGCCGCTCCGGCCCAGCCCGGCGGAGGTGGCCCGCGAGTACAGCGGCAAGGCGCTCGCCGACCTCCCCGACCCGGCCGACCCGGCCAGGGTGGCGGTGAAGAAGGGCGAGCCGCTCGCGAGCTTCGCGCAGCTCGCCGACGACGGCTCGACCGCCTGCGGCTGCTGGATCTACTGCGGCAGCTTCGGCAAGGAGAACCTGATGGCGCGGCGCGACCCGGCCGATCCGAGCGGGCTCGGCCTCGCGCCCGGCTGGGGCTGGGCCTGGCCCGCCAACCGCCGCGTCCTCTACAACGCCGCCTCCTGCGATCCCTCCGGCAAGCCGTGGGATCCGCGGCGGGCGCTGGTGCGGTGGAGCGGCGACAAGTGGACCGGCCCCGACGTGCCCGACAACAAGGCCGACACCCCGCCCTCCGCCGGCATGGGACCGTTCATCCTCAACGCCGAGGGGGTGGGCCGGCTCTTCGCGGTGGACAAGCTCGCCGACGGCCCCTTCCCCGAGCACTACGAGCCCTTCGAGAGCCCGCTGCCCGGGAACCCGCTCCACAAGGACCCGCGGGCGAGGAACAACCCGGCGGCGAGGATCTTCGCCGGGGACCGGCAGCGGCTCGGCACCTGCGAGGAGTTCCCGCACGCCGCCACCACCTACCGGCTCACCGAGCACTTCCACTTCTGGACCAAGCACGCCCGCATCCCGTCGGTGCTCCAGCCCGAGCAGTTCGTGGAGCTCGGCGAGGCGCTGGCGCGCGAGAAGGGGATCAAGGCCGGCGATCGGGTGAAGGTCCGCTCGAAGCGCGGCTTCGTCGTCGCCAAGGCGGTGGTGACGAAGCGGCTGCAGCCGCTGCGGGTCGCGGGGAGGACCGTGCACGTGGTCGGCCTGCCCATCCACTGGGGCTTCACCGGGCAGGCGAAGCCCGGTTACCTCGTCAACGCGCTCACGCCGTTCGTGGGCGACGCCAACGTGCAGACGCCGGAGTTCAAGGCGTTCTCCGTGGCCATCGAGCGGGCGTGAGGAGGCGGCCATGGCTCTCGAATCCCTCGACGTCCGCCGCCGCTCCGCCAGCGAGACCCGCGCGCCCGACATCCGGTCGCGCCAGGAGGTGGCGAAGCTCATCGACATCTCGCGCTGCATCGGCTGCAAGGCGTGCCAGGCGGCCTGCATGGAGTGGAACGACCTGCGCGAAGAGGTCGGCGCCACCGCCGGCGCCTACGACAACCCGGCCGACCTCACCGCCAGCTCCTGGACGGTGATGCGCTTCTTCGAGGAGGAGCTGCCGGAGCGCGGGCTCCAGTGGCTCATCGTCAAGGACGGCTGCCTCCACTGCTCGGACCCGGGCTGCCTCAAGGCCTGCCCCGCGCCGGGCGCCATCGTGCAGCTCTCGAACGGCATCGTGGACTTCCAGCAGGAGGCCTGCATCGGCTGCGGCTACTGCCAGGCCGGGTGCCCCTTCGACGTCCCGCGCTACTCCCCCAAGGACGACAAGGCGTACAAGTGCACGCTCTGCTCCGACCGCGTGGCGGTGGGGCTCGAGCCGGCCTGCATCAAGACCTGCCCCACCCAGGCGCTCAGCTTCGGCGCCAAGGAGGACATGCGCGCCCTCGCCGACGAGCGCGTGGGCGAGCTCAAGGAGCGCGGCTACGGCCAGGCGCAGGTCTACGACCCCTCGGGCGTGGGCGGCACGCACGTGCTCTACGTGATGCCGCACGGCGACCCGGCGCTGTACCGCAAGCCGCGCGATCCCTCGATCTCCCCGCTGGTCGCGCTCTGGCGGAGCACCTTCGCGCGCACGCTCGGGGCGGTGACCATGGGCGCGGTGTTCCTGGCCGGGTTCTTCCACTGGATGAAGGTCGGGCCGGTCGATCCCGACGCGCGCCCCGAGGGCGGAGAGGAGAAGCGGTCATGAGCGTCACCCCCCCGCGCCACGGCCACGCCTTCGCGGCGGAGCGGCCGCCCGACGCGCTGCAGCGCTACTCCGAGGCCTCGCGCCTCACCCACTGGGCGGTGGCCCTCGCCTACGTGCTCCTCTTCTGCTCGGGGCTCGCCCTCTTCCACCCGTTCTTCTTCTGGCTCTCCGGGCTGTTCGGGTCGGCGGCGCTCATGCGGGTGCTCCACCCGTTCATCGGCGTGGCGCTGGCGGTGCTCTTCTTCGCCTACGCCTCCCGGCTCTGGCGGGAGAACCTGCTCCTCCCCTCGGACCGGCGCTGGCTGCGCGGCATGCTCGGCTACATGACCGGGCGGGACGAGCTGCGGGTCGAGGGCAAGTACAACGCCGGCCAGAAGCTCATGTACTGGTCGATGATCGGCTTCGTCGCCGGGCTGCTCGCGACCGGGCTGCTGCTCTGGCGGCCCTACGTCGCGCCGGCGATCCCGGTGGACGGGCGCCGGCTGGCGGCGGTGCTGCACGCCGTCTTCGCCTTCGTGATGTTCGTCGGCATCGGCGTCCACGTCTACGCCGCCCTCTGGACGCGCGGCTCCATGCGCGCCATGACCCAGGGCTGGGTCACGCGCCGCTGGGCCCGCTACCACCACCCGGGCTGGTACGAGCGCGAGACCGCCGGCGAGCCGCCGCCGGACCGGCGCGAGTCAGCGTGAGCGGGCGCCCGGCGCGGCGCGGCGGGCCAGCCGCGCCAGCCGGGCGTCGAGCGCCTCGCGGATGGCCCTCGGCGGCTCCGAGCCGCCGATGCCGCGCAGCACGAAGGCGTCGCGGGCCTCGCCGTCGCGGGTCTCGACCAGCATCTCGTCCGGGAAGAGCCCGCAGGCGGCGAAGGTGCGCAGGATGCCGTCGAGGAACCCGAGCTGGTCGTCGGCGCGGAGCTCCACCCGGAGCCCGCCCTCGGTCCGCTCCAGCCGGTAGGAGCGCAGCCGCGGCTCGAGCGCCGGCGGGCGCGCCGGCTGGAGCGCGGCGAAGGAGACGAAGTCGAGGGCGGCGAGGTCGAGGCCCGGATCCACCGGCTCGAGCTCGAAGGCGGCGACCCACTGGCGCGGGGCGCCCTGGCGGGCCCGCGCGGACACGATGTTGACGCGGCGGTCGGCCAGCGCGGCGGCGAGCCGGCCCATCCAGCCGAGCGCGAGCCGGCCGGAGAGGTCGAGGAGGTGGCGGCCGCTCCCCAGCGAGGCGAGCATGGCCACGGTGGGCGAGTGCGCGGCGGGGCGGGTCTGGGTGCGGGTGGTCCAGGCGGTGGTGTCGAGCAAGGCGCCTCCGTTCTCCCCGGGAGGCGAAGCAAGGCACGTGCCGCGGGTGGCGCCGCCCTCTGGAGCCCGCCCCCAGGCCGCGCCGGGCGGGAGCCGCCCCCGCGCTGTGCGGACCGCGAGCACCGAGTGCCCGCCCGCCGGGCACTCCGATGAGCCCGCGCCGTCCTCTGCTAGAGTGGTCGGCCCCATGCCCTTCCGCACCGACGACCTGCGCATCAAGGCCATCCGGGAGCTCGCGCCCCCCGCCCACCTCATCCGGGAGCTCCCGTGCAGCGAGCGGGCGAGCGCCGTGGTGCACGACGCCCGGGACGCCATCCACCGCATCCTGCACGGGATGGACGACCGGCTGGTGGTGGTGATCGGCCCCTGCTCGATCCACGACGTCGCGGCCGCCGAGGAGTACGCCGGGCGGCTCCTCGCCGAGCGCGAGCGCCACGCCGCCGACCTCGAGATCGCGATGCGGGTGTATTTCGAAAAGCCGCGCACCACCGTCGGCTGGAAGGGGCTCATCAACGACCCGCAGCTCGACGGCAGCTTCGAGATCAACGCCGGCCTGCGCACCGCGCGCCAGCTGCTCCTCCGGATCGACGAGCTCGGCCTGCCCGCCGGGTGCGAGTTCCTCGACATGATCACGCCCCAGTACATCGCCGACCTCGTCTCCTGGGGCGCCATCGGGGCGCGCACCACCGAGAGCCAGGTGCACCGCGAGCTCGCCTCCGGCCTCTCCTGCCCGGTCGGGTTCAAGAACGGCACCGACGGCAACGTCCGCAACGCCGTGGACGCCATCCGCGCCGCCCAGCAGCCGCACCACTTCCTCTCGGTCACGAAGGGCGGCCACTCGGCCATCGTCTCCACGCGAGGGAACGAGGACTGCCACGTCATCCTGCGCGGCGGCACCGAGCCCAACTACGACGCCCCGAGCGTGGAGCAGGCCTGCCAGCAGATCGCCAGGGCCGGCCTCGCCCAGCGGCTCATGATCGACGCGAGCCACGCCAACAGCCGCAAGAAGCCGGAGAACCAGGTGCCCGTGTGCGAGGACGTGGCGCGGCAGATCGCCTCGGGCGAGGGGCGGATCTTCGGCGTGATGATCGAGAGCCACCTCGTCGCCGGCCGGCAGGACCTCGCGCCCGGCAAGCCGCTCGCCTACGGCCAGAGCATCACCGACGGCTGCCTGGGGTGGGAGGAGAGCGCGCGGGTGCTCGAGGCGCTCGCCGACGCCGTGCGCCGGCGCCGCCTCGCCGAGTGAGGCGCGCGGCCCTCAGCTCTCCCAGGCCGAGGACAGCCCGGCGCAGACGACCGCCTGCAGCGCGTGCTCGTCCTCCGGGTGGATCCGCGTGATGGCGAGGCCGATCCGCGCCCCGTCGATCCAGGCCACCTGCCCCTCGAGGAAGATCGACCGCTGCGCCCACTTGAGCTTCACGTAGGCGTCGTCGCCGCGTCGCAGCGCGGCGCGGCGGGTGGTGCGCAGCGAGAGCCCGCCGAACCCGACGTCGTCGGTGAAGGCGGAGCCGCAGCCGGCGAGGTGGGCGGAGAGCCGGGCCCGCGCCCGGGGATGGCGGCGCCGGCGCGACCCCTCCACCGGCTGCTGCCGCGCGAGCGCCCGCTGGACCAGGAGGTCGCGGCCCCGCGACCAGACCGCCAGCTCCTCGGGCGTGAGCGGCCGCTCGCCCCCGACGAGCAGGCGGTTGTGGCTCTCGAACTCCTCGCGCAGGGAAGGCGACACACCTCATTGTGAGGCGGGTCGGAGCGCCTGTCTAATCGCCGGCCCGCCGGCCCATCAGGGCCCGCCCGCCGCTCCCCGGCTGCAGCACCTCGAGGAGGCGCTTGCAGACCGCCGCCTGCAGCACCTGCTCGTCCGCCGGGTGCACCTGCTCGACCTGGAGACCGACGCGATCGTCGCTGCCCCAGGCGACCCGGCCGCTCAGGTAGATGGACTGGTTGCCCACCTTGAGCCGGACCGAGGCCGGCTCGGCGCGGCGCAGGCGGGTGCCCGCGCAGACCCGGAGCGACACCCCCTCGAAGCCGAGGTCGACGGTGAAGACGCCGCCGTAGCCGGCGAGGAACGCCGGGTAGACCGCGTCCACCCGCGGCGTGCGCCGGCGCGACGCCTCCTGCTGGCCCTCCAGCGCGCGGCGCGCGAGCTCGTCCCGCCCCTGCCGCCAGAGCAGCAGGTCGGCCGGGGGCAGCGCGCGCGGGTCGTCGAGCAGGGCCCGGTTGCGCTCCTCGAAGGTGTGGGGTGAAGGGAAACGCAGCAGCACGCCGGTATCGTCGCAGCGGCGCGATCCGTTGTCCACAACGCGCTCCCTCGACGAGAGGCCCGTCTTCGGGGTTACCTCCACCTGGGGAGTCTCCGGGCCGGTCGGGACGCTGCCCATTGACTCGGGCTCGCGCCGCGGGCCTGATGGGCCGTGCCCAGCCCCCGCTCCCCCGCCGAGCTCCAGGCCTTCGTCCGGGAGCGCACCGCCCCGACGCCGGTGCCCCTCTGCCCCGAGCTGACGCTCTACACGGCGACCGAGATGACGTCGCTGTGGCACGCCACCGCCGCCGAGCTGCGGGGCTGGGACGACTCGCCGTTCTGGGCGTTCCCCTGGGCCGGAGGCCAGGCCCTCGCGCGCCACGTCCTCGATCATCCCGCCCTGGTGCGCGGCCGCCGCGTGCTCGACTTCGCCTCCGGCAGCGGGCTCGTCGGCCTCGCCGCCGCGCGTGCCGGCGCGGCGCGGGTGGTCGCCGCCGACATCGACCCGTTCTGCGCCGCCGTCCTCCCGCTCAACGCCGGGCTGAACCGGCTCGCGCTCGAGGTCCGCACCGACGACCTCCTCGGCCGGCCGCTGGCGGGCTTCGACGTCGTGCTCGCCGGCGACGTCTTCTACGAGCGCGCGCTGGCGGAGCGGAGTTTCGCCTGGTTCGGCGCGCTCGCGGCGTCCGGGCTGCGCGTGCTGGCCGGCGACCCGGGCCGGAACTACTCGCCCGCGTCGGGCGCGGCCGTGCTCGCCGAGTACGACGTGCCCACCTCCGTGGCGATCGAGGCGACCGCCGTCCGGCGCACCCGCGTCCTCGAGATGGAGGGGGCCGCTACATCGTGAAGCAGAGCGTCACCTGCCAGGCGGCGATGCCGGCGAAGGCGACGCAGAGGGCGCGCAGGACCCGGACCGCGTAGCGCGCCGTGAAGGCCGCGAGGACGAAGGCGAGGCCGAGCTTCACGAAGACGAACGGCGCCGTCCCGAGCGACAGGACCGCGCCCATGACCGGGTTCGCCTCGCCCGCCCCGCGCACGCCCACCAGCCAGGCCGTGGTCACGGCGTCCACCGCGTTGAAGGCGACGAACAGCGCGACCAGGGCGCGCGGGTCCACGCGAGAGCTCCGCATCGAGTGAAGGTTCCTGGCCACCGCGCCGCCCCGCCACCGGCCGGACGGGGAGCGCTCCGCAAAGGAGGCGCGCGGCGGACTTGACCCGGCCCGAGCGGTCCTCTACTCCTTCGCAGCGCCCCCCGCGGGCTCCCCATGAACGACCCCCTCCAGCAGCTCCTGGCCGACGGCGTCATCGACCAGGTCGTCGCGCGCCTGAAGAGCGGCAAGGAGGCCGACATCTGGCTCGTGCAGCACGGGAGCGAGGTGGTCGCCGCGAAGGTCTACAAGGACCTGCACGCGCGCAACTTCCGCAACAACGCCGCCTACAAGGAAGGGCGCCAGGTCCGCGACTCGCGCACCCAGCGCGCCATGGACCGGGGCAGCCGCTTCGGCCAGCAGGCGGCCGAGGAGGCCTGGAAGGCGAAGGAGTCCGACGCCCTCCACCAGCTCCACGCCGCCGGCGTCCGGGTGCCCCGGCCGGTGATGTTCTACGAGGGCGTGCTGCTCATGGAGGCGGTGGTGGACGCCGAGGGGCACGCCGCGCCCCGGCTCGTCGAGACCGCCGTGCCGCCCGAGCGCGCCGCCGAGTGGTACGCCGACCTGCGCCAGCAGGTGGTGCGGATGCTCTGCTGCGACCTCATCCACGGCGACCTCTCGCCCTACAACGTGCTCCTCGCCTGGAACGGCCCGACCGTCATCGACTTCCCGCAGGTGGTCGGGGCGGCGCACAACAGCCAGGCCGAGCGGTTCTTCGAGCGCGACCTCGAGACCATCCGCCGCTTCTTCGCCCCGCTCGACCCGGCCGTCGCCGCCGCCGCCGGCGACGCGCGCGAGATCTGGCGCGCCTACGTCCGCCGCGAGCTCACCCCCGACTTCGTCCCCACCGGCCGGCTCCCCCCCGAGCCCGCCCGCCACGGGCGCCACGAGCGCCACGGCGGCCGCTCGCACGAGCGGGACCGCAAGCCGCACGGCGGCCGCCACGGCGGGCCGCAGCCGCACGCCGGGGGCAAGCCGGCGCAGTCCGGCGCGCCGCAGGGCGGAGGCAGGGCGGCGCAGTCCGGCCCACAGCGCGGCGCCCCGAACCGTCCCGCGCAGCCCACCCCGCCGCAGACCGGCGCCCCGAACCGCCCCGCGCAGCCCCCCTCCCCGCCGCGCGGGGAGGGCCGGGGAGGGGCCGCCAGGAGCACCCCGCAGCACCACGGCGGCGGCAGACCGGCGCACTCCGGCCCGCGCGGCGCCCCGAGCCGCCCCGCGCAGCCGCCGCAGGCCGGCGCCCCCAACCGTCCCGCGCAGCCCACTCCGCCGCAGTCCGGCGCCCCGAGCCGTCCCGCGCTGCCCCCCTCCCCGCCGCGCGGGGAGGGCCGTGGAGGGGCCGCCAGGAGCACCCCGCAGCCTCACGCCGGCGGCAGACCGGCTCACCCTGGTCCGCACCGGGGCCAGCAGGGCCGCCCCGCGCAGTCCCCCTCCCCGCCGGCCGCGGAGAGCCGGGGCGGAGCCGCGCGGAGCGCCCCGCCTCCCCACGTCCGCCGCGACGCGCGAGGCGGCCCCCGCGATGACCGCCGCGGCGGTCACCCTCCGCGCCCCCCGCGCCGCGAGCCCCCCGGCCCCCTCGTGACCTACGTGACGCGCCCCCCGCTCTCGCCCCCGCAGCCGAAGCCGCCGGGCGAGGACGACAAGCCCGGGCGGCCGCCGCACGGGAAGCGGTAGGCGCCGCGAGGCGGCCGGCCCGCCGTCGTCCGCTCGGGTCGCTGTCGGCGCGCTCGACGCGCCGTACGTTTGCGCCGGCCGACATGTCCGGGACCAGCGCCAGGAGCGGGGGAGCGCTCGCCGTCACCGTCCTGCTCGCCAGCCTCGCCTGCTCGAGCGGGGGCGGCGGAGATGGAGGCGTGCGCGGCACCAACGCCGGCGGGGACGGCGGAGCGGGTGGCGCTGCCCCGGACGCAGGGGTGGACGGTGGCGCCGGCTCGCCTCCGCCCCCAGCCACGGGCGCGCTCCACGCCATCTCCGGCACCGTGTCGGGCGCGAGCGGCGGCGTCGCGATCTCGCTCACCGGAGTGAACGTGCAGCTGCTCGGCTCCAGCGCCATCGACGTTCACCCGGACGCCCGCGGGGGTTACCGGTTCGGCGCGGTGCCCGATGGCGAGTACGTCCTCTTCCCCGAGGGCCCGGGGCTCGCCTTCAGCCCGCCCCGGTCGCGCGTCACCGTGAGCGGCCACGACGTGACCCGCGTGGACTTCGCCGCCAGCGCCGCGAGCTCCAGCCTCGTCATCTCTGGCACCATCTCGGGAGCCGCTCCGGACGGGATCACCGTGCGGCTCTCTCCCGCCCCGGGCTTTCCCTTCGGGCAGACGGTCACCACGGCGGACGGAGGGCGCTACGCCTTCACCGACCTCCATCCCGGCGAGTACCTCCTCACGCCCTTCCTCGAGGGCAACACCTTCACGCCTCCGGACCGCCTGCTGGACCTGGGCGCCGCCGACGCGAGCGGGCAGGACTTCGCCCAGCGCGCCGCGCCAGTCGAGCGGCGGTTCCGGCCCGTCTGTCGGGGCGGCTGGTGCGTCGAGACACCGCAGCCGCAAGGGAACGTCCTGAGCGGAATCTGGGGCAGCTCGACGCGCGACGTCTGGGCGGTCGGGTGGGACGTCCTGCTGCACTGGGATGGCGCGGCCTGGTCCGCGTACGCTCCGGCGTCCCCCGGAGGCGCGGCCGCGCTCGAGAACCGCTTCGCGGCGGTCTGGGGCAGCTCGGCGGACGACGTCTGGGCCGTCGGGTGGTCCATCCAGCACTGGGACGGGCGCGGCTGGACCGCCGTGCCGAGCGGGTTGACCGACGTGGGCCAGCTCTCGCTCACCTCGATCTGGGGCAGCGCCGCCGACGACGTCTGGGCGATGGGCGGCTGGACCGTGCTCCACTGGGACGGCTACGCGTGGAGCGCCAGCCCGCCCCCGGTCGGCACCTCGCTCCAGGCGGTCTGGGGGAGCGCGGCCGACGACGTCTGGGCGGTCGGGACCGGCGAGCCGATGCACTGGGACGGCCGCTCCTGGTCGCCCGTGCCGACGCCGATGTCCGCCCTGGCCGCGTTCGCCGCGGCGTGGAACCTCGGCGGCGGTCCCAGGCTCACGAGCGTCTGGGGCAGCTCGGCGCGCGACGTCTGGGCCGTGGGCTGGAACGGCGTGGTCCTTCACTGGGATGGCCAGGCCTGGTCGGCCGTGCCCACGCCGGCGGGGTGGTGGACCCAGGAGGCGGCGGTCTGGGGCAGCTCGGCGACGGACGCCTGGATTGTCGGGGGCATCGGGGCACTCCACTGGGACGGTGCCACCTGGTCGAGCGCCTCTCTCCCAGAGAGCAATCCTCTCGCCCTGTGGGGGAGCGCCGCCGACGACGTCTGGGCCGTCGGCAATGATGGGGAGATGCTGCACTGGGACGGCGTCGCCTGGTCGAAGACCCCGGACCGGATCTTCGCGCGCGAGCTCACCGGCGTCTGGGTGCACGATGACGCCGACGCCTGGGCGGTGGACGAGCTGGGATCGATCTTCCACTGGGACGGCGCGAGCTGGATCACCGCCTCGCACCCAGGGACGGGGTTCCGCGCGGTCTGGGGGAGCGCCGGGGACGACGTGTGGGCGGTGGGCGCGGGAGCCGTGCACTGGGACGGAAGCGCCTGGTCGGCGGTTCCCGCGCCGCCCGGCGCCGACCCTCGGCGGATCCTCACCGCCGTCTTCGGCACCTCGGCGAGCGACGTGTGGGCCGTCGGGAACGGCGAGGTCTGGCACTGGGACGGCGCCAACTGGTCGATCGCTCCGGCTCCCAACCTGACCTTCACCGGCGTCTGGGCCAGCGCGCCCGACGACGCCTGGGCGACCGCGAGCGGCGGCGTCACGTACAACCCCGACTTCCCGGCCATGGCCCACTGGAACGGCAAGACCTGGACCACGGTGACCGACCGCGCGACCGCCGGATACCTGAACGGCGTCTGGGGCAGCTCCGCGCGCGACGTCTGGGCGGTGGGCGACGGCGGCCGGATCCTCCACTTCGACGGGACGGCCTGGACGCGGGTGGCCGGCGCCCAGGACGACCTGTACGCGATATCGGGGAGCGGGCCGAACGACGTCTGGGCGGTCGGCGGTCGCGGCGGTGGCGCGGCCGTCGGCTCCGTGAACTTCGGCGGCGCGGTGCTGCACTGGGACGGGAGCGCCTGGACGAAGCAGGAGACGCCCTTCGGCCCGCCTTCGGTGTACGGGGGCGGCCGGCTCGCCGCTGTCTCCGGCAGCCCGTCCGGCCTGGTCTGGGCCGTCGGCGCCTACCGCACCATCCTGCGGCACCAGCGGTGACGGGCTCGGGCGTGGAGCGCCACCATCGCTCGCAGCGCTCTGTCGAGACCGCTCGCACCGACGCACCTCACTCCGTTCCACCTCCGCTGGCGATAGCAAACTCACCCTGCCGGGACTCCGCCCGCCGGAAGCGCGCCATGTGCTCCCGCCCGAAGGCCCGCTCGGCGCTGAGGATGTTGTGGGCGCGGCAGGCGAGCCGGAGGTTGTCGGCGGTCGTCGCCCCGCCGAGCGCGACCGGGATCACGTGATCGAGCTCGAGCTGCCACCGGCTCTCGCAGCGGCGGCCGTCCTCGCCGCGCCAGGCGCACTGGCCGCCGTCGCGCGCCCAGACCTCCCGGCGAAGCGCGGCGGGGATGGCGCGCCTCGCCCGGCGCTGCCGGTCGCGAGCCGTTCCCCCAGTTTCCGGGCCGGCCGCGAGCGCGTGGGCTCTCGGCGCGGCTGGAGCGGCGCGATCCTTCGCCGTCGTGCCTCGCTCCTCGATGCCCTCCGCGCTCCCTTCCTTCTTGCCCGTTCCCTTCGCCTGCGCCCTCACCTTCTTCGGCGCCACCGCGCCGCGCCGCTTCCCGTGCTTCTCGATGGCGCAGCGCACCGCCTCCCGGAGCACCGCGGCCAGATCACCGTTCGGGAGCTTGTGGCTGAGGAGCTGCCTGAGCTGGTCGAGCTCGCCCTTGAACGCCGCGTCGAGCGTGAGGCGAAGGGAGTAGCTCTCCTCCGACACGGGCCGGAGCTCCGGGCGCGAGGCAGGCCGGTCGTGGGAGAGCGTCGAAGGCGCTGGCGTGCTCAGGGCCAGCGGCTCGGAGCCGGCGCGCGACTCGTCAGAAGGACGAAGGTCACGCGGGGCATCGCCCGGCGGCGGCTCCTCCGCGGGTAGCGCGGTGGCCGCGCCGGCCGCCACCTCGGGCGCCTGACCCGGCGCGCCAATGGCCTCCTCCGCTCCCGCCACCCGCTGCAGCGGTCCGGGCACCCGGCGGATCCCGTCCTTCGGAGCCGGCCTCGGCTGGATGGAGGCGATCAGCCGCTCCACCTCGGCCCGGGTCTGGAAGGCGGCGCGGGCCAGCATCTCCTCCCGGTTGCCTTCGGTGAGCACCGGTCCGAGCAGCCCGAGCGTGGAGAGGCAGAGCCTGCCGTCCCTGAGCGCTTCTTCGAGCGCGGGGAAGCGACGCAGCACGCGCATGGCCCCGATGCGCCGCCCCGCCGCGCCCTCGCGAAGGTGGAGCGCCTTCAGGCAGAACTCCCAGAGCGACGCATGGCCGGCGTCGAGGTAGGCCCGGTGCCGGTCGAAGGCGTCGAGGTGGAGCAGGAAGTCGGCCTGGACGTTCCGCTCGTCTCCGGCGAGCTCTCGCAGGCGGCGCGCCAGGTCGAAAGCGCCGAGAGCGTCTGCCGAAGACCGCGCAATTCCATCGTTCATGGTCCATCCCCCTTGTGGGAACCGATGTTCTCACGGGTTTTCGTGACCTCCGGGAAGGCGCCTATCGGCCACGGAGGCGCGATTTCCGGAGGAGGGGCCTTCGCCTCCACGCGCCCGTCGCTCGCCGCGCAGGTCGCCGCGAGCAGCGCGGTAGAACGCGACCTCGGACACGACCACCGGAGCGGCGGCCGACTCGGGCCGAGATGCCGTCAACGACAATCGTTGGACCCGATGGGCTGGCCCGAAGGGCGGGGCCTCCGCCACGCTCGCGCCGCCCAGGGCGGCGACTTCGCGCTTTCACCTCCGCTGGCGATAGCAGATTCACCCGGCCGGGGAGCAACCCGGAGCCCCGGGGTGCAATCGGGGTGGGGCGATGACGGCCGAGGGCCGCGCGCGGTGAGCACGTCGCGAGGCGCTTGGCCCGGGGCTCCCTGCCCGCCCCCGCATCGGAGAGCGCCGCACCACAGCCGCCGCGGCGCCGGTCACGTAAGTCAGGAACGCTAGCGCCCTGCACCGCTGACCGCCCCTCCCCCGCCCTCCCCGCCCGGCGGGGAGGGAGTGCACCGCCGCGCCTGCCCGAAGCGAATTCGCCCGTACAGCGATCAGCGCCGCACCACAGCCGCCGGGAGCCCTCCCGAGGCGCGCAGCGCAGGCGGGCCGCCCGCCGGCGTCGGACCGCGTGACACGATGGAAGCGCCGCTCCCTCGTGCAACGCCGAGACCGGAGCCGAGCGCCAGCACCAGGACGGCACCGCAGCGGGGTCGAGCGCCCTGCGCCCACGGCGCCGCTCGCCCATCGGCGACCGGGTGGAGCCGCCGGAGCGAGCACCGCAGCGGTGGGCTCCCGGCGGCCCCGCGGCGCCGCGGCGCCGGTCGAGCATCGGCAAGCAAGGAGGCTTGGCACCCTGCACCGCTGGCCGCCCCTCCCCGCCCTCCCGCCCCGGCGGGGAGGGAGTGCACCGCCGCGCCTGCCCGAAGCGAATTCGCCCGTACAGCGATCAGCGCCGCACCACAGCCGCCGGGAGCCCTCCCGAGGCGCGCAGCGCAGGCGGGCCGCCCGCCGGCGTCGGACCGCGTGACACGATGGAAGCGCCGCTCCCTCGTGCAACGCCGAGACCGGAGCCGAGCGCCAGCACCAGGACGGCACCGCAGCGGGGTCGAGCGCTCTGCGCCCACGGCGCCGCTCGCCCATCGGCGACCGGGTGGAGCCGCCGGAGCGAGCACCGCAGCGGTGGGCTCCCGGCGGCCCCGCGGCGCCGGTCGAGCATCGGCAAGCAAGGAGGCCTGGCACCCTGCACCGCTGGCCGCCCCTCCCCCGCCCTCCACGCCCGGCGGGGAGGGAGTACAGCGGCGAGCTCTTCTGGCCGGAGTGAGCGGTGCAGGGAGTGCAGCGGGGAGCTCTTCTGGCCGGAGTGAGCGGTGCGCGGGAGCCCTCGTGTCAGACCCCTCTGTCAAACGAAGCCCGCGCGCGTCTTCCGTCCCGTCGGCGGCTTGACGCCGAGCCCCCCTCTCCCCCATCTTGCCCGCCCCCATGCCCCTCCTCGCAGGAACCGTCACCTTCGCCCGCTTCCAGGCCGAGCTCCCCAAGGCGGCCGCCCAGGACACCCGCCGCTGGCTGCAGCGCGCCCTGAAGCAGGGCGCCTTCAAGCCCCTCGACCCGGCCGCCGGCGCCGAGGACCGCTCCGCCGGGTTCGTCGCCCTCGAGGACCACGACGCCACCGACTTCCCGCTCGGCCAGGGGCTCGAGGGCGACTACGCGCTCTTCGGCTACCGCGTGGACCAGATCCGGATCCCGGCCGCCCAGCTCAAGGCCGAGCTCGGCCGCTGGCTCGCGAGCTTCGAGCAGGAGCACGGGCGCAAGGCGACCCGCGGCGAGAAGGCCCACGCCAAGGACGCCATCCGCAGCGTGCTCCGCCAGCGCACGCCGCCCTCGAGCAAGGTGCACGACGTGAGCCTCGACTGGAAGACCGGCGCGCTGCAGCTCTGGGCCGCCTCGCGCAGCCTGGTGGAGGAGGTGGCCGAGGCGGTCGAGGCCGCCTTCGGCGCGAAGCTGCAGCCCCGGAACCTCGCCGGCCACGCCGCCGAGGCCGGCCTGGAGGGCAAGGCGCTCGCGCCCACCGGGGCGCTCTTCGGCGCGGACCTGCCGGGCGCGGAGGAGGTGGCCGATGTCGAGGCGTGAGGCGGCGCGCGAGGAGGCCGCGTTCCTGCGCGGCGACGTGGGCGTGGACGGGCAGGCCACCGATCGCGAGGAGCGGGATCTCGCCGAGGTGGAGCGCGGCAAGGCGCGCGAGCAGCTCCTGCGCAACCGGGCCTGGCTCGGCCGCGAGTTCCTCACCTGGCTGCTCTGGCGCTCCGAGGCGGGCGAGCCCGTGGTGGAGGTGGACGGCGCCGGCGTCACCGTGCTCTTCACGGCGCGGCTGGTGCTGAAGGGCGTGAAGGGCGACGTGACCGAGGTGACCGCCCGCGGCGCCCAGGCCCCCTACTCGGCCCAGGTGCGCCACGCCCTCGACGAGGGGCTCCTCGTGCACCAGTGCCGGGTGCGGCTCGACCACGGCGAGAAGACCTACGAGGCCACGCTCGACGCCGAGTTCCTCGACGTCCGCTCCGCCAAGCTGCCGGAGCTCCTCTCGGAGGAGGAGGACGACCGGCTCCTCGAGCGGCTCTACCTCGTCGAGCGGCTCTCCTCGCTGGTGGACGCGCTCGCGCAGGCCTTCCTCTCGGAGCGCGCCGGCCGGGGCTGGGCGAGGAAGATCGTCCCCGCGCTCAAGGCCTGGATGAAGGGCTAGCCGGCCCCGCCAGGGAAGGGCCGCCCCCGGGCGCGCCCCTTAACCCTGGCGCATGCCCCTCGACCACTACGTCAGCCTGGGCCGCTCCGGCCTGCGCGTCTCGCCCCTCTGCCTCGGCGCCATGACCTTCGGCGAGGACTGGGGGTGGGGCGCGAGCGTCGCCGACTCCGAGGCGATGATCGACCGCTTCCTCGCGCGCGGCGGCAACTTCATCGACACCGCCAACATCTACACCAAGGGGCACTCCGAGAAGATCATCGGCGACCACCTGGGCCGGCACCCGGCGAAGCGCGACCGGGTGGTGATCGCCACCAAGTTCTTCTCGAACCTGTATTCCGGCGACCCGAACGGCGGCGGCGCCAGCCGCAAGGCGATCGTCTCCGCCTGCGAGCAGTCGCTGCGGCGGCTGCAGACCGGGTACGTCGATCTCTACTGGATGCACAGCTGGGACGCCTCCACGCCCATCGACGAGACGCTGCGCGCGCTCGACGACCTGGTGCGCGAGGGCAAGGTCCGCTACGTCGGCTTCTCCGACACGCCCGCCTGGAAGTGCGCCGAGGCGCAGGTGCTGGCCCGCTTCCTGGGGCAGGCGCCCGTCACCGCCATCCAGGTGGAGTACTCGCTCCTCGAGCGCACCATCGAGGGCGAGCTCGTCCCGATGGCGCGCGAGCACGGGATGGGGATCACCCCCTGGTCCCCGCTCAAGAGCGGCGTGCTCACCGGCAAGTACCGGCGCGAGGAGCACGGCCGGCACCAGGCCGGCCGCGGCGAGTGGGCCACGCGCGCGCTCGACGAGCGGGCCTACGCCGTGATCGACCTCCTCGGCGAGCTCGCCCGGGAGCTCGGCACCACCGTGTCGCGGGTCGCCCTCGCCTGGGTCATGGGCCGCCCCGGCGTCAGCTCCACCATCCTCGGCGCCCGCACCGTCGCCCAGCTCGAGGACAACCTCGGCGCCGCCGACGTGACCCTCACCCCCGCCCAGGCCGGGCGGCTCGAGGCGCTCACCGTCCCGAAGCTCGACTTCCCCCACGATTTCGTGGCCAACAACGCGTCCTTCTTCCAGGGCGGGACCACCATCGACGGCCGCCCGGCCGCTCCCTGGCCGCTCGCCCCAAAGGGGGACGACGACCGCTGGTGAGCTTCCCCTCTCTCAGTGAAATCGAGGGTTCAGACCGGGTCGAGAACCTGACCCAATCCGTCCAGTTTTCGCCCATTTGACCACAGCGAGGTCCTTCGCGTAGGAAGGTTCACCCCGAGCGGGAAAGACCCCCCGGGAATCCGCCAGCGAGGACCCGCGCCCAATGACCAGGATCGTCCGCCGCCAAGCGTTCTCCGACACCACCTTCCTCTGGGAAGTCGAGGCCCCCGACGTCGCCCGCGCCGCCCAGCCGGGCCACTTCGTGATGCTGCGGCTGCACGAGGGGTCGGAGCGCATCCCGCTCACCGTCGCCGACTTCGACCGCGAGAAGGGGACCATCACGATGGTGGTCCAGGCGCTCGGCAAGACGACGCGCGAGATGATGACGAACTACGCGGAGGGCGACACCTTCCTGGACTTCGTGGGCCCGCTCGGCCTGCCGCAGCACGTGGGGAAGTTCGGCCACGTGGTGCTCGTCGGCGGCGGCCTCGGCGTCGCGCCGGTCTACCCGCAGCTGCGCGCCTTCAAGGAGGCCGGCTGCCGCACCACCGGCGTCATCGGGTTCCGCAACAAGGACCTGGTGTTCTGGGAGGACAAGTTCAAGACGTACTGCGACGACCTCGTGGTCTGCACCGACGACGGCAGCTACGGCAAGCCGGGCTTCGTCACCCAGGCGCTCAAGGAGATCTGCGAGAAGGACAAGCCGGATCTGGTGGTCGCCATCGGCCCGCTCCCGATGATGAACGCCTGCGTCGAGACCACCCGGCCCTTCGGCGTGAAGACCATGGTGAGCCTCAACGCCATCATGGTGGACGGCACCGGCATGTGCGGCTCCTGCCGCGTCACCGTGGACGGCAAGGTCAAGTTCGCCTGCGTCGAGGGTCCGGACTTCGACGGCCACAAGGTGGACTTCAAGGAGCTCATGGCCCGCCAGCGCCGCTTCAAGGAGCAGGAGGCGGCCGCCAACCAGGACTACGCGCACGTCTGCAACCTCGAGAAGCAGCTCTTCGAGGACGAGAAGCGCAACTACAAGAAGCTGAAGGAGCTCGCGCCCAAGGCGGTGCACATGCCCGAGCGCGACGCGCAGGAGCGCGCCCGGAACTTCAAGGAGGTGAACCTGGGCTACTCGCTCCAGGACGCCCTCACCGAGGCCGAGCGCTGCATCCAGTGCGCGAAGCCGACCTGCGTGGCCGGCTGCCCGGTGTCGATCGACATCCCGCGCTTCATCCGGCACCTCCTCGTCCGCGATCTCGACGGCGCCGCCGCCGTCATCCGCGAGTCGAACGCCTTCCCGTCGGTCTGCGGCCGCGTCTGCCCGCAGGAGACGCAGTGCGAGTCGCAGTGCATCATCGCGAAGAAGATGGAGTCGGTGGCCATCGGCCGGCTCGAGCGCTTCGTCGGCGACACCGCCGCGCTGCCCAAGGCGAAGCCGCCCGTCTTCGCGCCCCAGGACCGGCTCGGCCGCGTCGCCATCTGCGGCTCCGGCCCCGCCGGCCTCGCCGCGGCCGCCGACCTCGTCCGCTACGGCGCCGACGTCACCGTGTTCGAGGCGCTCCACGTGGTGGGCGGCGTGCTCCAGTACGGCATCCCGTCCTTCCGCCTCCCGCGCGACATCATCGAGCGCGAGGTGAAGCAGCTGCGCGACGCGGGCGTGAAGATCGAGACCAACAAGGTCATCGGCAAGACCTTCACCGTGCCGCAGCTCCTCGAGGAGAAGGGCTTCGACGCCGTCTTCCTCGGCGTGGGCGCCGGCGCCCCGGCCTTCCTCGGCATCCCCGGCGAGAACGCCGGGCAGGTCTACAGCGCCAACGAGTTCCTCACCCGCGTGAACCTCATGGGCGGGGACAAGTTCCCCTACCTCGACACCCCCATCCGGCTCGGCAACAGCGTGGTGGTGATCGGCGCCGGCAACACCGCCATGGACTGCCTCCGCGTGGCCAAGCGGCTCGGCGCGCCGACGGTGCGCTGCGTCTACCGGCGCTCCGAGGCCGAGGCCCCGGCCCGCATCGAGGAGATCCGGCACGCCAAGGAGGAGGGGATCGAGTTCTACTTCCTCCACGGCCCGGTCGAGATCCTGGCCGACGCCGACGGGAACGTCACCGGCATGAAGGTGGAGCGGATGGTGCTCGGCGAGCCCGACGAGAAGGGGCGCCGCAAGCCGATGGGCACGGGCGAGCTCCACGTGCTCGAGTGCGACACCGTCATCTCCGCCCTCGGTACCAAGGCGAACCCGGTGGTCACCGAGTCCACCCCCGGCCTCGCGCTCAACAAGTGGGGCAACATCGCCGCCGACGACGGCAAGCCCCAGTCCACCCAGGCCACCAACCTCCCCGGCGTCTTCGCCGGCGGCGACATCGTGACCGGCGGCGCCACCGTGATCCTCGCCATGGGCGCCGGCCGCCGCGCCGCGCGCTCCATCGCCGCCTGGCTGAGGAACGGCAAGCGGAGCTGGCCGGTGACCGCCGAGGAGGCGGCCGCGTTCGAGCCCCCGGCCCAGGTCCGGCCCGCGCCGGCCGGCGCCACCGTCCCCGCTGGCGCCCTGGAGGAGCCCGTGCGCACCTGCCCGAAGTGCCACCGCCCGATCGAGGGCGACGAGGAGTACGTCTGCTGCGCCGGCGCGCAGCTCTCCTGGCGCTGTGAGAAGTGCGCCAAGGTGAGCGAGGGCTTCGCCTTCCCGTACGGGCTCTGCCCGATCTGCGGCGAGGGCAAGCTCGCCCCGCTCGACGACCGCGAGGTCTCGGGCGCCGCGCTCGACGCCGTGCGCGTGGCCTTCGAGATCGAGCTCGGCGGCATGGCCTTCTACACGCGGGCCGCCAAGGAGGCCACCGACCCGGCCCTGCGCGAGCTGTTCGGGCGCTTCGCCGGGATGGAGACCGAGCACATGGCGACCCTGCAGCGGCGGTACCACGTGGAGGCCCCGGCCGCCCCGTCGGACTCCTTCCGCATCGCCAGCGCGGCCATCTTCGCCGGCCTCGAGCACCGGCCGAGCGACCCGGAGAGCCTCTTCCAGATCGCGATCCTCTTCGAGCAGCGGGCGGTGAAGTTCTTCACCGAGAACGTGGACAAGGCCCCGGCCGGCTCCGCGGCGCGCCAGCTCTACAAGGAGCTCGCGGCGGAGGAGCAGGAGCACGTGGCCCTGCTCACGACCGAGCTCGCCCGCTGGAAGCAGGGCAAGCCGGGCCTGCTGTAGTCCCCAGAGTTGGCCTTCCGGGGCGCCCGCGCCCCGGTTAGGCTAGCGGGGTCCCCTGCCCGGAGCCTCCGCTTGCCCGAAGGGCTCTCCTCCCTGCTGCACGAGCTCGCGCGCCTCCCCGAGGAGGCGCGCGGCTCGGCATGGGACGAGGTGCTCCGGCCGGGCGCGGTGATCGGCCGCTTCGAGCTCGTCTCGGAGCTCGGCCGCGGCGGCTTCGGCCAGGTCTGGGAGGCGCGCGACACCGAGCTCGGGCGCGGCGTCGCCTTCAAGGCGGTCCGCGCGGCGAGCGACGTCCCCGACGAGCGGCTCCTCGCCGAGGCGGAGGCGGCGGCCCGCCTCTCCCACCCGAACATCGTCACCCTGTACGACGTGGGCCGGTGCGACGCCGGGCCGTACCTCGTGCTCGAGCTGCTGCGCGGCCAGACGCTCGCCGCGCGGCTCGCGCAGGGGCCGGTGCCGCTCGGGGAGGCGCTCCGGATCGCGCACGCCGCCGCCGAGGGGCTCGCCCACGCCCACCGCCATGGCGTCGTCCACCGCGACCTCTCGCCGGCCAACGTCTTCCTCTGCGCCGACGGCCAGGTGAAGGTGCTCGACTTCGGCCTCGCCCACGCCTTCGGCCGCCGCCGCGTCGAGGGCGGCACGCCGGCCTACATGGCGCCGGAGCAGCGGCGCGGCGCGCCGGAGGACGAGCGCACCGACGTCTTCGCGCTCGGGGTGATCCTCTACCGGCTGCTCGCGGAGCGCCTCCCCTTCCCCGACGACGACCACGGCAAGGCGCTCGCCGGGCCACGGCCGGCGCCGGCGCTGGAGGTGTCCGCGGCTCCGGCGCTGGGCGGGCTCGTGGGCCGCATGGTCGCCAAGGATCCGGTGGCGCGGCCGCGCGACGCCGGCGAGGTGGCGGCGGCGCTGGCGGCCTTCCGGGGCGAGCTCGAGCGGACCCCGAGCGGGCCCGGCGCGCCGGTGCGGACGCGCTCGCGCCTGCCGCGCTGGCCCGCGGCCGCGGTGACGCTCCTGCTCGCGCTCGCGGCGCTCGGGGCGATCCTGGTCCGCCGCCTGCCCTCCGGGGGCGCGCCGGACGAGGCGGCCGCGCCGGCGGAGCGCGTCACCGTGGCGGTGGCCGACTTCGCGAACCAGACGGGCGAGCCGGAGCTGTCCGGCCTCTCCGGCATGCTCATCACCTCGCTCGAGCAGTCGCGCCGGCTCTCGGTGCTCACGCGCGTGAGGATGCTCGACATCCTGCGCCAGCTCGGGAAGGAGGGGGTGGAGGCGGTGGACGAGCCGCTCGGGCGGGAGGTGGCGCGGAGCGCCGGCGCCCGCGCGCTGGTGCTCGCCACCATCCACCGCTTCGACCAGCTCTACGCCATCGAGCTCAAGGCCCTCGACCCCGCCACCAGCGACTACCTCTTCACGCTCAAGGAGGAGGGGCGCGGCAAGGCGAGCGTGCCGGGGATGATCGACCGGCTCTCGGAGCGGACCCGCACGCTCTTGCGGGAGACCCCGGCCGAGGTGAAGGCCTCGCAGGTGCAGGTCGCGTCCGCCACCACCGGGAGCTTCGAGGCCTGGTCGGAGTACTTCCACGGCGAGCAGGCGATGGAGGCGACCCGCTACGACGAGGCGATCGCCGCCTTCCGGCGCGCCATCGCCGCCGACCCGACCTTCGCCCTCGCCCACTACAAGATCGCCTACCTGGGCGAGTTCACCGGCCTCGACGCGGCGGGCCGCAAGGCCGAGGTGGAGGAAGCGCTGCGCCACCCCGAACGCGCGCCCGAGAAGGAGCGGCTGCTCATGCGCGCCTGGAAGGCGCACCTCGACGACCAGAACGACGAGGCCCACGCGCTCTACGCCCAGGCGGTCGCCGCGTACCCGCAGGACAAGGACGCGCTCTACATGGCGGCCGACCTGTACTTCCACGAGGGGCGCACCGAGGAGGCGCTGCCGCTCTTCGAGCGCGCCCTGGCGCTCGACCCGACCTGGGAGCCTGCGCTCCTGCACGTGATGGAGAGCCTCGCCTGGCTCGGCCGGACCGACGAGCTCGTCTCGCGGAGCCGCGCCTGGGTGGAGCGGTCGCCGGGGAGCGCGGCGGCGTGGCGGGCGCGGGCGCAGGGGGCGCAGGCGGCGGGCCGGATCGAGGACGCCGTGGCGGACGCCCGCCGGGCGCTGGCGCTCGACGGGAGCCACTTCTCCCGCGCCGCCCTGGCGAGCGCGCTCGCCCTGGCCGAGCGGTACCCCGAGGCCGAGCAGCTCCTCCGCCCCTCGGCGGAGCGCGGCGTCGGCCCGGAGCGGGCCAAGGCGACCGCGCAGCTCGTCGCGCAGCTCACCTACCAGGGCCGGCGGCGCGAGGCGCGGCGGCTCCTGGCCTCGCTCCCCGCGGGGCCGGCGCACGGCGCCGAGCTCCAGAGCCTCCGGCTGGTCTTCCTGCTCGGAGACCGCGACCTCGCCCCGGCGCGCGCCGAGGCCCTGCGGCTCCTGGCCGGTCCCAGGCCGCGCTGGAGCGGGCTCCCGGTGGTGCTCGCCCTGACCGGCGCGCGCGACGAGGCGGCGCGGGCCGAGTCCGACCTGCCGGCGGGCGAGGGGCGCCAGCTCGTGGACGCCGCCCTGGCCTGGCGCGGCGGCGATCGGGCGGCCGCGCTCGCCTCCTTCCGCGCGCTCTCCGGCCGGCCCAACCCCGACGTCCGCGCCCCGGCCACCTGGTTCCTGGCCGAGGCGGCGCTCGAGGCCGGGCGCGATCGCGAGGCGGCCGACGCCCTCGAGCGGTTCCGCCGCATGCCCGCCGGCGCGGCCCGGAGCTGGATGTACCCGCGGAGCTTCTACCTCGAGGCGCTGGCCCGCGACCGGCTCGGCGAGCGCGAGCGGGCGCGCCAGGCCCTCGATCACCTGCTCCGGCTCTGGGCGAGGGCCGACCCCGACCAGCCCTACCTGGCGGAGGCGAAGGCGCTGCGCCGGCGGCTCGGACCGGCGGAGGCACGACGGTGACCGCGACCGGAGGCGAGCCGCTCCAGGCGCTCGAGGCGCGGGTGCGGGCGCTCCTCGCCGCGGGCGACGAGCGGGGGGCGGCCACCGAGGCGATCCGCGGGCTCGGGCCCGACGTCCTGCGCTACCTGCGCACCGTGCTCCACGTCGAGGACGACGCGCGCGACGCCTTCTCCCGGTTCGCCGAGAACCTCTGGCGGGGGCTGCCGGGGTTCCGCGGCGAGGCCGGGCTGCGCACCTGGGCCTTCCGGATCGCCTGGAACGCGGCGCTCCACCTGCGCGACGAGGCCTGGCGGAAGCGGGGGCGGCCCTTCCACCCCGGCGAGGCCTCGGCGCTCGCCGAGGAGGTCCGGACGCGCACGGTGGTGCGGGTGGAGCGGCAGCGGGACGCGCTCGCCAGGCTGCGGGCCGCGCTCTCGCCGGAGGAGCAGTCGCTGCTCACGCTGCGCCTCGAGCAGCAGCTCCCCTGGGGCGAGATCGCCCAGGTCCTCGCCGCCGACGGCGCCCCCGCGAGCGCCGACACGGTGTCGAAGCGGTTCGAGCGGCTCAAGGAGCGGCTCGCCCGGCTCGCGAAGGAGCAGGGGTTCCTCGAGTAGCCCTTCCGGGACGCGCGTCCCGCCGTCGGATCCGCCCGGCGCTCCGGTCCATCGGACAGGAGGAACGCCGACATGACCACGCCCCCCCGGTTCCCGCTGCCGTCCCGCCTCGCCGCCCTGCGCGGCGTCGCCGTCCTCGCCTTCTGCGCCACCCTCGAGGCCGGCTTCGTGGCGACCACCACCCGTCACTGGGCCACGATCGAGAGCGGCCCGGCCACCGCCGGCTCCGGGCCGACGTCGGTGCCCGGGAACGCGGTCGCGGTGGCGCCCTGCCCGCAGGCGCCGCCCGCGAGCGTCGAGCCGAACGAGAGCGCGGTGGGCGTCGAGGCGAGGCTGTAGACCCGCCCTCCGAGCGCGAGCGCGTGGCCGGTGCCGTACGGCGTCCCGGTGCAGCCCGCCCCGGTGAAGTAGACGGGCGTGGTCGTCACCGCGGCCCCGCTCGCGAGGTCCCGCGCCAGCACGACGCGGCTGCCGCCGACCGTCTCCACGGTGTAGACCTGCGCTCCGGCGACGGCGACGAGCGGTCCGACCAGCGCGGCCGCGGCGTCGCGCACCACCGCGAGCGGCGAGCCGGGCGCGCCGGCCGGGCCCTGGGGGCCCGCGGGCCCCTGGACCCCCTGCAATCCCTGGAGCCCCTGCGCACCCTGGGGGCCGGCCGGACCGGTCGCGCCGGCAGGCCCGGCGAGCCCCTGCGGCCCCGGGAGGCCCTGCGCGCCCTGAGGGCCGGCGGGGCCGGTCGCGCCGGCCGGCCCGGCGAGCCCCTGCGGCCCGGGGACGCCCTGTGGCCCCGCCGCGCCGGTCGCGCCCTGGGCCGCGAAGAGCGCCCACCCGGCCGCCGGCGGGGCGGAGCCGGTGGACGGGGACGAGGCGACGTAGGAGGAGCCCAGGTACTGGACGGCGTCGTTCACGGCGTAGCGGGTCGAGGCCGACCAGGGTCCGCGCCAGGTGATGCCGAGCCCCGGCGCGCCCACCGGGCCGGCGGGCCCGGTCGCCCCCGGCGGCCCCTGCGCACCGGTCGCTCCCGCCGGCCCCACCGGCCCCGCGGGTCCCGCGGCTCCCGCCGGTCCTTGAGGGCCCGTCACGCCCTGCGGCCCCTGAGCACCGGGGTCGCCCTTCGGCCCCTTGTACTGGTCCCGGTTCGGACAGCCCGCCAGCAGCGCGCTCGCGAGCGCCGCCGCCACCCTCCGGCGCAGCATCATCGGGAGCCCCCTTCCCTGCGCGGCAGGCTAGCACGCGAGGGGGCGCCTGTTCCGGGGGCCGACCCTTTCGAGAAGCCCCGGCCGGTGCTCGGGTTTTCGCCACGGCGGCGGCCGGCGGCGCCGCGCGCGAGGCGGCGCGCTACTCCACCAGCTTCACGGCGTCCACGAAGTACTCGGTCTCGCCGAAGCAGGTGGTCGGGACTCCCCGGTGCTGGACGTATTTGAGGTAGACTCGGCGGCCGAGTAGACGGTTGATCTCGTCCGCGGTCCCCTGATCTCGGACGCTGAAGTAGAACTTCTCCGGGATGGCGCCTGGCAGGGTGACCATGGCCAGCTCGCCCTCCCAGGTCTTGCAGAGCCAGCCCTTCTTCGAGAACTTCTGCACGTATCCGACCCGGTCGCCGGTGGAGTAGGTGAACTTGAGCGCGCCCCAGGTGTAGAGGGCGACGCCGGCGGCGGCGAGCACGAGCAGGCCCACCAGGAACCCGAGCACCTTGCGCAAGAGAGTGGTCTTCACGGCCCCGAGCAAAGCACGTTCGGCACGCCCCCGGCGAGTTCTCGTCCGGGCTCCCCGCCCCGCCCCCTTCCGCGCGCTGCCCTGACCCAGATGCCCTTCCGCTACCACCCCGGCCCCCGCGACCCGGGCACCCGCGCCCGCCGCGGCGCCTTCACCACCCCCCACGGACGCGTCGAGACGCCGGCGTTCATGCCGGTCGGCACGCGCGCCACCGTCACCGGCCTCACCCCGGCCGACCTGCGCGCGCTCGACGCCGAGATCGTCCTCGGCAACACCTACCACCTGCTCCTCAGGCCCGGCCCCGAGGCGATGCGCCACTTCGGCGGCCTCCACCGCTTCATGGCCTGGGACCGCCCCATCCTCACCGACTCGGGAGGCTTCCAGATCTTCTCGCTCGCGAAGGATCGGACCATCACGGAGGAGGGGGCGCGGTTCAAGAGCTACGTGGACTGCAGCTACCACCACCTCTCGCCCGAGCTGTCGATCGCGATGCAGACCGCGCTCGGCTCCGACGTGATGATGGTGCTCGACATCTGCCTGCCCTCCACCGCGGACGACGCCGCCATCCGCGAGGCGATGGACCGCACCCACCGGTGGGCGCTGCGCAGCCTCGCCGCGCGCACCAACCCGGAGCAGGCGCTGTTCGCCATCGTGCAGGGCGGGCTGTCGCAGTCCCTCCGGGCCGAGTCGGCCGCCTTCCTCACCCAGCACCCCTTCGACGGCTTCGCCATCGGGGGGCTCGCCGTGGGCGACACGCGCGCCCAGCGTGGAGAGGTGATCGCCCGGGCGGCGGAGCTCCTCCCCGAGGACCGGCCGCGCTACCTCATGGGCGTGGGCACGCCGCCCGACATCCTGGAGGCGGTCGCCTGCGGCGTGGACATGTTCGACTGCATCATCCCCACCACCCTGGCCTGGCAGGGCACCGCCTTCACCTCCACGGGCCGGGTGCGGGTGACGCGCAGCGAGCACCGGCTCTCGCAGGCCCCCCTCGACGCGGCGTGCGGCTGCCCCACCTGCCGGCTCCACACCCGCGGCTACCTGCACCACCTCATGAAGTGCAAGGAGCCGCTCGGGCCGCGGCTGCTCGCCATCCACAACCTGCACCACTACCTCGAGCTCATGCGCGCCATCCGCGCCGCCATCTCCGAGGGGCGGTACGCGCGCTTCATGAAGGACACCCTCGCCGCCATCGACCGGCACGAGCACGATCCGGAGCGGCGGCAGCCCGGCTCGCAGGCGGCGCCGGTGGCGCCCCGCTTCGAGCTGGTGCAGACCCGCGACGGCGCGGCGGCGGTGCGCGACCGGGTGGTCGGCGAGGTGATGCACCCGGTCATCGGGCCCGACGCCGAGTCGGAGCAGCTCTACGTCCGGCAGTCGCGGCTCGCCGAGCGGCTCGCCCAGGCCGGCCCGCCGCTGGTGCTCTTCGACGTGGGGCTCGGGGCCGGCTCGAACGCCCTCGCCGCCGTGCGCGCGGCGCGGGCGGCTCCCCTGGGCGCGCGCCGGCTCGAGGTGGTGAGCTTCGAGCGCGACCTCGGCGCGCTGGCGCTCGCGGCCTCGGACGAGGGGGCGGCCCGGCTCGGCCTCGCGGCGGAGGACCTCGCCGCGGCCCGCGCGCTCCTCGCCGAGGGGCGCCACGAGGAGCCGGCCGCCACCTGGCGGCTCGTGCGGGGCGACGCGCTCGAGGCGCTCTCCCGGGAGGCCTCGCGCGCCGAGGTGGTGTTCTGGGACCCGTTCTCGCCGAAGCAGAACCCGGAGCTCTGGACCGCCGCCGCCTTCGCCGCGCTCCGCGACCGTTGCGCCGCCGGCGCCGCGCTCTATACCTACAGCACCGCCACCGCCGTCCGGAGCGCGCTGCTCCTCGCCGGCTTCTTCGTCGGCGTGGGCGACGCCTCGGGGCCCAAGGCCCAGACCACCGCCGCCGCGACCGAGCCCGCCCTGCTGGCGCGCCCGCTCGACGCCCGGTGGCTGGAGCGGCTCGCCCGCTCCTCCTCCCCCCTCCCGGCGGACGCACCCGCCGGCGCGCTGGACGCGATCCGCGCACACCCCCAGTTCACCGCGCCGGCGCTCGCCGCGGGCGCGGAGTAGCCCTCAAGGAGAACCACGTTGGACGACCTGCACTTCATCAGCCCCTCCTCCGGCACCCGCAACGGCGGGCGCCGCGGCCGGCGCCGCCACCGCGGCCAGCGCGGCGGGCCTCCCGCCCCGCCCACCCCGGCGCTCACCGGGACGCCCGAGATCCCGCCCTCGCCGGCCGTCTTCACCACCGACGCCTCGCGGGCCCGCTGGCCCTGGCTGCCGCGCCGGGTCATCGCCGGGAGCGTCTGGCGCGGGCCGGGCCACGAGCGGGTCCGGGTGGACGAGCGGGGCGAGGCCTCGCCCTGGCCGAAGCGGCCGCAGTAGGGGCGACGGGTGGCGGCCGCCCGCACGGCCGCTATGTTCCCCGCGCATGAAGACCGCCCTCGCCGCGCTCCTCTTCGCAGCGCTGACCGGCTGCGCCTCCCGCCAGTGCCCGCCCATCGCCGGGGCGCCCGCGCTCGGGCTCGCCTGGCAGTCGGCGCGCCTTCGCGAGCACCCGCTGGTGGGCCGGATCTGGGACGTGAAGCAGGCCCGCTTCGTGGACGAGGCGGCGCTCGAGGCGGCGGCGCGCGGCGCCGGGGTGCTCCTGCTCGGCGAGACCCATGACAACCCCGACCATCACCTGCTCCAGGCGCGGCTGGTCCGCGCGGCGGCGTCGGGCGGGCGGCGGCCGGCCCTCGCCTTCGAGATGCTCGATCGCGGCGTGCAGCCGGCCCTCGACGCCGCCCTCGCCAAGCAACCTTCCGACCCGCAGGCCGTGGGCGACGCGGTCCGCTGGGACAAGAGCGGCTGGCCGCCGTTCGCGCTCTACCGCCCCATCTTCGCGGCGGCGCTCGACGAGCGGCTGCCGATCCTGGCCGCGAACCTCGCCCGCAAGGAGGTCCAGGGCGTGGTGATGGAGGGGGCGACCGCGCTCCCGCTGGAGCTGCGCGCCGCGGTCGAGGCGCCGATGGCGCCGGAGGCGCTCCGCGAGATGCGCGAGGAGATGGCCGAGTCGCACTGCGGCAAGCTGCCGGAGGAGCTGCTCGAGCCGATGGTGGTGGGCCAGCGCGCGCGCGACGCCCAGCTCGCCGCGACGCTGGCCGCGGCGGCGGGCAAGGGGCCGGTCATCCTCATCGCCGGCTCCGGCCACGCCCGGACTGACCGCGGCGTCCCCTGGTACCTGCCGGCCGCCGCGCGGGAGAAGGTGCTCGCGGTGGCGATGACCGAGGTGACCCGCGACGGCTGTACGCCGGAGGCCTACGCGGCCGACTACGGCGCCCGCGCCGTGCCCTTCGACTACGTGGTCTTCACGCCGGGCGCCGAGCGCGACGACCCGTGCAAGGGGATCCGGCCGCACAAGCGCTGAGAGGGTTGACCGACCCCAGTGGACCGGCCCGCGCCGGACGTCCGGCCGCTCATCTTCGAGGTGGCGCCCGGGCCGACTCGTGCGAGAATCCGCCCGCCCGCGGGAGGGTCCCCGCCAGAGGAGGTGCCGCTTGGATCGCAACACCGTGCTCGGGTTCGTCGTCGGCGTCGTCGTGGCGCTCTTGATCGGCTACCTGGTGGTCTCGAAGATGAACGACTCGTCCCCGGCGCCCATCGCGCCCGTGACGGCGCCGCAGGGCGGCGGCATGCCCGGGGCCCCCGTCGCCGGGCTGGATCAGCAGATCGAGGCGACGAAGCGGATCGTGGAGCAGGACCCGAAGAACCGCGGGGCCTGGGTGGCGCTCGGCAACGACTACTTCGACACGCACCAGCGCCAGAAGGCCGTGGACGCCTACCAGAAGGCGCTCGAGCTCGAGCCGAACGACGCCAACGTGCTCACCGACCAGGGCGTGATGTACCGGGAGCTCGGCTCCTTCGACAAGGCGGCCGCCAACTTCGAGAAGGCGAGCAAGGTGGACCCGCGCCACATGCAGAGCCTCTTCAACCTCGGCGTGGTCCTGGCCGACGACCTGAAGCAGCCCGAGAAGGCGCGCCTGGCCTGGAAGAAGATCCTCGAGATCGACCCGGCGAGCCCCATCGGCACGCAGGCGAGCCAGGCGCTGCAGCGGCTCGATCAGGGCGGCGGCCCGGCGGCCCGGCCCGTCGCGCCGTTCCCGCCGCCGGCCGGCCCGGCCAAGAAGTAGCCCTCGGGGCGCCCCGCAGGGCCCAGTCCCGAGGGCGCGCCCCGAGTTCGCGCCGGCCCTGTGACCAGGGCCGGGGGTACCATCGCACCTCGGGGTGGACGCCCCGGCGCCACCTCCCGAGGTGGCGCCCATGTTCGCGCACGTCGTCCGGCCCGGCGTCTGGCAGCTCGAGGTCCACCGCATCCCGTACGTGATCGGAGCCGCCGCCTTCCAGGCGCTCCTGGGTGTGGCGCTCGTCGCCGCCTCCGCCTGGCTCGCCGCCGACGTCGCGCGGGCGCCGCTCGTGGAGGTGCGGCTGGTGCGCGCCGCCCCGCCGCGCCCGCCGCCGCCTCCGCCTCCCCCGCCACCGAAGCGCGCGGGCGGTGGCGCGCCGCGCGCGCAGGTCGCCTCGAAGCCCGTGCCCCGCAAGCCGCCCGCGCCCACCGCCATCTTCCAGCCGAGGGAGATCGCGCCCGTCCTCGTCACCGCGACGGCGCCCGGCGCCGCGGACGGCGCCGAGGCGGGGGGCGGCGAGGCCGAGGGCGAGGAAGGCGGCGTCGAGGGCGGCGTGGTCGGCGGGGTGGTGGGCGGCGTCATCGGCGGCGTGGTCGGGGGCGTGCTGCCGGGCGCGTCCGCCCTGCCGCGGGGGGCGGCCGAGGAGATCGAGGAGGCCCCGCAGTACGCGACCGGCGGCTTCCGGCGCCCCGCCGAGGCGCGGCCCGGCTGCGTCCGGGAGCTGGTCCGGCTCCCGCCCGAGCTCGCCGGCTTCGTCTCCGGCCTCATCTCGGTCCGCTTCGCCGTCGCGCGGGACGGCTCGGTGGGGCTGGTGGAGCTGCTGACGCCGGGCGGGGATCCGCGGGTGGAGCAGGCGATCCGCCGCGCGGTGCTCGCGTGCCGCTTCGTGCCGGGCGCCGACGCCCAGGGCCGGCCGGTGCGGCTCTGGGTGGTGATGCCGGTGCGCTTCACCTCCGGGTAGCCCGTCCCCCTCGCCGAAGGTGCCGCGCGGGCGGGCGGCGCGTATGATCCGGGGCGCGTGCGCCCACCCTCCCCCGCCGACCGGTCCCCGGCCCCGAGCTTCCGGGAGCGCGTCCGGCAGGCGCCGGCGACCTGGGCGCTCATCGGCAGCTTCGTGGCCGTGTTCCTCCTCTCCGCGCTCGACCCCGACGCGCTGCTGGTGCAGCGCTTCGCCAAGGTGAACGAGGCGATCCGGGAGGGCGAGGTCTGGCGGCTCGTGACCGCGAGCTTCCTGCACGGCGGGCTCGCCCACCTGGCCTTCAACTCCATGGCGCTCGCCTCGGTGGGCCCTTCGATCGAGCTGCTCTACGGCCGGCCGAAGTTCCTGCTCGTCTTCCTCGCCGGCGGCGCGGTCGGGATGGCGGCCAGCGTGGCCTTCGTGCCGCAGCCCTCGGTGGGCGCGTCGGCCGGCATCTTCGCGCTCTTCGGCGCGCTGCTCGGCTTCGCCGTGCGGGCCCGGCGGCGGCTCACGCCGCAGGCGCGGCGGCTCATCCTGCAGGACGTGGGCTGGGTGGTGGCCCTCAACGTCGGGCTCGGGCTCATGTCGGGGTTCATCGACAACGCCGCCCACCTCGGCGGGCTCGCCGGCGGCGTGCTCTTCGGGCTCCTGCTCCGGGAGCGGCCGCTGCCGGCGCTCCGGGCCGGACCGCCCCCTGGCCGCGAGCCGCCGCTCGAGGCGTGACCGGGAGCGCGAGGCGCACCGGGGCGCGCGGCCGGCGCGCGCCGCTCACCCCGTCGCCCCGCCCTCGTCCGCCCCGCCCTCGTCCGCCACGCGCGACCTCCTCGACCGGCGCCGCCCGGCGAGGTACCAGACCGGTCCCACCGCCGCCAGCGCCGCCGCGAGCGCGAACGGCCCGAGCCCCAGCACGCGCGTCTCCGCGGACAGCCCCGACGCCGCGTAGGCGAGGAGCCCGACCGGCAGCGCCGCCAGCGCGAGCACGCCGGGGAGGCCGCCCGGCACGCGGAAGGGCCGGGGCAGCGCCGGCTCGCGCAGGCGCAGCGCCACGAGCGCCGCCAGCTCGAGCAGGAGGGAGGCGCCGTAGAGCAGCACGTCGAGGGCGATGAGCCGCTCGAGCCCGAGCCCGAGGCAGAGGGCCGAGAGCGCGGCGCCGAGCGAGAGGGCGCGGGTGGGGACGTGCGTGCGCGGGCTGCGCCGGGCGAGCGGCGCCGGGAGCCAGCCGTCGGCGGCCACCGCCTCGGCGAGGCGCGACCAGGAGAGGAGCAGGGCCGCGAACATGGTGACCGCGCTCACCGCCCCGCCCGCGGCGACGGCCACCGCGAGCCCGCCGCCGCCGAGCGCGCGCGCCACCTCCACCCAGGCGCCGTCGCGCCAGGCCGCGGCGGGGAGGCCCGAGGCGGCGCCGGCGAGCACCGCGGCGAGGTAGGCGGCCGCCACCGCCGCGAGCGAGAGCCACATGGCGCGCGGGTAGGTCCGCTGCGGCGCGCGGACCTCCCCGGCGAAGGTGGAGGCGTTGTCCCAGCCCATGTAGTTCCACATCGCCTGCAGCAGGCCGGCGGAGAAGGCGGGGCCGGCCGCCGGCGGGGGCGCGGCCAGGGCCGCCGCGACCGGCGCGGCGCCGCCCCGGAGCACCGCCAGCGCGGCGAGGACGGCGAGCGCCAGGAAGGGCGAGAGCATCAGCGCCGCCGCCGCGGCGGCGCCGAGCCCCACCGCGCGGATGCCCGCCAGGTTCCAGCCGGCGCAGAGGACCACCACCCCGAGCGAGAGCCCGAGGCCGAGCCCGCGCTCGGGGACGAGCCCGAGCCCGGGGAAGAGCGCCCCCAGGTAGCCGACCAGGAGCGTCGGATAGATGGCATTGTCCACGGCGCCGGCGGCGAGCGAGAGCCACGCCTCCTGCAGCCCCCAGAACGGCCCGAGCCCGCGCCGCACCCAGACGTAGAAGCCGCCGGTGCGCGGCAGCGCCGCCCCCAGCTCGCCGACGAGGAGCGCCACCGGGAGGCTCCAGACGAGCGGCAGCACCGCGAGCAGCAGCAGGGTCCGCGCGTAGCCGTGCCCCCTCACCACCTCCTCGAGCCCGTACGGCCCGCCGGAGACGATGAAGTAGGTCGCGGCCGCGAGGCCGGCGAGGGAGAGCTCGCGCGGAGGCGGCGGGGACGGCGCGGCGCGCCGGGTCGGGGCGGGGTCGGTCATGGGTGTGCCGCGCGCGGGCGGGCCAGGATATACCGGGGGCCATGCGCACGGACGCCGAGCTCTCGCAGGCCCTCGCCACCGCCGTCCTCGGGATCGACACGCTCTGGGGCGGCGACGTCATGAACCCCTCCGGCGCCGGGCGGTTCATCGCCGACTCCTGGTTCTCCGACGAGCCGCTCCCGGCGGCCTACACGCACCCGGCGGCCGCGGCGCTGCGGCAGGGGGGCGGCGTGTCGGCCGACGCCCCCGACCTCGCGGCGGTGGACGCCTACCTGGCCGCGGTGGACCTCCCCGGCGCCATCGAGGCGCTCGCGGCCGGCGCCCGCGGGGCGGCGGCGCAGCCCGGCCAGGCGCTGCGCGGCGCCTACCTCGCCGGGCTCGCCGAGACGCTCCGCGCGATGTGGGACCTCTCGCAGGAGCGGCTCGGGCGCGGCCCGGCGGTCCCGTTCGCGAGGACCGTGGAGGCCTCCACCGGCAAGCCCCCGGAGCCGTCGCGGCCCGGCGAGAAGCTCGAGCGGGTCCGCGAGCTGCTCGACCGCGCCGGCCACCCGGCCCGCGATCCGGCGGCGCTCCTCGCCGCGGCCGACGCCTGGCGGGCCGAGCGCAAGGTGCCCTCGCGGTCGATCCCCATGCTCGGCGCGGCCTTCATCGCCGAGCTCGAGGCCGGCACCGCGCGCCACGTCGTCCCGTTCCTGCCGCCGCGGCTGCGCCAGGTCCCGCTCGCCAACGTGGCGTTCGTCTCCATCGCCGACGCCTGGTTCTCGGGCTCGATGAACTACCTCGGCCGCGCGCGCACGGCCGCCGGGCAGCCGCTCTACGAGTCCACCTACGAGGTCAACGCGCGGCTCGAGATCTCGGTCCCGGAGTTCGCGCAGCTGGTCTCGCACGAGGTGGTCCCGGGGCACGTGACCACCTTCGCGCTCCTGCAGGCCGGGTACGTCCAGGGCGCCCTCGGGTTCGAGTCCACCCTCCTCACCATGAACACGCGCGGCGCCGCCCTGTCGGAGGGCATCGCCAACAACGCGCTCCTCATGGCCCACGGGGTGGTGGACGTCTCGGAGCTCGCCGACCCCGACCTCCGGCTCGGGATGCTGCTCTCGCTGCTCCAGGACGACGCCAAGAACCAGGCCGCCTGGCTCACCTGGGCCGAGGGCGCCGACGGGACGGCGGTGGCCCGGACGCTGCGCGAGCAGTTCCTCTGCTCGGCGGAGCGGGCCGAGAAGCTCGCGATCGGCTGGGCGCGCCACCCGCTCCTCGGGCGCATGTACCTGCCGGCCTACCGCGCCGGCACCGAGCGCGTCGCCGAGCTGCGCCGCCGCCACCCGCCGGAGCAGGTCATCCCGGCGCTCTTCGGCGCGCGCGGGATGGTGGACGTGGTGACGGTCGAGGCGGCGATCACGGGCGAGCTGAAGTAGCCGGGCGCCGCTGGCCGCCCCTCGCCAGCGGGGGAGGGTCAGGGAGGGGGCCCGCCCCTCACCGCAGCTCGTCCACGATCTTCCGGAGCGCCTCCGGCGGCGGGCGGACCGCCTCCTCCGGGAGCGTCGCGAGCGGCGCGTCCACCAGCTCGAGCGCGTCCACCAGCGTCGGCGCGGCGGGATCCACGAAGAAGAGCCCGGTGAGCACCTCGCCCGCCCGGGGCGGCGCCGCGAGGCGCGCCAGGGCCCGGACGCGATCGCGCGGGTCGTACTCCTCCTCGAGCTTCTGGAGGGTGAGGCGCGAGCCGTCGTGGAGCGTGACCTCGAGCGCGGTCCCCGGCGCGTACTCGACCGCGATGTCCTCGTACGCCGGCACGAACCCGAGCTCCTGGAGCGGCTGCTCGTGGTCCTTCATCCAGGCGTAGCTCTTGGTCGAGCCCGCGTGGTCGTTGAAGGTGACGCAGGGCGAGATCACGTCGAGCACCGCGGTGCCCCGGTGGGCCACCGCGCCCTTGAGGAGCGCCGCGAGCTGCCGCTTGTCGCCGGAGAAGGAGCGCCCCACGTAGCTCGCGCCGAGCTGGATCGCGAGGGCGCAGAGGTCGATGGGCGGCAGGGGGTTCACCGCGCCGGTCCGGAGCTTCGCCCCCGCGTCGGCGGTGGCGGAGAACTGGCCCTTGGTGAGCCCGTAGACGCCGTTGTCCTCCACCACGTAGATCACCGGCAGGTTGCGCCGGACGAGGTGCACGAACTGGCCGATGCCGATCGACGCGGTGTCGCCGTCGCCCGAGACGCCGAGCGCGAGCAGCCGCCGGTTGGCGAGCACCGCGCCGGTGGCCACCGACGGCATGCGGCCGTGGAGCGCGTTGAAGGCGTGCGAGCGGCTCATGAAGTAGGCCGGGCTCTTCGAGCTGCAGCCGATGCCGGAGAGCTTCGCCACCCGCTCCGGCTCGATCCCGAGCTCGTACATCGCCTCGACGATCCGCTCCGAGATGGCGTTGTGGCCGCAGCCGGCGCAGAGCGTGCTCTTGCCGCCGCGGTAGTCGAGCACGGTGAGGCCGATGCGGTTCTGGTCCTGGGCGCTCACGGCGCGTCCTCCTGGGCGAGCACGAGCTCGGTCACGGTCCGGGCGTCGAGCGGCAGCCCGTCGAGGTGGGCGGCGCCGCGCAGCCGGGGCACGAGCGCCTCCGGCAGGTCGAGCTTGAGCAGCGCGGCGAGCTGCCCGTCCCGGTTCTGGTCCACCACGTAGACCCGGCGGTGCGCGGCGACGAAGTCGCGCACCGCCCCGGCGAAGGGCCAGGCCCGGACGCGCAGGTAGTCGGTCTCGAGGCCGCGCTCCTCCCGGAGCTGGTCGCGCGCCTCGACGACCGCGTGGTGCGAGCTGCCGCAGGCCACGATCCCGACCTCCGCGCCGGCGCCCTCGACCAGGGGCGCCGGCAGGAGCTCGCGCGCCCGGTCGAGCTTGCGAGAGAGGCGCGCCAGGTTCCGCTCGAAGGTGCCCGGGTCCTCGCTGTAGGCGGAGCGATCGTCGTGGCCGGTGCCGCGGGTGAAGTAGGCGGCCGCCGGGTGCGGCGTGCCCGGCAGCGTGCGCCACCCCACCCCGTCGCCGTCCACGTCGCCGTAGCGGGCGAAGCCGCCGAGCCGGTCGAGGTCCTCCTTCGCGAGCACCTTGCCCCGCCGGATCGGGCCGTCCGGGTAGGCGAACGGCGACGCCGTCCAGACGTTCATGCCGAGGTCGAGGTCGGAGAGGACGAACACCGGCGTCTGCAGCGCCTCGGCGACGTCGAAGGCGCGCCACCCCAGCTCGAAGCACTCCTCCGCCGTGCCGGGGAGCAGCAGCACCTGGCGGGTGTCACCGTGGGAGAGGAAGGCGGTCGAGAGGAGGTCGCCCTGCGCGGTGCGGGTGGGGAGGCCGGTCGAGGGACCGGCCCGCTGCACGTCCCAGATCACCGCCGGGATCTCGGCGTAGTAGCCGAGCCCGGCGAACTCGCTCATGAGCGACACGCCCGGACCGCTGGTGGCGGTCATGGCCCGGGCGCCCGCCCAGCCGGCCCCAAGCACCGCGCCGGCCGCGGCGAGCTCGTCCTCGGCCTGGACCACGGCGTAGGTCGCCTTGCCGTCCTTCGCCCGGCGGTGCTCGGCGAGGTAGCCGATGAGCGCCTCGGCCAGCGAGGAGGACGGGGTGATGGGGTACCAGGCGAGCACGGTGACGCCGCCGAACAGCGACCCGGCCGCCCCCGCGGTGTTGCCGTCCACGAGGAGCTTCCCCCGGTTCCCGTCCATCCGCTCGACGCGGAAGGGGTCCTCCTTCACGAGGCCGGCGCGCGCCCCCTCGAAGCCGGCGCGCGCCGCCGCGAGGTTGAGCTCGCGCGCCCTGGCCTTCTCCGCGAACTGCCGGCCGACCGCGCGCTCCACCTCCTCGAGCTCGATCCCGAGCAGGGAGGCGAGGGCCCCCACGTAGCACATGTTCTTCACGAGCTTGCGCAGGCGCGCCTCGGGGCAGGCCGCCGCGGCGAGCTGGTCGAAGGGGAGCGCGTAGGCGACGAGCCCGGGGGGCGGCGCCGCCGGCCGGAGCGGGGCGTCGTAGAGCACCGCGGCGCCCGGCCGGAGCGCCGCCACGTCCTCGGCCACCGTGGCCGGGTTCATCGCCACGAGCAGGTCCACCTCGCGCTTGCGCGCGACGTACCCGCGCCGCGAGAGCCGGATGGTGTACCAGGTGGGCAGCCCGGCGATGTTGGAGGGGAAGAGGTTCTTGCCCGAGACCGGGATCCCCATCTGGAACAGGGCCCGCAGGAGCACCGTGTTGCTGCTCTGCGAGCCCGAGCCGTTCTGGGTGGCGACCCGGATGGCGAAGTCGTTGACGACGGGCTCCCGCTGCATGCGGGAGACATAACGGGCGCTCGGGGCGGCTGCCCCGTCCGCCCTACTCCCGCTTGTGGCAGACCGCCTCGACGTTGTTGCCGTCGGCGTCCTTCACGAAGGCGGCGTAGTAGTTCGGGTGGTAGTCGGGGCGCAGCCCCGGCTTGCCGTTGTCGGTCGCGCCGGCGGCGAGGGCGGCGGCGTGGAACGCGTCCACCTGCGCCCGGTCCTCGGTCGCGAAGGCGAGGTGGAGCCCGCCCGGCGCCGGCTCGCCGGCCGCGAGCCAGAAGTCCGGCTTTCGCCCCACCCCCATCCCGGCGGCCTCCGGGAAGTCGGCGATCACCGTGTAGCCGAGCGGCCCGAGCGCCTGCTGGTAGAACGCCTTGCCCTTCGCGAAGTCCCGCACCTTGAGCGTGATGTGGTCGATCATGCCGCCGAGTCTGCCCCGTCCCGGACCCGGGCGGCCCGCCTTTTTTGGGCGAGCCCCGGCGCCGCTAGAACTCGGCGACGATCCCGGCCGCGTGGCCGTTCATCACCGGGTCGCGATCGGGCGAGCTCATCCCGTCCGACGCGAGCCGCTGGTCGCGGTTCTGCGTGCCGCTCACGACCCCCCAGGTCGCCCCCGCCACCACGCCGACGCCGGCGCCGATGGCGATGTCGCGCCCGTAGTTGCCCCCCTCGATGAGGCCGATCCCGGCGCCCACCAGCGCGCCGGCCAGGCCGCCGTAGAGCGCGCTGAGCGCCACGTTGGCGGCGCCGCCGTCCCCCGCGCCGCCCCCCATGTCGAGCGCCAGGTCCCCCGACCGCGGCGCGCCAGGCGCGAGGCTGCCGGGCAACCGATCGACCGCGCGCGCGAGCGGTGGCGCCGCGAGCAGGGTGAGCAGCGAGACTGCGGCGATGAAGCGTTTCACGGTGTCCCCCTCCAGCCGGGCGGTCCCCGGCCCCCGTGAAATTTCTGGCGCTCGTCCTGGCACGGCAACGGGCCGGGCGGGCGGCCGGGCGCGCGTCACGCCGGCTCGAGCACCGCCGCGATCCCCTGCCCCACCCCGACGCAGAGCGCGACCAGCGCCGGCCCGGTGGGCGACCGGGCGAGCGCCTGCGCGGCCGTGACCGCGAGCCTCGCCCCCGAGCAGCCGAGCGGGTGGCCGAGCGCGATGGCGCCGCCGTCGGGGTTGAGGCGCGGATCGGCGGGATCGAGCCCCCACTCCCGGCAGACCGCCAGCGCCTGGGCCGCGAAGGCCTCGTTGAGCTCGATGCGCCCGAGGTCGCCCAGGCCCAGGCCGGCGCGCGCGAGGGCCCGCGCCGCCGCCGGCACCGGCCCGAGCCCCATCTCCGCCGGGGCCACGCCGGCCACGGCGGTCGCCGAGAGGCGCGCCAGCGGGCGCAGCCCGTGGGCCCGCGCGTACTCCGCCGAGCCGAGGAGCAGCGCCGCCGCGCCGTCCGAGAGCGGGCTCGAGTTCCCCGCCGTCACCGTGCCGCCCGGGGCGAAGGCCGGCGCGAGCCGCGCCAGCGCCGCGAGCGTGCCGCCGGGGCGCGGCCCCTCGTCCGCCTCCACCCTCCCCGCCGCGGCCTCGACCGGGACGAGCTCCGCGCCGAACCGCCCCGCGCCGGCCGCCGCCAGGGCGCGCGCGTGGCTCCCGAGCGCGAAGCGGTCCTGCGCCTCGCGCGAGAGGTCGAAGCGGCGCGCCAGCGCCTCGGCCGTGACGCCGAGCGCGTCGGTGTGGCCGAGCGCCTCGAGCCGCGGGTTCACGAAGCGCCAGCCGAGCGCGGTGTCCTCGAGCCGGGCGGCGCCGCGCGGGAAGGCGCGCTCGGGCTTCGCGAGCGCGAAGGGGGCGCGGCTCATCGACTCCACGCCGCCGGCGACGTAGAGGTGCCCCTCGCCGGCGAGGAGCGCGCGCGCCGCCTGCGCCACCGCCTCGAGCCCCGAGCCGCAGAGCCGGTTCACCGTGCAGCCCGGGACCGACACCGGGAAGCCGGCGAGGAGCAGCGCCATGCGGGCCACGTTCCGGTTGTCCTCGCCCGCCTGGTTGGCGCAGCCGAGGTAGACGTCCGCCACCTCGGCCGCGGGCACGCCGGCGCGGCCCACGAGCGCCTCGAGCGCGCGAGCCGCGAGGTCGTCCGGCCGCACCGACGCGAGCGCGCCGCCGTGGCGGCCGAGCGGCGTGCGGACCGCGCCGAGCACGAGCACCTCCCGCATCGTGCTCACGTAGGGCGGCCGGCCGGCGCGCGCAGGACTTCCGGCGCGGGGCCCTCTCCCCAAGCAGGTGCCCTACCTGCTAGGCTGCTGGGTCCCATGGCAGCTCCGACTCCCCGCGAGATCCCCTTCAACTACACCTCGGCCGACGACCGCCAGGCGGTCACCTTCCTGCTCGGTCCGGCGGTCTGGCAGAAGCTGGAGGAGCTGCGGTCCCGGCGCGTGACCGGCCGGAGCGCGCGGCTCCTCATGCGGTTCCTCGGCGAGATCCTGATCCACCGCCGGAACCCCTTCCTCTACGAGGAGCTCATCTCGAGCCGGAGCCGGAGGCGGCGCTTCTTCGACAACATCGCCCAGGACCTCTCGGTGATCGCCGAGAACGCCGCCGAGCCGGAGGTGCGCGACATCCTCGCCGCCTGCCGCAAGCTCCTCGGCGAGTTCCGCAGCGAGGTGGACGACGCGCCCGACTTCCGCGCGCGGCTCAAGAGCCAGCTCGGCGCGGTGGTGGGCAAGGAGAACGTCCTCACCGACCCGTTCACCCTCGTCTCGCACGCCACCGACGCGACCGACTGGCGCCTGCACCTGCCGGTGGCGGTGGTGATGCCGTCGGAGGAGGCGCAGGTCGGGCCGCTCCTCGCCACGATCGGCCAGCTCGGCCTCTCCGCCATCCCGCGCGGCGCCGGCACCGGCCTCACCGGCGGCGCGGTCCCGGTGCGCCCCGGCTGCGTGGTGGTCAACACCGAGAAGCTCGACCGGATCCGCTCGGTCACCGAGCGGAGCTTCACCCTCGCCGACGGGCGGACGGTGAAGAGCGCGGTGATGGAGCTCGAGGCGGGCGTCATCACCGAGCACGCCATGAACCACGCCGCCGAGCGCGGCCTGGTCTTCGCCACCGACCCCACGAGCGCCTGGGCCTGCTCCATCGGCGGCAACATCGCCGAGAACGCCGGCGGCAAGACCTGCGTGCTCTGGGGCACCTGCATCGACAACCTGCTCGCCTGGCGGATGGCCCTGCCCGACGGCAGCCACGTCACCATCCACCGCGTCGATCACCAGCTGCGCAAGATCCTGCCGGCCGACCCGGTCACCTTCGAGGTGCGCGACGCCCGCGGCGAGAAGCTGCGCACCGTCGCCCTCACCGGCGCCGAGATCCGCAAGAACGGCCTCTGGAAGGACATCACCAACAAGGCGCTCAAGGGGCTGCCCGGCGTGCAGAAGGAGGGCACCGACGGCGTCATCACCTCGGCGGCCTTCGTCCTCTACCCCGCCTACGAGCGCTCGACCACGCTCTGCCTCGAGTTCTTCGGCCCGGACATGGACGAGGCGAGCCGGGTGATCCTCGACCTCGCCGAGGCCTTCCCGAACCGCGGCGAGGAGGTGCTGCAGGCGCTCGAGCACTTCGACGACCAGTACGTCCGGGCCATCCAGTACAAGGTGAAGGCGCCGCGGTCGGAGACGCCGAAAGCGGTGCTCCTCATCGACGTGGTGGGCCACGCGCAGGAGCAGGTCGCCCGCGGCGTCGAGACCATCCGCCGCCTGCTCGAGCCGCACGAGAACACCTTCCTGTTCGTCGCCCGCGACGCCGAGGAGGGCACGCGCTTCTGGCAGGACCGCAAGAAGCTCGGCGCCATCGCCAAGCGGACCAACGCCTTCAAGCTGAACGAGGACATCGTCCTCCCGCTCACCGCCCTCGCCGAGTTCGCCCGCTTCTGCGACGCGGTCAACGTGGACGAGGAGCGGCACAACCAGGAGGCGGTGGTGGCCCGGGCGATGGAGGTGCTCGGGCAGGCCGCCGAGGACGAGGCCCAGCTCCTCGCCGGCAAGGTGGCCCGCGCCATCGCCCGCTGCGTGAAGGCCATGGAGGCGCTCCGCGACGCCGGCGAGAAGGAGCTGCGCGCCCTCTCGGTGCTGAAGCAGCTCCGCGAGGACCTCCTCGAGACCGTGGCCGGGTACGAGGGCGTCGAGGCGGCGCTGCAGGCCGCCTACGACGAGGTGCGCGCCCGCCGCATCGTCATCGCCACCCACATGCACGCCGGCGACGGCAACGTGCACGTGAACATCCCGGTGCTCTCGAACGACCGCACCATGATGCGCCGGGCCGAGGCCACGGTGGACCGGGTGATGGAGAAGGTGGACGCGCTCGGCGGCGTCTGCTCCGGCGAGCACGGCATCGGCATCACCAAGATCAAGTACCTCGACCGCGCCATCGTCGAGGAGCTCTCCGCCTACCGGCGCACCGTCGATCCGCGCGGGATGATGAACCCCGGCAAGCTCGAGGACGTGGACGTGCTCGAGCAGGTGTTCACGCCGTCGTTCAACCTCCTCGAGCTCGAGGCCCGCATCCTCCAGCACGGGCAGCTCGGCGAGCTCGCCGCCAAGATCGCCACCTGCGTCCGCTGCGGGCGGTGCAAGCCCGACTGCTGCGTCTTCCACCCGGCGCGCGGCCTCTTCTTCCACCCCCGGAACAAGAACCTCGCCATCGGGGCCCTCATCGAGGCGCTGCTCTACGACTCGCAGCGCGAGCGCTCCGCCCGCTTCGAGCTCCTGCACTACCTCGAGGAGGTGGCCGACCACTGCACCATCTGCCACAAGTGCGTGAAGCACTGCCCGGTGTCGATCGACACCGGCGACGTCTCGGTGCTCGAGCGCGAGATCCTGATGTCGCTCGGCTTCAAGCACACCAAGGTGGCGACGCGCGCGACGCTCAAGTACCTCGAGTCGCGCTCGGAGGGCTACAACGCCGCCTTCCGCCTCGGCGTGGTGCGGCTCGGCGGGTTCATGCAGCGCGCCATGGCGAAGGTGCTCGGGCCGCTCCAGGACCAGGACAGCGCCGCCGCGAGCTACCCGCTCCAGATGCTCCGCTCGCCGCTCGCCCGGCCGGACGCGCGCACCCTGCACGACGTCCTGCCGCGCTGCGAGCCCGACCAGGCGCTGGTGCTCGAGCCGGAGGGCGAGGCGACGGCGACCGTCTTCTACTTCCCCGGCTGCGGCTCGGAGCGGCTCTTCTCGAGCGTCTCCATGGCCGCCATCCACGTGCTGCTCGAGACCGGCACGCGGGTGGTGCTGCCGCCGCCCTTCATCTGCTGCGGCTTCCCGGCCTACGCCAACGCGCGGACCCAGCAGCACGGCCGCCAGGTGCTGCGCGACAGCATCCTCTTCAGCCAGATCCGGGAGATGTTCTCCTACCTGACGTTCGACGCCTGCGTGGTCACCTGCGGCACCTGCCGCGAGGGGCTGCACGCCATGGAGGCGAGCAAGATCTTCGGCGCGCCGGTGGTGGACGCGGCGAAGTTCGCCTTCGACCGCGGCCTGCGCGCCCCGGCCGAGGGCGGCTTCCTGTACCACACCCCCTGCCACGACTCGCTCGACGGCAAGGGGCCGCAGCTCCTGCGCAAGCTCGGCGTCGCCGAGGTCGAGGCGGTCCCGCACTGCTGCTCCGAGGCCGGCACGCTCGCCCTCTCCCGCCCCGACATCACCGACGCCATGCTCCACCGCAAGCGCGAGGCGGTGAAGGAGGCGCTCTCGACGCGCCCCGAGGGCGCGGTGATGCTCACGAACTGCCCGTCCTGCCTGCAGGGGCTCTCGCGCAACGCCGCGCTCGGCGCCGAGCCGCGCCACCTCACGGTGGAGCTCGCCCGCCGGCTCTCCGGTGAGGACTGGATGGAGAAGTTCGAGAAGGCCGCCGCGAGGGCGCGGCCGGTGCAGTTCTAGCGGCGCGCCCCGCCCGGGTGGTCCGGCCGGCGCCGGCCCCCTTCCGGTCTTGGGCCTCCCTCGCGCGAAGCGGATAGAAGCGAAGGGCCGTTCACCGAACGTGCTCCGCTCCCGCCCGCGCCTCCAGGAGGTCCCCCCATGCGCCCGCTGCTCACCCTGCTGCTCGCCGCGCTCCTCGTCCCCGGCTCCGCCCGGGCCGCCGCGCCGGTGAAGCTCGGCATCATCAACTCCGTCACCGGCCCCGAGGCGCCCATCGGCGAGAACCTGACGGGCGGCTACAAGCTCGCCGAGGAGGATCTGAAGGCCAGGGGCACGCCCGTCGAGCTCGTCTGGGAGGACGACACCGGCAAGCCCCAGATCGCCATGGGCGCGATGGAGAAGCTCGCCACCCGCGACCGCGTGGCGGCCGTGGTCGGGCCGTACACCTCGGCCTCCTCGAACGCCACCGCCAAGCGCGCCGAGCAGTACAAGGTGCCGCTCGTGATCCCGGCGGCGTCGAAGGAGGAGATCACGAAGCAGGGGCTGAAGTGGGTCTTCCGCGTCTCGGCCACCACCGACGACTACGCGGCCATCCTGCTCGACATGGCGCTCTCCGTCGGGAAGCCCCGGACCATCGCCATCGTCAACGAGAACACCGACTTCGGGGTCTCCGCCGCCAAGAGCGCGCGCGCCCTCTCCGAGAAGCGCGGCCTCAAGGTGGTCGCCGAGGAGGCCTACTCGAAGGGCTCGCCCGACTACCGCTCCACGCTCACCAAGGTGAAGTCCGCGAGCCCGGACCTCGTCTTCATGGTGTCGTACGTGGCCGACGCCATCCTGCTCATGCGCCAGTCGCGCGAGATCGGCCTCTCGCCGCAGGCCTTCCTCGGCGCCGGCGCCGGCTTCGCCACCGTGCAGTTCGCGAGCGAGCGCGACGTGTCGAACGGGGTCTTCTCGAGCACGCAGTGGACCGACGACGTGAAGTGGCCGGGGGCCAAGGCCTTCTTCGACCGGTACAAGAAGCGGTTCGGGAAGGAGCCGACCTACCACGCGGCCTGCGCCTACGTGTCGCTCCTCATCGCCGCCGAGGCGGCCTCGCAGGCGGGCGGCGACCGCGAGAAGACCCGCGCCGCGCTCGACCAGGGCAGCTGGAACGGGATCATGGGCCAGGTGAAGTTCGTGGACGGGAACGGCTACACCAACCAGAACCGTCACCCCATGCTCGCCGAGCAGGTCCAGCAGGGGCGGCAGGTGACGGTCTACCCGCCCGACCTCGCGAGCGCGAAGCCCATCTGGCCGTTCCCCGGCTGGCGGTAGGCGGTCCCGCCCGGGCGCCGTCTGCGCCGCCTGCGGGGGCTGCCCGGCCGTCCTAGCTTGAGCTGGGGCGGCCGCCCCCGCGGCCGTCGACGAGGATCGCCCGCATGGACGCCATCCACCCGTGGCCCGGGAAGGCCTACCCGCTCGGCGCCCGCTGGGACGGCGAGGGGGTGAACTTCGCCGTCCACTCGAAGCACGCCACCGCGGTCGAGGTCTGCCTCTTCGACCCGGGCGACCCGTCGCGCGAGCTGCAGCGGGTCCCGCTCACCGAGGTCACCGGCTTCGTCTGGCACGGCTACCTCCCCGGCCTGAAGCCCGGGGCGCTCTACGGGTTCCGGGTGCACGGGCCCTACGCGCCGGAGCGCGGGCTGCGCTTCAACCCGCACAAGCTCCTCGTCGATCCCTACGCGCGCGCCATCGACGGCGAGGTGGACTTCGCCGGGCCGGTCTACGGCTACCGGCTCGGCGCGCCCGAGGAGGACCTCGCCTTCTGCGAGGCCGACTCGGCGCCGTCGATGCCCCGCTGCGTGGTGCTCGACGACCACGCCTTCGACTGGACCGGCGACGCCCGGCCGGAGCACCCGCTGCACCGCTCGATCGTCTACGAGCTCCACGTGCGCGGGTTCACCATGCGCCACCCGAAGGTGCCGCCCGAGCTGCGCGGCACCTACGCCGGCCTCGCGAGCCCGCCCGCGCTCGAGCACCTGCGCCGGCTCGGGGTCACCGCGGTGGAGCTGCTCCCGGTGCACGAGTACGTGGACGACCCCTTCCTCCAGGGCAAGGGGCTCCGGAACTACTGGGGCTACTCCACGCTCGGCTACTTCGCCCCCGAGCACCGCTACAGCGCGAGCGGCTCGCGCGGCGGCCAGGTGGACGAGTTCAGGCAGATGGTGAAGACGCTCCACCAGGCCGGGATCGAGGTGATCCTCGACGTGGTCTTCAACCACACCTGCGAGGGCAACCACCTCGGCCCCACCCTCTCGTTCAAGGGGCTCGAGAACGGGAGCTACTACAAGCTCGCGCCCGACCCGCGCTACTACGCCGACTACACCGGGACCGGGAGCAGCCTCGACGTCTCGAACCCGCAGGTGCTGCGGCTGGTGATGGACTCGCTCCGCTACTGGACGGACGAGATGCACGTGGACGGCTTCCGCTTCGACCTCGCCACCACCCTCTGCCGCAACCCGCACGACTTCGACCGCTACTGCAACTTCCTCCAGGCGGCGCACCAGGACCCGGCCCTGCAGAAGGTGAAGCTCATCGCCGAGCCCTGGGACGTGGGGCCCGGCGGGTACCAGGTGGGCGGGTTCCCGACGCGCTGGAGCGAGTGGAACGGCAAGTACCGCGACGTGCTGCGCCGCTTCTGGAAGGGCGACATCCAGGCCCAGGAGCTCGGCTACCGGCTCACCGGCTCGGCCGACCTGTACCAGGCCGCCGGGCGGAAGATCTTCGCCAGCGTGAACTTCGTCACCTGCCACGACGGCTTCACCCTGCGCGACCTCGTCAGCTACGACCACAAGCACAACGAGGCCAACGGGGAGCAGAACCGGGACGGCTCGGACGACAACGCCAGCTGGAACTGCGGCGTGGAGGGCGAGACGGACGACCCCGAGGTGAACGCGCTGCGCGACCGGCAGCAGCGGAACCTCATCGCGAGCCTGCTCGTCTCGCAGGGCGTGCCGATGCTCAGCGCCGGGGACGAGATGGGGAAGACGCAGGGCGGCAACAACAACGCCTACTGCCAGGACAACGAGCGCTCCTGGCTCGACTGGGACCTCGACGACCGCCGGGCGGCGCTCCTCGGCTTCACGGCGCGGGTGATCCGGCTGCGGCAGGCGCAGCCGGCGCTGCAGCGGCGCCGCTTCTTCCGCGGCGCGCACATCTGGGACAGCTCGCTCAAGGACCTCGCCTGGTTCCGGCCGGACGGGAGCGAGATGACCGAGGAGGACTGGCAGGCCCCCTACGTCCGCTCGCTCGCCTTCGTGCTCGGCGGGGACGCCATCGCCACCCCGGACGAGCGGGGCCAGCGCATCCGCGGCGACACGCTGCTCGTCCTCATGAACGCGCACCACGAGCCGGTGCCCTACACGCTCCCCGAGATCACCTGGGGCGAGGAGTGGGAGGTGCTGCTCGACACCGCCGGCGCGAGCGACGCCAAGCGCGACCGGCTGGCGGCCCGCGGGGTGGTCGAGGTCTCGGCGCGGTCGCTGGTGGTGCTGTCGCGGCCGGCGCGGCCGGAGCCCACCTGAACAACGTTTGCACAGTCATTGTCCAGACGTTATCCAGTAAGGCATGAGCTCCCGCCCCCGCCTCGGTATCAGCGCCTGCCTGCTCGGTCACAACGTCCGCTGGGACGGGGGCCAGAAGCGGAGCCGGTTCCTCGCCGACGTCCTCGGCGCTCACGTGGACTGGGTGCCGGTCTGCCCCGAGCTCGAGCTCGGCCTGGGCGTGCCCCGCGAGACGCTCCGGCTGGTCGGGCTGCCGTCGCGCCCGCGGCTCGTCGCCCCGCGCAGCGGCCAGGACCACACCGAGGCGATGGAGTCGCTCGCCGCCGCCCGCGCCGAGGCGCTCGCGAAGGAGGACCTCTGCGGCTTCGTCCTCAAGAAGGACTCGCCCTCGTGCGGCCTGGAGCGGGTGCGGGTCTACCGGGAGAGCGGCGTCCCGCTGAAGGACGGCGCCGGCGTCTTCGCCCGCGCGCTCCGTGCGCGGCTGCCCGCGCTGCCGGTCGAGGAGGAGGGGCGGCTCGAGGATTCGGCCTTGCGCGAGCGCTTCGTGGAGCGGGTCTTCGCGCTGCGGCGCTGGAAGGACGCGCTCGCCGAGGGGCTCGACCCGGGCCGGCTGGTCGCCTTCCACGCCCGTCACAAGCTGCAGCTAATGGCACACAGCCCCGCTCACGTGACCCGGCTCGGGCGGCTCGTGGCCCGGGCCGGCCGCGAGGACGTGGTGGACGCGTACGGCCGGCTCTTCGCGGAGGCGCTCGCGGTGCCGGCGAGCCGCGGCCGGGTGGTGAACGCGCTCCAGCACATGGCCGGCTACGTGAGCCCGGCGCTCACCCCCGCGGAGCGGCGCGAGCTCGGCGGCCTCTTCTCCGAGTACGCGGCGGGCAAGGCCCCGCTGGCGGTCCCGCTGGTGCTGGTGGAGCACCACCTCCGCCGCCAGGGGGTGGGCTACCTCGCGCAGCAGAGCTGGCTCGGCCCCTACCCCGGCTCGCTCGCGCTCCGCTACTCGGTGGCCGCCTCCGGCCTCGCCGGCTGAGCGGCCGCGTCCTTCACCAGCACCGTCTTCTGGTTCACGAACTCGAGGATCCCGAGCCGCGCCAGCTCCCGGCCGAAGCCGGAGCGCTTCACGCCGCCGAAGGGGATGCGCGGGTCGGAGGCGACCATGGCGTTCACGAAGGTCTGCCCGGCCTCGAACTCGTCCACGAAGCGGGCCCGCTCCGCCGCGTCGTGGGTCCAGACGCTCGACCCGAGCCCGTAAGGCGTGTCGTTGGCGATGCGGATGGCGTCGTCGAGGTCCCGCGCCCGGAAGAGGAGCGCCACCGGCCCGAACACCTCCTCCCGGAAGGCCGGCGCCGCGGGCGGGATGTCGGCGAGCACCGTGGGCGCGTAGAAGAAGCCGCGCCCCTCGATCCGGCGCCCGCCCCAGAGGCAGCGCGCCCCCGCCTTCACCGAGTCGTCCACCTGCTGCTCCACCTGCCGCAGGCCGGCCTCGGTGGAGAGCGGGCCGACGTCGGTCTCCGGCAGCAGGGGGTCGCCGACCCGCAGCGCCTTCACCCGCTCCACGTACCGCTCCACGAAGCGGTCGTAGATCGCCGCGTGCACCACGAAGCGCTTGGCGGCGATGCAGGACTGGCCGTTGTTGATCATCCGCGCGGTGACGCCGGTCTTCACCGCCTGCTCGAGGTCGGCGCTCGGCATCACCACGAACGGATCCGACCCGCCGAGCTCGAGCACCACCTTCTTGAGCGCCTCGCCCGCCTCGCGGGCCACCTGCTGGCCGGCGGCGTCGGAGCCGGTGAGCGTCACCGCCACCACCCGCCCGTCGGCGATCACTTGCGAGACCCGCTTCGAGCCGATGAGCAGGGTCTGGAAGGCGCCCGCCGGGAACCCGGCCCGCCGGAACACGTCCTCGATGGCGAGGGCGCACTCGGGCACGTTGGAGGCGTGCTTGAGGAGCCCCACGTTGCCGGCCATGAGCGCCGGGGCGGCGAACCGGAACACCTGCCAGAAGGGGAAGTTCCAGGGCATGACCGCGAGCACCGGGCCGAGCGGCAGGTGGCGCACCCAGGCCCGGAGGTCGCCCGAGGAGAGGTCCACGTCGGCGAGGTGGCGCTCCGCGTGCTCCGCGTAGTAGCGGCAGGCGCTGGCGCACTTCTCGACCTCCGCCACCGCCGAGGCGAGGGTCTTGCCCATCTCGAGCGTGAGCAGCCGGCCGAGCTTCTCCTTCTCGGCCACGAGGAGCGCGCCGGCCGCGGCCATGAGCCTCGACCGCTCCGCGAACGGCACCCGGCGCCAGGCGGGGAAGGTCTCGGCGGCCCGCGCGAGCCGCTGCTCGAGCTCGGCGTCGGACAGCTCGTCGAAGGTGCGCCGGACCTCGCCGGTGGCCGGGTTGATGCTCTTCATGCTCCCCTCCTAGGGTTCTCCCCGATTTCTCGCTCCCGCCGCGCCGCGCCGGGCCACAGGAAGACTGGACATGCCCTTCTTCCAGGAAGCGCCTCGGCTCGGGAACCAGCTCGACGAGGACGCCCTGCTCCGAGAGTATCTCTCGCGGCGGCTCCCGGCTGGGATGCTCAGCGGGGTACACGAGGAGCTGCGCCAGCTCGGCGAGCTCGGCGGCGGCGCCCTCTACGCCTTCCAGCAGGCGGACCGGCTGAACGAGCCGCGCCTCGTGAGCTTCGACCCGTGGGGCCGGCGCGTGGACCGGATCGAGCTCACGCCGCTCTGGCGGGAGGCGGCGGCGCTCTCCGCCCGGCACGGGCTCGTCGCCGAGGCCTACGAGCGGCGCTACGGCGAGTGGTCGCGCGTCCTACAGATGGCGAAGGTCTACCTCGTGGACGCCTCGCTCGACGTCTACTCCTGCCCGCTCGCCATGACCGACGGCGCCGCGCGCACGCTGCTCGACCTCGGCCCGGCCCACCTCGTGGACCGGGCGGTGCCGCGCCTCACCAGCCGCGATCCCGAGCGGATGTGGACGAGCGGGCAGTGGATGACGGAGCGGACCGGCGGCTCGGACGTGGGGCTCACCGAGACGGTGGCGCGCCGCGACGGCGGCGCCTGGCGGCTCTGGGGCACGAAGTGGTTCACCTCGGCCACCACCGCCGAGGTGGCGCTCACCCTGGCGCGGCCGGAGGGGGCGCCCGCCGGCGGCCGCGGGCTGGCCCTCTTCTACCTCGAGCTGCGCGACGAGGCCGGCCGGCCGAACGGCGTCGCCCTGAACCGGCTCAAGGACAAGCTCGGCACGCGCAAGGTCCCGACGGCGGAGCTCTCCCTGGAGGGCGCCGTGGCCGAGCCGGTCGCCGGCCTCTCCGACGGGGTCCGGCACATGGCCTCGATGCTCAACGTGACCCGGACCTGGAACGCGGTCGGCGCGGTGGCCGGCATGCGCCGGGCGGTGGCCCTGGCCCGCGACTACGCCCGGCGCCGGGTGGCCTTCGGGGCCCCGCTGCTCGCGAAGCCGCTCCACGCCGAGACGCTGGCGGCGCTCGAGGCCGAGCTCGAGGCCGGCTTCCTCCTCGCCTTCCGCGCGGTGGAGCTGCTCGGCCACCGCGAGGCCGGGGCGGCGAGCGAGGCCGGGCGCGCCCTCTTCCGGCTCCTCACCTCGGTGGTGAAGCTCACCACCGGCAAGCAGGCGGTGGCGGTGGCCTCGGAGGCCCTGGAGTGCTTCGGCGGGGCCGGCTACGTGGAGGACACCGGGCTGCCCCGGCTCCTGCGCGACGCGCAGGTGCTCCCGATCTGGGAGGGGACCACCAACGTCCTCTCGCTCGAGGCGCTGCGCGCGCTCGCCGAGCCCGGGGCGGGCGCCGCCTACGCGGCGGAGGTCCGCGGCGCCCTGGCCACCGCCAGGGACCCGTCGCTCCGCCCCGCCGTGGAGGCGGCGGCGCGCGCGCTCGACCGGCTCGGACCGTGGCTCGCCCCCGCGCCGGGCCGGCCGCCGCGCGAGGCCCCGGCGCGCGCCTGCGCGCTGACCGCCGGCCGCACCCTGGCCCTGGCCCTCCTCTGCGCCCACGCCCAGTGGTGCCTCGACCAGGGGCTCGGCCCCCGCGCCGGCGCGGCCGCCCGCCGCTTCGCGCGCCAGGGGGTAGATCTCACGGGCGACGCCGACGCCGAGGACGCGCGCCTGCTCGCGGAGGGGTGATGCTCCAGAACTACCGCGGGATCATCGAGCTCATCGGCAACACGCCCATCCTCAAGGTGGACGGGCTCGACACCGGCCCGTGCGAGCTCTACCTGAAGCTCGAGAACCAGAACCCCGGCGGCTCGATCAAGGACCGGATCGGCCTCGCCATGATCCGCGCCGCCGAGCGGGAGAAGAAGCTCGGCGGCGAGCAGCGCCACCTCGTCGAGGCGACCGCCGGGAACACCGGGCTCGGCCTCGCGCTCGTGGCGGCGCAGCGCGGCTACACGCTCACCCTCGTCATCCCCGACAAGATGAGCCAGGAGAAGATCTTCCACCTGCGCGCGCTCGGCGCCGAGGTGGTGATGACCCGCTCCGACGTGGAGAAGGGCCACCCCGCCTACTACCAGGACCTGGCCCAGGAGATCGCCCGGCGCGAGGGCGCGTTCTACGTAGACCAGTTCTCGAACCCGGCGAACCCGTTCGCCCACGAGACCGGCACCGGCCCCGAGATCGCGAAGCAGCTCGGGGGGCGGCTCCACGCCATGGTCTGCGGGGTCGGCTCCGGCGGGACCCTCACCGGCCTCTCGCGCTACTTCGCGAAGGCCATCTCCTCCTGCGAGATGGTGCTCGCCGACCCCGAGGGCTCGGTGCTGAAGGGCGTGGTCGAGACCGGGCGGATCGGGCGCGCCGGCACCTGGCTCGTGGAGGGGATCGGCGAGGACTTCGTGCCGCCCAACTGCGATCTCTCGCGGGTGAAGCGGGCCTACGCCATCCCCGACCGCGAGAGCTTCGAGACCGCGCGCGACCTGCTCCGGACCTGCGGCGTCCTCGCCGGCTCGAGCACCGGGACCCTCCTCGCCGCCGCCCTCCGCTACTGCCGCGAGCAGACCTCGCCGCGCCGGGTCTGCACCCTCGTCTGCGACAGCGGCAACAAGTACCTGTCCAAGATGTTCAACGACTTCTGGATGCAGGACCAGGGCCTCACCGAGCGCGCCCCGACCGGCGACCTGCGCGACCTCGTCTCGCGCCGGCACGCCGAGGGCTCGGTCCAGACCGTCGCCCCCGGCGACCCGCTCCTCGTCGCCTACGGGCGCATGAAGCTGCACGACGTGTCGCAGCTCCCGGTGCTCGAGGGCGGCAAGGTGGTCGGGATCGTGGACGAGGGCGATCTGCTCCTCGCCGCCGTGGAGGGCGGCCAGGGGGCCTTCCGGCGCGAGGTGCGCGAGGTGATGAGCGCGCGGCTGCACACGGTCCCAATCACCGCCGCGCCCAGGGACCTCCTGCCGCTCTTCGCCCAGGGGATGGTGCCCATCGTGGTGGACGGGGACGAGTTCGTGGGGCTGGTGACCCGCATCGACCTGCTCCAGCACCTCCGGCAGCGGGTGCCGTAGCGGGCCGGGCGCCCCACGGGCCCGCGGAGGCGCCGCCGCTTCGCCCGCCGCGCCGGGCCCGCCCGGGTTAGGATCCCCTGGTGCACCGCTGGTCCGGCACCTCCCGCCGCCTCTTCCTCGCCTTCGGCGCCCTGATCGTCCTCTTCGCCGGGGCCTCCTGGCTCGCCCTGTCGGCGCTCGCCGACGTGCGCGCCTCGCTGGCCCGCACCCGCGACCAGGCCGAGGGCGTGCGCGTGGCGCTCGAGCTCGCGAGCGCCGTGCGCGACCAGTACGCGCACCAGGCCCACACCATCATCATCGGGGACCAGAGCCACCTCGGCTTCTACACCGAGGCGGAGCGGCGGGTCCTCGACCACACGGCCGAGGTCCGCCGCCACGCGGTGAGCGACGAGGAGCGCCGCCACGTGGACGAGATCGAGCAGGCCTCGACCGAGCTCGACGGCATCTTCCGCCAGAGGATCGTCCCGGCGGTGGTGGCGGGGCGCGCCGCCGAGGTGCAGGCCGAGCACGCCCGGGCCCAGCTCGTGGTGACGCGCATCCAGGATCTCACCGAGGATCTCGTCACCGCCTTCGAGCGCGACATCGCGGTCCAGCAGGACCGGGCCGAGGTGGTGGGCCGGCGCACCTTCCGCCTGGCGCTCGCCGCGCTCGTCACGGCGCTCGGGGTCGCGCTCGCCGTGGGGCTCTACATCGGGCGCTCGGTGGCGCTCCCGGTGGCGCGGCTGCGCGCCGGCGCGGAGCGGCTCGCCGAGGGCGACCTCGACACCCGCATCGCCGTCGAGCGCGACGACGAGTTCGGGGCCCTGGCCCGCGGCTTCAACGCCATGACCGAGTCCCTGCGCCAGCACCAGGCGCAGCTCGTGGAGAGCGAGAAGCTCGCGGGGGTGGGCCGGCTCGCGGCCGGGGTGGCCCACGAGATCAACAACCCGCTCGGCGTGATCCTGGGCTACGTCCGGCTCCTGCGGAAGAAGGCGGAGGGGCCGCTCGACGAGGACCTGGCGGTGGTGGAGGAGGAGACGCTCCGCTGCCAGGAGATCGTGGAGGGGCTGCTCGACCTCGCGCGCACGCCGCGGATCGAGCGCCAGCCGGTGGATCTGGCCCGGGTCTGCGCCGAGACGGTGGCCCGGCTCCGGGAGGCGCACCTCCTCGACGGGGTGGAGGTGGGGGTGCGCGGCGAGGGCCGGGCCCGCGGGGCGCCCGCCAAGCTGCGGCAGGTGGTGCTCAACCTGGTGAAGAACGCGGCCGAGGCGGCCGGGCCGGGCGGACACGTGGCGGTGGAGGTCTCCGAGGGGGCCGGCGGCGCGGCGGTGGCGGTGGAGGACGACGGGCCGGGCGTCGCGGCCGAGGTGCGGGAGCGGCTCTTCGAGCCCTTCCAGACCTCCAAGCCGAGCGGCACCGGGCTCGGGCTGGCGGTGTCGCGCGCCATCGCCCGCGCCCACGGGGGAGACATCGAGGTCGGGACGTCGGCGCGGGGCGGGGCGAGGTTCGTGCTCCGCCTCCCCGCCGCGAGCGAGGTGGCGGCATGAGCGGACGGGGCAGGGTGCTGGTGGTGGACGACAAGGAGAACATGCTGAAGCTGTTCTCCAAGATGCTGGGCGACGACTACGACGTCACCACCGCGGGCGACGGCACACGGGCGCTGGCGCTCCTCGCCGCGCAGCGCTTCGACGTGGTGGTGACCGACCTGCGCATGCCGGGCGCCGACGGCTTCGCGGTGCTGCGGGCGGTGAAGGACCGCGCCCCCGACACCGAGGTGGTGATGATGACCGCCCACGCCACCGTGCCCGACGCGGTGGAGGCGATGCGGCAGGGCGCCTGGGACTACCTGCAGAAGCCGTTCGACCCCGACCAGGCGGGCGAGGTGGTCGCGAAGGCGCTCGCCCGCAAGCGCGAGCGCGAGGCCGCCCAGGCGCCGGAGACCGGCGAGGTGGGGGGGTACGGGGGCCTGGTGGGCCGGAGCGCCGCCATGCGCGAGGTCTACCGGCTCCTCGCGCAGGCCGCGTCCCTCGACATCACCGTCCTCCTGGGCGGCGAGACCGGCACCGGCAAGGAGCTCGCCGCCCGCGCCATCCACTTCCAGAGCGCCCGGCGCGAGAAGCGCTTCGTGCCGGTGAACTGCGGCGCGCTGCCGGCCGAGCTGGTGGAGTCGGAGCTCTTCGGCCACGCCCGGGGCGCCTTCACCGGCGCGGCGGCGGCCAAGGCCGGGCTCTTCGAGGAGGCGGAGGGCGGCACCCTGTTCCTCGACGAGGTGGGCGAGCTGCCGCTCCCGGCGCAGGTGAAGCTCAACCGCGCCCTGCAGGAGAAGGAGATCCGGCGCGTGGGCGAGAGCACGCCGGTGAAGGTGGACGTGCGGGTGATCGCCGCCACCCACCGCGACCTCGGCGCCGAGGTGAAGGCCGGCCGGTTCCGCGAGGACCTCTACTACCGGCTCCACGTCTTCCCGGTGGAGCTCCCGGCCCTGCGCGCGCGCAAGGAGGACCTGCCGCTCCTGGCCGCCGCCTTCCTCGACAAGTACGCCCGCGCCTTCCGGCGCGAGGTGACCGGCTTCACCCCCGCCGCGCTCGCCGCGCTCGCCGGCCACGCCTGGCCCGGCAACGTGCGCGAGCTCGAGAACGCGGTGGAGCGGGCGGTGGCGGTCACCGCCGGCCCGGAGATCCGGCCCGAGGACCTCCCGCCGGCCGTCACCCGCGCGCCGCAGGGGCTGCCCCCCGGCGAGGCGCTCTCGGGCCTGCCCTACCGGGAGGCGCTGGACCAGGCTCGCGACCAGTTCTCGCGCGAGTACCTCGTCGCCCTCATGAAGGAGTTCGGCGGCAACGTGACCCGCGCCGCCGAGCGCGCCGGCGTCGAGCGCGAGAGCCTGCACCGGCTGCTCAAGCGCCACGGGCTGCGGTCGCGGGACTTCGAGGGCCCTTAGGCGCTCCCTCCCGATGACCGGCGGGGCCCGCCGCGCGGCTTGCCGCGGCGCCGGGCAGCGCATGCCCCGAATCCGGGCGCACCGCGCGCCGGCCCCGAGGATTTCCGCGTAGACGCGCGATCCGCGCCGGGCATGCCCCGTGCACTGTCGCGTGGGCATCTGCACCATTGCCCGACGTCTACTGCCCGGCTCGAGGCCTCGCCCCGACCCGGATCGTCTCCGCGCTCCCGAGCCGAACCCGAAAGGACCCTTCGTGATCCGCAAGCTCATCGACAGACTGAACGAGAAGGAGGGGCGGCGGGTGCTCTTCGCCGTCCTCGGCGGCAAGGTCATCGCCGCCACCCTGCTCTGCCTCGGCATCTACGCAGCGTCGAACTTCGTCGGGAGCGCCTACGCCGACGACGCCCCCGCGCTCCCCGTCCACGTCAACGCCCTCAACACGGTCTGGGTGCTGGTCGCCGCCTTCCTGGTGTTCTTCATGCAGGCCGGCTTCATGATGCTCGAGGCCGGCTTCGCGCGGGGCCGCGAGACGGTGAACATCCTGCTCGAGGGCATCGTGGACACCGCCCTCTGCGGCATCCTCTTCTGGGCCTTCGGGTTCGCGTTCCTGTTCGGCTCCGGCAACGGCTTCATCGGCTACCACTACTTCTTCCTGCACGGCGCGCCCGAGACCTACGGCAGCACCGGCATCCCGATGCTCGCCTTCTGGCTCTTCCAGTTCGCCTTCGCCGACACCTGCAGCACCATCACCTCCGGCGCCATGGTCGGCCGCACCGGCTTCATCGGCGACCTCCTCTACAGCGTCGGCGTGAGCGGCTTCATCTACCCGATCGTCGGCCACTGGGCCTGGGGCCCGGACGGCTGGCTCAACAACATCAAGCCGGCCGCCTTCCACGACTTCGCCGGCTCGACCGTCGTCCACACCATCGGCGGCTTCATCGCCCTCGCCGGCGCGATCGCCCTCGGGCCCAGGCTCGGCCGCAAGTTCAAGCGCGACGGCGGCGGCATGCCCCCCGGCCACGACATGACCATCGCGGCGGTCGGCGGCGTGATCCTCTGGTTCGGCTGGTACGGCTTCAACCCCGGCAGCACGCTCTCGGCGATGGACCTGCAGGGCATGAGCCGCGTCGCCGCCAACACCACGCTCGCCGCGGCGGCGGGCGCCCTCGGCGCGCTCTTCTTCGTCTACCCGCGCCACAAGATCTGGGACACGGGCTTCACCGTGAACGGCTTCCTGGCCGGCCTGGTCGCCATCACCTGCCCCTGCTACTGGGTCTCCCCGCTCGGCGCGATCCTGATCGGCGCCATCGCCGGCGTGCTGGTGGTCGTGGTCTTCGACTTCATCGAGTGGCTGCGCATCGACGACCCGATCGGCGCCTTCGCGGTGCACGGCGCCAACGGCATCTGGGGCACGCTCAGCCTCGGCCTGTTCGCCACCGGCCAGTTCGGCGCGCCGGGCCCCGGCGGCGCCGACCTCTCGGGCGGCGTCGTGAAGGGGCTCTTCTACGGCGGCGGCCTCGACCAGCTGAAGGCGCAGCTCATCGGCAGCGGCGCCGTGACCCTCGCCACCTTCGCCGTGGCGCTGGTCCTCATGTACGCCGTGAAGGCCACCGGCACGCTGCGCGTCTCCGCCGAGGGCGAGATGATGGGCCTCGACCTGCACGAGCACGGCGGCTTCGCCTACCCGGAGATCATGTCCCCCTTCGGCAGCTCGATCAGCTCCGGCTACCACGATGCCTCGCCCGCCCCGAGCGGCAAGCCGGTCGCGGCGGCGGCGAAGCTCACCCCCAGCAACTCCTGACGCTCTCCCCGGGTGCGGGCCGGGGGCGCCCCGCGGCGCCCCGGCCCGCGCCTCTCCTCTTTTCGCCGTGAGGTGACACGTGAAGAAGATCGAAGCCATCATCAAGCCCTTCAAGCTCGACGAGGTGAAGGTGGCGCTGACCGAGCTCGGCGTGGCCGGCCTGACCGCCACCGAGGTGAAGGGGTTCGGCCGCCAGAAGGGCCACACCGAGCTCTACCGCGGCGCCGAGTACGTGGTGGACTTCCTCCCCAAGGTGAAGGTGGAGGTGGTCGTGGCCGACCAGCTCGTGGGGCGGATCCTCGAGGTGTTCGAGCGGACCGCCAAGACCGGCCGGATCGGGGACGGGAAGATCTTCGTCATCCCGGTCGAGGAGGCGATCCGGATCCGGACCGGCGACCGGGGCGAAGAGGCCCTCTAGCCGGAGGGGCGCCTCCGGGGCAGGCCGCGCCAGTGGCCCCGGACGGCGCTTTCCTCCAGCGGCGGGGGCGCCCGCGCTGCGTCGCGAGGCGCCGGGCCCCGAGGGTGCGGAGGATCCGCGAATCCGGCCGTTCCTCGGCTATACTCCCCCGCCTTCCGCGTCGAGACCATCTCGGTTGGGTGGCCTGACCAGCCTGGAGAGAGCAGCATGTCCGCGATGCCCCGGCGACCACCGCTGCCCGCTTCCACCGCCGCTGGGCTCGCGCGTCCCGATGGGGCGACCGTCCGGGCCCTCGGAGCGGAGCCCACCGAGGGTCCGGCCCACCCGGCCGGGCACGGCCACGGCGCGGCCCGGGGCGGCCTCGCGGCGCTCGCGCTCGGCGCCCTGGGCGTCGTCTACGGCGACATCGGCACGAGCCCGCTCTACGCGCTGAAGGAGTGCTTCGACGGCGTGCACGGGGTCGCGCCCACGCCGGCGAACGTGATGGGCGTCCTCTCGCTCGTCTTCTGGGCGATGACCTTCGTGGTCACCTTCAAGTACCTCTCGCTCGTGATGCGGGCCGACAACCGGGGCGAGGGCGGCATCCTCGCGCTCATGGCGCTGGTCGGCGAGCGCGAGACCACGAGCCACGGCCGGCGCACCCTGCTCGTCCTCGGGCTCTTCGGCGCGGCGCTCCTCTACGGCGACGGCGTCATCACCCCGGCGATCAGCGTCCTCGGCGCGGTGGAGGGCGTGGCGGTGGCCGCCCCGGCCTTCGAGCACGTGGTCGTCCCGGCGGCGCTCCTCATCCTGGTGGCGCTCTTCTGGTTCCAGCAGCGCGGGACCGCCACCATCGGCGCGGTCTTCGGCCCGGTGATGCTGCTCTGGTTCCTCTGCATCGCGCTCCTGGGGCTCCACGGGATCGCGCGGAACCCGTCCATCCTGGCGGCCGCCTCGCCCCACCACGCCCTCGCGTTCATCGCCCGCCACCGGGTCCACGGCTTCCTCGTGCTCGGCGCGGTGGTGCTGGTCATCACCGGCGGCGAGGCGCTCTACGCCGACATGGGCCACTTCGGCCGCCGGCCCATCCGGCTCGCCTGGCTCCTGGTGGCGATGCCGGCGCTGCTCCTCAACTACTTCGGCCAGGGGGCGCTCCTGCTCGGCCAGCCCGACGCGGCGCGGAACCCCTTCTACCTGCTCGCGCCCGGCTGGGCGCTCGGCCCGCTCATCGGGATCGCCTCCGCCGCCGCGGTGGTCGCCTCGCAGGCCCTCATCTCCGGCGCGTTCTCGCTCACCCACCAGGCGGTCCAGCTCGGCTACTCGCCGCGCGTGACCATCCGCCACACCTCCACCACCGAGGCGGGGCAGATCTACATCCCCGAGGTCAACTGGGCGGTGGGGGTCGCCACGCTGGCGCTGGTCCTCGGCTTCCGCTCCTCGTCCAACCTCGCCGCCGCCTACGGCATCGCGGTGACCGGGACGATGATGATCACCACCCTCCTCTTCCACCGGGTCGCCCGCGACCGCTGGCAGTGGTCCCGGCTGCGCACCTGGCCGCTGACGGTCCTGCTCCTCTCGGTGGACGTGTCCTTCTTCGCCGCCAACGTCGTGAAGGTCGAGGAGGGCGGCTGGTTCCCGCTCGCCGCCGGCGCGACCGTCTTCGCGCTCATGTCCACCTGGAAGCGCGGCCGCGAGGCGATGCGCGACCAGCTCAAGGACGCCGGGCTGCCGCTCGACCTCTTCCTCCCCGAGCTGGCGCGGAACCCGCCGGTGCGGGTCCCCGGGACGGCGGTCTTCATGTCCTCGGACCCCCACGGCGTGCCGCCGGTGCTCCTGCACCACCTCAAGCACAACAAGGTGCTGCACGAGCGCGTGCTCTTCGTCTCGGTGCTGACCGATGAGATCCCGGCGGTGCCGGAGCGCGAGCGGCTCCGGGTGAGCGCGCTCGGCAGCGGGGTGTTCCAGGTGATCGGCCGCTACGGCTTCATGGAGACGCCGAACGTCCCGGCGCTGCTCGCCGCCGTGCCGCCGAGCCAGCTCCCCGGGCCGCGCATCGACGCCTCCCAGCTGCAGACCACCTACTACCTCGGCCGCGAGACCATCCTCCCGACGGGCGCGGCGCGCCTCGCCCGCTGGCGAAAGCGGCTCTTCATCGTCATGTCCCGCAACTCGCAGCCGGCGAGCGCCTTCTTCGGCCTGCCGCCGAACCGGGTCGTGGAGATGGGGGCGCAGATCCAGCTGTAGGGGATCCGGCGACCGCGCCGGCCACGGCGCCCGGCGCCCGGCTCCGGCGCCACCCCGCCCCTCAGCCCCGCAGCGCCTCGAGCTCCTGCCAGCGCGCGTAGAGCCGGTCCACCTCGGCCCCGAGCGCGAGCAGCTCGTCCTGCAGGCGCGGCACCGAGAGCGGATCCTTCTGGTAGGTGGCCGGGTCCGAGAGCGCCCGCTCCACCTCCGCCTTGCGGGTCTCGGCCGCGAGGATCGCCGCCTCCATGCCCTCGAGCTCGCGCTGCTCCTTGAACCCGAAGCGGCGCTTGCGCGAGGCCTCGGGCTCCGGCGCCCGGGGCGCGGCGCCCGGCGCGCCCGCCGGCCGAGCCGGCCCGGCCTCCGCCCGCTCCGCCCGCTCCGCCCGCTCCGCCCGCTGGGCCTCGAGCTGCTGCTCCTTGAGCGTCCGGTAGGTCTCGTAGTTCCCCGGGTAGCGGACGACGCGCCCGTCTCCCTCGAGGTCGAGGATGCTCGTCGCCACCTTGTCGAGGAAGTAGCGGTCGTGCGTGACGAGGAGCACGCTCCCGTCGAACCCGAGCAGGAGCCGCTCGAGCACGTTGAGCGTGACGAGGTCGAGGTCGTTGGTCGGCTCGTCGAGCACGAGCACGTTGGCGCCGGCGAGGAAGAGCTTCGCGAGCAGGAGCCGGTTGCGCTCCCCGCCGGAGAGCGCCTTCACCTGCATCCGCTGCATCGCCGGCGGGAAGAGGAGATCGTCGAGGTAGTCGCGCAGCGCCACCCGGCGCCCGGAGAGCTCCACCCAGGCCTCGCCGTGGGCCGAGCCGGCCGACCCGGCGCCGGCGCCGCCCGGCAGGGCGGCCTCGTAGACCGTCGCCTCGGGGTCGAGCGCGAGCCGCTGCTGGTCGTAGTAGGCGACCTTGGTGCGGGCGCCCACCTCCACCTTCCCGGCGTCGGGCGGCAGCTCGCCGAGGAGCAGGCGGAGGAAGGTGGTCTTGCCGGCGCCGTTCGGGCCGACGATCCCCACCCGCTCTCCCCGCTGCAGGATGAAGCTCGCGTCGCGGATCACCTCGCGCTCGCCGAACCGCTTCGAGACCCGCTCCGCCTCGATCACCTTCTGCGAGAGGCGCGGCGCAGCGGCAAGCTCGAGCCGGGCCGCCTCGGGGCGGCGGAACCCCTTCTCGGCGAGGAGCTTGCGCGCCCGCTGGATGCGCGCCTTGCTCTTGGTGCGCCGGGCCTCCACCCCGCGCCGGAGCCAGGCCACCTCCTGGGCGATCCAGCGCTGCCGCTTGTGCTCCGCGAGCGAGGCCTGCTCCTCGGCCACCAGCTTCTGCTCGAGGTAGGCCTCGTAGTTGCCGGGCCAGCTCGTGACGCCGGCCCCGGGGTCGATCTCCACGATCCGGTCCACCAGGTCGTCGAGGAAGTAGCGGTCGTGGGTGACGAGGAGCAGCGCCCCCGAGAGCCGGTCGAGCTCCTCCTCGAGCCAGTCGGTGGTGTCGGCGTCGAGGTGGTTGGTCGGCTCGTCGAGGAGCAGGAGGTCCGGGCGGTGGAGCAGCGCCCGGGCGATGGCGACCCGCTTCTTCAAGCCCCCGGAGAGCTCGGCCACCGGCCGGTCCCAGTCCTTCACGCCGAGCCGGTCGAGGAGCCGCTTCGCCTCGTGCGCGGTGTCCCAGCCGCCGAGGTGCTCGATCCGGTCGGAGAGCGCCGCGAGCTCGGCCAGGATCCGCTCGTGCTCCGCCTCCCCGGCCGTCGCGAGCCGGCCCGACAGCGCCGCGTGCGCCTCGATCGCCTCCTTGAGCGGCGCCCGCGCCGCCGAGAGCTCCGAGGCGACCGTGGCGCCCGCCGCGAACGAGGGCTCCTGCGGCAGGTAGGTCACGCTGGCGCCGCGCCGGAGCTGCACCTCGCCGCGGTCCGGCTCGGACTGCCGCGCCAGGATCCGCATCAGCGACGACTTGCCGGAGCCGTTCACGCCCACCAGCCCGACCCGCTCGCCCTCCTCGATGGTGAGGGTGAGGGCGTCGAAGACGGTGCGGCTGCCGAAGGTGAGCCGGAGCTCCTTGGCGTGCAGGAGGGTCACGCGACCTCCGGCTCGGCGACGAGCCGCAGCCCCTTGGGCAGGCTCTCGCCGAAGATGCGCTGCTCGTCGGCCCCGGCGAGCGCCACCACCTCGCGCACCGGCCGGAGCGACTCGGCCGGCACCACCTCCGCCAGCGCCGAGAGCACCCGCGCGCGGACGTCGTCCGACACCTCGCGCGCCCGGTCGCCGGAGCGGCGGGCGAGCTGCAGCAGCGGGAAGGCGAGGTCGGCCGGGGCCGCCTTCAGCGCGAGGAGCCGCGTGATCCAGTCCTCGGCGGTCTCCGGCGAGACGCAGGCGTGGGGCGAGCCGTAGAACGGCACGCGCGCCCCGAGGCGGCCGAGCGCCCAGAGCAGGTGCGGCGCGGCCCCCTCGGCCCGGGCGCGCTGGAAGAGCGCCTCGCCGGCCTGCACCTTCCTCGCCGGCTGGAGCCGCTCGAGCGCGCCGGCGAGCCGGATGAGCTCGTCCACCGCCTCCGGCTTCACGCCCGCCTTCTTCGGCTTGGGCTTCTTGGGGTCGAGGGGCGGCAGGAAGGCGCCGATGAGCTCGAAGATCCGCTCCTGCTGCGCGGCATCGAGCCCGCCGGCCACGCGCCGCCAGAGCACCCACCAGGCCTGCCACTGGTTCGGCTCGGCCTGGAACTGCAGCCCCTCCGGGAAGACCTGGAAGGTCTCGGCCACGCGCCACGCGTCGAGCGGGGCGCCGAAGCCGGGCCGCAGGCACCACCCCGCGAGCTGGAGCCAGAGCCGCTCGTGGTCCGCCGTGCGGCGGCGCCGCGCCCGGCCCGCGTGCAGCGCGGCCCAGAGCTCGCGGATGACCGGCGTGGTCCAGCCCTCGCGCGGCCCGAGCACCTTCTCGAGGGCGCGGAAGAGCCCCTTCACCTCGCGCTTCTCCACGTCGGCCGGCTTCTTGCCGTAGAAGAGCTCCACCAGCGCCTTCGCCTCGCCGAAGCGGCGGGGCATCTCGGCCACCTCGGAGGGCGCCTCGGCCGCCCCCTGCCCCCGCAGCGAGAACTCGAGCTTCCAGCGCGCGTCGCGGTCGGTGGCGACGCACCAGAGCTCGAGCGTCCCGATCTCGGTCAGGCCGGCGTGGAGCCGCACCGGCACCTCGCCGCCCTTCCCGCTCGCCGAGCGGAGCACCGTCTCGATGGGCGGCAAGGGCGCCATCTGCTCGTCCACCGGCGCGAGGTCGCCGGGCTGCTCGAAGCGCGCCCGCGTGGTGGCGCGCAGCTCGAACCGGACCGGCCGGTCGAGCTTGAGCGCGAAGGTGCGCGGCACCTCCACCTCGCGACCCTCCTCGAGGTGGCGCGGCACCACGCAGAGCGCCTCGGGCCGTCCCGCCTGCCCCTCCACCTCGACGAAGTAGGCGCGGGGCGTCCCGCCGCCGATGCGCAGGCCGTGGCCGCGCCGCACCAGGGCGCCGTAGGCGGCGCCGCGCGCCACCGCCACGTCGAGGCCGGCCACCGGCAGGAGCGCCACCGGGGGCGCGCCCGGGAACCAGGAGGAGATCACCTCGGCGAGCCGCGCCCCCACCTCGGGCGGCGTGAAGACCCCGCCGTTGAGCAGGAGCGCGTCGGGGCGCGCCAGCCCGTGCTGCGGCGCGCCGAGCGCCTCCTCCACCTCGGCGGCGTGCTCGGCGAGGAAGGCGGCGGCGTGGCGGGTGACGGCGGGGTCGGCCTGGTACGGCAGCCCGAGCTCCTGGAGCGCCGCGCCGCGCGGCTGCGACCGCGGCCGCTCGTCGCGGCCGACCCGCGGGAAGAAGCCGTCGAGCAGGAGCGCCCGCACCTCCTCGCGCGAGAGCTCGGCCGAGAGCGCGCTCCCGAGGAGCCGGGCGCCGCGCGAGACCACCGAGACCCGCGTCCGCTCCGGCGCGCCGGGCGCGAGGAGCTTCTCCTTCGCCTCGCGGCAGGCCTGGACGAGGAGCCCCCACTGCACCGCGTCGAGCCGGGCGCCCAGCCGCTGCTCCGCCGCGCGCGCGAGCGCGAGGTCCACGTTGTCGCCCCCGAGCAGGAGGTGGTCGCCCACCGCGAGCCGGGTCAGCGCCGGGACGCCGTCGCGCACCGCGGCGTGGATGAGGGTGAAGTCGGTGGTGCCGCCGCCCACGTCGCAGACCAGGATGACGCGGCTGCCCGCGAGCGCCTGCTCGAGCGAGGCGCGGCTCCGCGCCGTGAAGTCGTGGAAGGCCGCCTGCGGCTCCTCGAGGAGGCGCACCCGCGGCAGCCCCGCCTCGCGGGCGGCGCGCAGCGTGAGCTCGCGCGCCACCTCGTCGAACGACGCCGGCACCGTGAGCGACACCTCCTGCGCGGCGAGCGGCGCCCCCGGGAAGCGGGCGTCCCAGGCGGCCCGCAGGTGGCCGAGGTAGCGCGCCGAGGCCGCCACCGGCGAGAGGCGCGGCACGCCCTCCGGCGCGCCCCACGGCAGGATCGGCGCGGTCCGGTCCACCCGCGCGTGGCTGAGCCAGCTCTTGGCGGAGGAGACGAGCCGCCCCGGCACGCGGGCCCCCTGGGAGCGGGCGAAGGCCCCCACCACCACCGCCTCGTCGCCCCAGGGCAGCCGGGTGGCGCCCGCCGGCAGCTCGCCCTCCGCCGGCAGGTAGGCGGAGGACGGCAAGAGCCGCAGCTCCGCCGTCTCGCCCGCGGCGACGAGCTGCGGGACCGGGAAGACCTGGATGGCGCCGGCGAGGTCGCCCTCGGAGGCGAGGTCCACGTAGGCGAGCGCGGAGTTGACGGTCCCGAGGTCGATGCCGACCAGGTACCGGGCTGGGCTGGGAGAGGTCATGGTGCTCGCCGCTACGCCCCCGGCTGCTCGCGCAGGTTGAACTCGACCTTCCAGGCGTGACCGCCCTGGTCCACCGCCTCGAGCTCGAGCGTGCCGATCTCGGTGACGTGGGCGCGGAGCCGCACCGGCACCACCTGCCCGGCGGCGCCGCTCCCGGCCGGCAGCGTGGTCTCGATGGGCCCGAGCTCCTCGAGCTCGGCCTCGCGCTCCACCACCGAGCCGACCTGGTCCTGCCGGCGCGTGGAAGAGGCGAAGAAGCGGAACCGGGCCGGCTCGCCGACCACCAGCCCGAGCTCGCGCTCCGGGAGGTCGGCGCGCGTCCCCTCCTCCATGCCCATCGGCGCCACGCAGAGCGCCTCCACCGGCGGGGCCATGCCCGGCACGGCCGGCATGGCGAGCTCGAACCCGACGTAGTACGCGCGCGCGGTGCCGCCGCGGATGCGGATGCCCTTGCCGCGCCGGACGCGCCCGTAGGCGGCCGCCCCCTTCGCGACCGCCAGGTCGAGGTCGCCGCCGGGGAGCACCCGCGGCGCCGCCCCGCCCTCCTCCGCGACCCAGCCCGAGACCACCTCCACCACGCGGTCGGCGAGCTCGCGCGCCTTCATCACGCCGCCGTTGAAGAGGACGGCGGTCGGGTGCAGGAGCGCCTTGCCGGCGAGCTTCAGGCCGGGGACCGCCGCCTCGCCGAGGCTCTCGCGGTGCCGGGTGAGGAAGTCGGCGAGGTGGCGGGTCACCGCGGCGTCGGCCGCGTAGGGCAGGCCGAGGGTGGTGAGGGCGGTCCGCCGCTGCGCGGCCGGCTTCGCGCTCGCCGGCACCCGCGGGAAGAACCCGTCCACCAGGGTGGCCTCGAGCTCGGCGCGGGTGAGCTCGGTGCGGAGCGCGCCGCCGAGCAGGCTCGCGCCGCGGCCCGGCACCGTCACCGGCGCGCCTGCCAGCGCCGGGTCGCCGAAGAGCGCCTCCTTGGCCTGCCGCGCGCCGTGGGTGAGCGCCTGCACCTGCCAGCGGTCGAGCTGGCGCCCCTGCGCGGCGAGCTTCCGCTGCAGCGCGTAGGCGAGCGCGAGGTCCATGTTGTCGCCGCCGAGGAGGATGTGGTCGCCCACCGCGACCCGCTCCAGGCCGAGCGCGCCGTCGCGGTCCACCACGGCGATGAGGCTGAAGTCGGTGGTGCCGCCGCCGACGTCGCAGACCAGGATGAGGTCGCCCGGCTTCACCTGCTTGCGCCAGGCGTCGCCCATCGCCTCCACCCAGGCGTAGAGCGCCGCCTGCGGCTCCTCGAGGAGCGTGAGCTCGGCGAGGCCCGCCTCGCGCGCCGCCTCCACCGTGAGCTCGCGGGCGACGGCGTCGAAGGAGGCCGGCACCGTGAGCGTGAGCTCCTGGGCGGAGAGCGCGAGCGACGGGTCGCCCTTCGCCACCTCGGCGTCCCAGGCGGCGCGCAGGTGCGCGAGCGTCCGGGCCGAGGCGTCGAGCGGCGAGATGCGCGGCACCTCCTCCGGGCTCCCCACCGGCAGGGCCGCCGCGCGGCGGTCGATGCCCGGGTGCGAGAGCCAGCTCTTGGCGGAGCTGACGAGCCGCACCGGCGTGTCGGCGCCGCGCTTGCGCGCGAGCTCGCCCACCACGTCCGTCGCCTCCGGGTCCCACGGGAGCGCCAGCGCGCCCGGCGGAAGCTCGGTCGGGTGCGGCCGGTAGAGGAAGGACGGCAGGAGCGGGCGCGGCTGCACCTCGCCCGGGTGGACGAGCTGGGGCACGCCGAAGACCCGCGGAACCGCCCCCTCCTCGTCGAGGGGCAGGAAGGAGAGCGCGCTGTTGGTCGTGCCGAGGTCGATGCCGACCGCGTACCTCGCCTGCCTCACAGCTCGACCTCCGCCGGCGCCACGATCTCGCGGCCGGCGGCGGGGGGCGTGGGCAGCTTCACCGACACGGCCCGCCAGCCGTGGTGGCGCAGGGCGCCGGTGAACGGCGCGGTCCCGACCACGTTGCCGGTGAGCCGGACCGACGCGGCGTCGAAGCCCGGCGCCACCGTGACCCGCGCCCCCTCCGGCTCGCGGTAGATCGGCTCGAGCCTGAAGTAGCCGTCGATCGCCTTCTTGCAGCCGGCGTGGACGGTGCGGGCGGCGGCGCCGATCTCGGCGTCGCTGAAGCCGGCCAGGTCCTCGGAGCAGAAGTCCACGAGCCGGCCGTCGCGCTGCAGGATGGTGAGGAGGTGGAGCGCCTCCTCGCCGTCCGGGCGCGCCGGCGCGGGCGGGGGCTTCGGCGGCTCGACGGCCCGGGGCGGCTCGACCGGCTCGACCGGCTTGGGAGGCTCGGGCGCGCGCGGCGGGGCCACCGGCTCCACCGGCTTGGCAGCGGGCGGGGGCGGAGGCGCCGCCTTCACCGGCTCCGGCGCGGGCACGGGCTTCGCCACGGGCGCCGGCTCCAGCCCTACCGGCCCGGCCTCCCCCGGGTGGGCGCGCCGGCGCTCGCGGTACGCCTGCAGCGCGACCGCGAAGCGGAGGTCGGCGAGCGCGTAGTAGAAGGCGACGAACGCGAGGACGAGGCGCTGCCAGAAGGAGAGGGTCTGGGTCTGGTCCATGGCCGGGATGATGTAACCGAAAAGCGATTCCCGGGGGACGCAAAGGGAGAGCGCGGGGGCGCGGCGGGCGCCCCCCGTCGGGGTGAACGCCCGGGGCCGGGCTCCGCCGGCGCCGTCAGTCCGCCAGGGCCCGGCTCGCCGCCGGCCGGCTGGTCGCGCGCGAGAGGTAGGCCTCGAGCGCCGGCGAGGGCGGGAGGAGGCCGTTGCGCTGCGCCGAGGCGAGGAGCGAGGCCAGGACGACGTCGGCCACCGTGAACCGGTCGCCGGCGATCCAGCTCCGCCCCCCGAGCTCGGCCTCGAGCGGGCCGAGCGCGGCCGCGAGCCGCTGCTTCATCGCGGCCACCAGGGCGGCGTCGCCCGCCGCCCCCTTGCGCAGCTCCGCGCCGGCGATCCCGAGCGGCGTCTCGAGCTCGGTGACCCCGTAGAAGATCCACTGCAGGGCCTGCGCGCGGCCGGGCGTGCCCGGCACGTCGAGCAGCCGCCGCTCCGGATCGCGGTCGGCGAGCCAGAGGCAGATCGCGCCCGACTCGAAGATCCGGACCCCGCCGTCCTCGAGCACCGGCACGTGGCCGAGCGGGTGGCGCCGGAGGTGCTCCGGGGTCCGGGTCTCGCCGGCCTTGGGATCGAGCCGCGCCAGCTCGTAGGAGAGGCCGAGCTCCTCGAGCACCCAGCGCGGCCGCGTCGCCCGCGTCTTCGGAACGTAGTAGAGCTTCATGCTCCCACCTTCTGGCCCCCGCCGCCGCGCGAGTCAAGCCGATGTCCCGCCCCTCCCAGCGCCCCCTGGGCCTCGCCCTCACCGCCGCCGCCGCCACGCTCTGGGGCTGCTGGGCGCTCTTCCTGCGCCCCTCCGGGCTCGGCGGCGCGCAGGTGGCGCTGCTGGTGCTCGCGACGATGTCGCTGCCGGCGCCCTTCGCCTTCCGGCGCGAGGCGCTGCGCGACCGCGGCGCCACGCTCGCCCTGGCCGGCCTCGCCCTCGCCGACGTGGGGAACATGGCGCTCTACTTCGCCGCCCTGCAGCGAGGCCCGCTCGCCGTCGCGGTGCTCACCCACTACCTCGCGCCCGTCGCGGTGGCGGTCCTCTCGCCGCTGCTCTTCCGGGAGCGCCACTCGGCCCGGGCGCTCGCCGCCGCCCCGGCCTCCCTCGCCGGCCTGGCGCTCCTCGTCTGGCGCCCCGGGGCCGCCGGGTTCCCGCTCGCGACCGCGCTCCTCGGCGCCGGCAGCGCGGTCTTCTACGCCGCCATCGTGCTCTGCGCGAAGCGGGCCGGGCGCAGCTACGGGCCGACCGCGATCACCGCGCTCCACGCGCCGCTCAGCGCCGCCGGCCTGCTGGCGCTCCACGGCCGCGCCGCGCTGCCGGGCGCGCTCGGTCCGGCGCTGCCGGTCCTGGCGGGCGGGCTCGTCTGCGGGCTCGGCGCCAGCGTGCTCTTCTACGCCGGCCTGCGCCGCATCCCGGCCGAGGTGGCGGGCGCCCTCACCTACCTCGAGCCGCTCACGGCCACGCTCATCGGCGCGGCGCTGCTGGGTGAGCGGCTCGACCTCGCCGCCTGGGCCGGCGCGGCGCTGATCCTGGCCTGCGGGCTCTGGGTGGCGCTGGAGCGGCGCGGCGAGCCGCTCAGCCCCCGCCGAAGATGCGGCGCAGCCGGGCCTTGAGGCCGCCCTGCCCGGGCTCGGCGGCGTCGTCCGGGACCGGGCCCACCAGCCGGATCACGGCGGCGGAGAGGTTGTCCGGGGTGCCGCGCCGGTTGGCGGTCTCGAGCAGCCGGCGGCACGCCTCCGCCGCGCTCCCGTCGCAGAGCTCCGCCAGCTCGCCGTCCTCCAGCACCCCGTGCAGCCCGTCGCTGCAGGCGAGGAGCAGGTCGCCCTGCTGGAGCCGCTGGGTGATCCGGTCCCGGCTCACGATCAGCTCGCGCCCCACGCTGCGGGTCAGCACCGAGCGGTCGGGGTGGTTCCGGGCCCGCTCCCGGCTGAGGAGGCCGTACCGCACCTTCTCGGCGGCCACGGTGTGGTCCTTGGTGAGCTGCACCACCTGCCCGCCGCGGACGAGGTACAGGCGCGAGTCCCCGGCGTGGACCGCCGTGAGCTCGCCGCGGTCCACCACCAGCGCGGTCAGCGTGGTGGTCATGCCGCGCAGCTCCGGCACCGCCACCGCCCGATCGTAGATCTCGATGTTGGCCTGCTGGAAGGCGCGGTAGAGCCGCTGGCCGGGGCTGCCCCCCTCCTCGCGGAAGGCCCGCAGCAGCACCTCCACCGCCATCTCGCTCGCCACCTCGCCGCCGGCGGCCTGCGACACCCCGTCGGCCACCGCCGCGACCGCCTGCCCCTCCCCCTCGGCCGAGCTGACGCAGGCGTCCTCGTTGTGGTCGCGGCCCGTCCCCACGTCGGTGAGGGAGGCGTGGTCGAGCTCGAAGTCGTTCATGATGGGCAGCCCTCCGTGGCGGAATGTTGCGCCCTCGCGCTCGGGCACACTAGGCTCGCTGCATGTGCCACCCACGCCTGCCGCCCGAGGGGCGCTGAATGCGCGACCCGACCGTCGGCGAGCGGCTCGATGGCTTCGCGCTCACCGAGCTGCTGGCCCGCAGCGGCATGGCGTCGATCTTCAAGGCGGTGGACGTCTCCACCGGCCGGACGGTGGTGCTCAAGGTCCCCCACGTCCAGTACGAGAGCGACGTGGTCTTCTTCGAGCGCTTCCGGCGCGAGGACGAGGAGGGGCAGCGGCTGCACCACCCGAACGTGGTCGAGGTGCTCCCCACCCCCGAGAAGAGCCGGATGTACATGGTGATGGAGCACGTGGAGGGGCGCTCCCTCCGGGCCATGCTCGGCAGGCAGCCGCTCCCCACCGCGCAGGCGCTCGACCTGGCCCGGCAGATCTGCGGCGCCCTCGCCTACCTCCACGGCGAGGGGGTGCTGCACCGGGATCTCAAGCCGGAGAACGTGCTCGTCACGCCGGCCGGCCAGGTGAAGCTCATCGACTTCGGCATCGCGGTGTTCGCCTCGAAGCGGCGCATGACCTGGGGCGCGCTCTCGAACGCCATGGGCACGCCGGACTACATGGCCCCGGAGCAGATCCGCGGGCGCCGCGGCGATCCGCGCACCGACGTCTACGCGGTCGGCACCATCCTCTACGAGATGCTCACCGCGCACCTGCCCTACGAGAGCGCCAACCCGCGGGCGCTGCTCAAGGCCAAGGTGGACGAGGAGCCCCGGCCGCCGAGCTACCACGTGCCCGGCTTCGATCCCAAGCTCGAGGCCCTCCTGCTGCGGGCGGTGGCCCGCGACCCGCGCGACCGCTACGCCAGCGCCGCCCTGCTCCTGCACGACCTCGAGCACCCGGAGTCGGTGCAGCCCCTCGATCCGGCCACCGGGCTCGGATCCCGGCGGGGCGGGAGGCCGTCGCGCCGGGTGGTGCTGCCCGCGCTGGCCGCCGCCGCGCTGGCCGCCGTGGGCGCGCTGGTCTGGCTCAGCGCCCGCCACTCCCCGCCCGCCGATCGCTCCGCGCCCGCTGCGCGCGGGAGGTGACCCATGTCCGAGCTGGCCCGCTCCCTCGATCTCGCCTGGGTGCTCCTGGCTGCCTTCCTGGTGATGTTCATGCAGGCCGGCTTCGCCATGGTGGAGACCGGCTTCACCCGCGCCCGCAACGCCGTCCACACCATGGCCATGAACTTCGTGGTCTACCCGGTGGGCGTGCTCGGGTTCTGGCTCGTGGGCTACGGGCTCATGATGGGCGGGGTGCACGAGTGGCCCACGCTGGGGGCGGCGGTGACCGGTGGCCACGAGGTCGGGCTGCGGCTGGGCGGCCACCTCTGGGGCCTGTTCGGCGCGTCGCGCTTCGCGCTGGTCACCGTCGCGAGCGAGCCGGCCAGCCTCGCCATGTTCCTGTTCTCGGCGGTCTTCATGGACACCGCCGCCACCATCCCGACCGGCGCCATGGCCGAGCGCTGGAAGTTCTCGGCCTTCCTGCTCTACGCCGCCTTCATGTCGGCGCTCCTCTACCCGCTCTACGGCAACTGGGTGTGGGGCGGCGGCTTCCTCGCCGCGCTCGGCGCGAACCTCGGGCTCGGGCACGGCCACGTGGACTTCGCCGGCGCCACGGTGGTGCACATGACCGGCGGCGTGACCGCGCTCGCCGGCGCGATCGTGCTCGGGCCGCGCCTGGGCCGCTTCCGGGCCGACGGCACCGTGGGCGCCATGCCGGGGCACAACCTGCCCATGGCGGTGGTGGGCTCGCTCATCCTGGCCTTCGGCTGGTTCGGCTTCAACGCCGGCTCGACGCTCTCGGCGCAGAACCCGCGCATCGCGCTCATCGCCGTGAACACGCTGCTCGCGTCCTCGGCCGGCGCGGTCGCGGCCCTGCTCTACGTCTGGGGCCTGCACTCGCGCCCCGACCTGGCGATGGCCTGCAACGGGCTCCTCGGCGGGCTGGTGTCGATCACCGGCGCCTGCGCCTTCGTGAGCCCGGCGGCGGCGGTGCTCATCGGCCTGGTCGCCGGCGGGCTGGTGGTGCGGGCGGTGGTGTTCCTGGAGCGCCGCCTCCGCGTGGACGACCCGGTGGGCGCGGTGGCGGTCCACGGCGTCTGCGGCGCCTGGGGCGGGCTGGCGGTGGGGCTCTTCGCGGACGGCAGCTACGGGGACGGCTGGAACGGCGTCGCCGGGCCGGTCCGGGGGCTCCTCTTCGGAGCGCCGTCCCAGCTCGGCGCGCAGTGCGTCGGGGTGGCGGTCAACGCCGGGTTCGTGTTCGCAGCGTCCTATGGCTTCTTCCGGCTGCTGGAGCGGGTGATGGGGAACCGCGTCCCGGCCGAGGTGGAGCTGACCGGCCTCGACGCGCTGGAGATGGGCACCGACGCCTACCCGCGGGGTTGAGCCTCCCGCCCGGGAAACGCCGCGGCCGGCGGCCCCGGGGAGCTCCCGGGGCGCGCCGGCCGTCGGCCGAGGGCGAGCGGCTACGCGCTGGCGGCGGGCCGCTCCGCCGCGCGCTCCACGAACACCGGCTTGGAGTTCTTCTTGCTGGCGCGCAGGAAGTAGAGCCCGCCGTAGATCGCCCAGGCGCCGCAGACCGCGAGGGCGATGTAGGGCTCCTTCACGCTCATGCCCGACACCGTGAACGGGCCCACCAGGTAGAAGAGCATGCAGAGCAGGTTCGCCACGAGCCCGAACATGGGCACGAACATGTGCTTGAAGCCGTTGAAGGCGTGGTGCTCCTTGAAGGCCACCATGGCGATGATGCAGGTGAGCATGTAGAGCAGGAAGGTGCCGAAGTTGCTCACCAGGGTGACGACCACCAGGCTGTTGGGGAGCTTCGCGTAGAGCTCCGGCTTGAAGATGCCGAAGGCGTACCAGATGTTCTGGTACTTGGCCTCGAGCGGCGCCGGGGTGGTGCCGCCGAGGTAGCAGGACACGGTGACGATCCCGATCACCGCCGAGATCGCGGCCAGGGTCCAGATGGCGCGGTGCGGGGTCAGCCGCTTGCCGTGCAGCAGGCCGAAGTGGCTCGGGACCTCCTCGTCACGCCCCATGGCGTAGGTGACGCGGGCGCCGGTGGAGAGGCAGGAGAGGGTGGTGCCGATGAGCGCCAGGAACACCGTGGCCGCCTGCACCAGCATGAAGGCGCGGCCGGCGGTGTAGCTGCCGAAGAGCCAGGTGCCGACCAGCACCATCATGTCGCCGAGCGGCGCGCCCGAGCCGGCGGCGTCGGCCAGCGTGTACCCCTGGTTGAGGAAGTAGCCGGCCGCGAAGTACTCGATGGCGTAGCAGAAGAGCCCCTGGATGCCGAGCGAGAGCAGCACCGCGCGCGGGATGTCGCGCTTGGCGTTGCGGGCCTCCTCGCCCATCGAGGTCACCGACTCGAAGCCCACCAGGATGAGGATGGCGATGCAGGCCTGGATGATGATGTACGAGAACCCGTGCGGCGCCGGCACCGACCCGGCGGTGGGGTGGAACTTGAAGTGCGGGGTGAGGTCCTTGGGGTGGTCGGCGTCCACCGGCTCCATGACCGTGGCGGCGTCGGCGGCGTAGCTCAGGGTGAACGGGACCGGCTTGCCGTCCTTGAGCTCCGCCACCGGGGTGCCGTCGGCGTCGAGCTTGTTCTGGAGCACCGGGGCGCCGGCGGCGTCGAGCTTGGGCTTGCCGTTCTCGAGCACCGGCTCCTGGGCCACCACGTAGTCCACCGGGACGCCGTTCACGAGGTGCCAGCCCTTCGAGCCCTCGGGGTGCTGGACGCGGTAGGAGATGGCCATCACCGAGAACACCAGCAGCGCGGTGATCTGGATGACGTTGATGGCGAAGTTCACGCCGGTGGTGCCGGACACGCCGCGGAAGGCGACGTAGGCGGTGCCGAAGGCGAACACCACGCAGAACAGGATCATGAACAGCGGGCTGTTGTAGGTGCCGCTGAAGGTGTTGGGGAAGAACTGGTTCAGGAGGTAGCCGGAGAGGATGGCGGTCACGCCGACCATGCAGCCCGGGTAGACCCAGTAGTAGAGGTGGCTCGCCCAGCCGGTGATGAACTTGGCGATGCGGGCGAAGCGGTAGGCCTTGGTGCGGTTGAGGAAGGCCTGCTCGGCGAAGAAGTACGAGGAGCCGGCGCCGGGGTAGAGCTTGGAGAGCTCGGCGTAGCTGATGGCGGTGGCGAAGCAGAGCAGCAGCGCGGCCAGGATGCCGAACCACATGGCCGAGCCGGCCATCGGGGCGCCGTAGAGCGACTGCATCTGGAACGTGAGCCAGAGGAAGGCGCCCGGGGCGATGAGCGCCATGGCGTTGATGGTGAGGCCGGTGAGGCCGAGCGTCGGGCGCGAGGTCCGGCTGGCCTCGGGCGGGGCGGCGGAACTTCCTGGGGTCATCGGATCTCCTGGCTGGAGCGGGCGGGAGCGCCTTCGCCAGGAGGGGTTTGCAGCAGCCGTGCCGCCGCCCGCGCCCCGCGCGCCCACGAGATTTTCGAGTACCCGACGGAGCGCTGTCCGGAGCGCGGGCAAGGGACTGCACGGAGCGAGGGCAGCGCGCGGGGCCGGGGCCGGCGGGTGCCCGGGAAACGGGCAGGTCATCGCGGAAGCCCGGTAGCCAGGCAGCCGCGGCCTCCTGCCCGGGCGCGGCCCGCCGTCGGCGCGCGGCGCCAGCCCGGCGGTGGAGCACGACGACGCCCGCCCGCGGGGGCGCGGCCCCCTGGAAGCGGGAGAGCGCCCTAGCCGACCGTCTCGGCGTAGGTCATGACGAGGTACATCACCGCCTCGTCCTCCCCCGGGTTCCGGTAGGAGTGCGGCCGGTCGGCCTCGAAGACGATGGCGTCGCCGGGGCCGAGGAGCTGGCGCGAGCCGTCGATCTCGAGCTCCATCGACCCCTTCGAGACCACGAGGTTCTCCATGGTCCCTGGGGCGTGCGCGTCGGCGTTCTCGGTGCCGTGCGGCCCGAGCTTGAGCTCGTAGAACTCGACCCGGCGCGGCTCGTCGAAGGGGAAGAGCGCGCGCGAGCTGAAGCTGCCGTCGTGGCTCGCGAGCACCTTGGCGTGGTCGGCGCGGAGGATGTGCACCCCGCCCGCCGCCCGCGAGCCGAGCAGCGCCGAGAAGGGCACCTCGAGGGCGGTCGAGATCTTCCAGAGCACGTTGATGGTGGGCGCGCTCTGGCCGAGCTCGATCTGCCCGAGCATGGCGCGGGAGACGCCGCAGAGGCGAGACAGCTTCTCGAGGGAGAGGTCGCGCTCGGTCCGCAGCCGCCGCAGGTTCTCGCCCACCACCTGCGTGAGGTTCGCGCCGATGGCCTCGGCGTGCTGCGGCTCGCGGCCGGCCGGCCGCTCGGCCGCCGGCTTCGCCTTGACCTTCGCCTTCGCTCCCGGCTTCACGTTCGCCATGCCCCATATGTCCGTTATCGCGGAGGGGTTGTCAATTCCGGGGACGCGCCGGATGATGCCGCTCCCGATGCGCGTGGACGGAGTCGAGGAGGGCGGGCCCTGGCGGATGACCTTCGTCACCAGCCCGGACGACTGCAACCTGGCCTGCGACATGTGCCCCGGCCACTCGCCGCTCGGCCCGGGGCCGCGACGCCCGCCGCGCCGCCTGGACGCCGGGCTGGTGCTCGCGGTGCTGGCGGAGCGGGCCGGCTCCCCGCTGCGCGAGGTCATCCCCTCCACCATGGGCGAGCCGCTGCTCTGGAGCGGCCTCGCGGCGCTCGCCTCGGCCTGCGCGGCCGCGGGGCCGCGGCTCAACGTCACCACCAACGGGACCTTCCCCGGGCGCGGCGCGCGCGGCTGGGCGGCGCTCCTCGCCCCGGTCACCCGCGACCTCAAGCTCTCCTGGAACGGGGCGACCGCCGCGACCGCCGAGCGGCTCATGGCAGGGCTGCGGTTCGAGGAGGCGGTGGCGGCGGTGCGCGAGTTCCTGGAGGTGCGGGACGCGGTGGCCGCGGCCGGAGGGAGCCGCTGCCGCGTGAGCTTCCAGGTCACCGCGCAGGAGGAGAACGTCGCGGAGCTGCCGGAGATCGTCCGGCTCGCGGCGCGGCTCGGGGTGGAGCGGGTGAAGCTGAACCACCTCCAGCCGAGGCTGCCCGGGCTCTCCGCGCGGGCGCTGTCGCGCGACGAGGCGGGGCGGGCGCGCTGGAACGAGGCGGTCCGGCGCTGCCGCGCGGCCGCGGCCGAGGCGGAGCTCCCGGGCGGCGGGCGCGTCCTCCTCGAGAACGCGGTCGAGTGGCCGGCGGCGGGGGCGCCGGCGCCCGAGCCCGGCCCGTGCCCGTTCCTCGGGCGAGAGGCCTGGGTGCTCGCCGACGGCGCCTTCGCCCCCTGTCCGCATCCGGCCGCCGCCGAGGGCGCGCTCGGCCGGTTCGGCGACGTCTCGACGAGTACGGTGGGGGAGCTCTGGCGAGGCGCGGCGCTCGCGACCTTGCGGGCGAGCTACCGGGACCACCCCATCTGCCGGGAGTGCAGCTTCCGGCGACCGGGCGGGGCCAGCTAGCCGCGCGGGCCGCCTGGCCGCCCCGCCCCTCCCCTTCCCTCCTCGCCCGAGCGGGGAGGGAGCGCAGCGAGAGGCCCGCTCCCCTGCCCGGGGGTCCCTGCGAGCTGCCGCCCGGGGGCCCCTCTTCCCTCTCCCGCGGAGCGGGGGAGGGAGTGCAGCGGGGATGCTGCGGAAGTTGCGCCCCAGGGTTCCTGCGAGCTGCCGCCCTCGGGCTCCTCTTCCCCTCTCCCGCGGAGCGGGGGAGGGAGAGGGAGGGGGAGGGGGTGCGACCCGCGGCGCTAGGAAGCCTGCGGGGCCGGCGCGGCGGCCGGCGCGCTCGCGGCGACGCACGGCGCGGGCTGCGGCTCGGCGGCCTGGGCGGGCACCGCGACGTGGAGCAGGAAACCGACCTCGAGTCCGATCGACAGGGCGAGAATGGCGAGGGCCTTCATGACTTCCTCCGTTCGCCCTGCCCTACGGAGCGGCCACGCGGCCTATTTCGCGGCTCGCGTGGGGCCTGGCCGGCGCGGCGGCCCTACTCGTCCTCCCGGAGCGCGTCCGGGAGCTCGTTGTCGGGCGCCGCACCCTCGCGCGGGAAGTGCTGCGCGAGCCGCTCGCCGCAGAGGTCGATGGCGGCCCGGAAGCCGCCGGCCGGATCGTCCCGCCGCACGCCCGCGACGAGCGCGTCGAGCGCGCGCTGCCAGTCGCCGTCCTTCATCTTCTCGTGGATCCCGTGGTCGCCCAGGATCACGGCCCGCCGCTCCAGCAGCGAGGCGAAGACGAGCACGCCCGTGCCGCGCGACGTCCGGTGCAGCCCGTGCTCGTGGAAGGCGCGCAGCGCCCGGGCGCGGGTGGCCGCCTCGAGGGCCGCGCTGCCCGCGAGGAACCGCTCCACCGGCGCGAGGCGGGCCGCGGCCGCCCCGAGGGCGGCGCAGAGCGCCTGCGCGAGCGCGAGCTCGCGCAGCGTGATGGGGAGCCGCAGCAGCAGCACCACCGCGGTCACGGCCGCGGCGGCGAGGAGCGCGCCCTCGAGCCGCGTCTCGTGGTAGCGCGCCGAGCGCCTCACCACCACCGGGACGATCTGCCCGAGGCTGCGCGCCTCCGCCGCCTGCACCGCCTGCTCCACGCTGGCCCGCGCCTCCGGGCCGAAGAACCGTTCGACGTTCATGCCAGCCCCCTCACCAGCTGCCCGAGGCGCCGCCGCCGGAGAACCCGCCGCCGCCGCCGCTCCAGCCGCCCCCGCTCGAGCCGCCGCCGAAGCCGCCGCCGCCGCCCCACCCGCCGCCGCCGATCCAGGGGCCGCCGCCCCACGGCCCGCGCCGGCGCGGACCGAGGCCGCCGAAGATGCGGGAGACGACGAACAGGAAGACCAGCAGGATGAAGATGGCCGGCGCGCCGAACGAGAAGAGCAGGCCGAGCAGGAGGCCGAGGAGGCCGGAGGGGAGCTCGTGCGCCGGGCGGTCCTCGTGCGGCGCCGTGCGGAGCGACGAGGGCAGCGCGCCGAGCGCGGAGAGGATCTGCTCGCCGGCGACGAAGAGCCCCTCGGCGTAGCGCCCCTCGCGGAAGGCCGGCGCGATCGTCTGCCGGATGATCCGGCCCGACTGCGCGTCGGTGAGCCCGCCCTCGAGGCCGCCGCCGACCTCGATGCGGATGCGCCGGTCGGCGACGGCGATCACGACCAGCACGCCGTTGTCGCGCCCCTTGGTGCCGATCTTCCAGCGCTCGGCGACCCGCATCGAGAAGCTCTCGATGGGCTCGCCGTCGAGCGTGCGGACGAGGAGGTACTGGAGCTGCACGCCCTGCCCGCCCTCCCCCTCGCGCGCCGCGCGGCAGAGGGCGTCGAGCCGGCGGGCGCCGCGCGCGTCGAGGAGGCCGGCCGCGTCCACCACCGGCCCGGTGAGGGGCGGGACGGCCAGCTCGGCCCGGGCCGCGGGCGCCGCGGCGAGCAGGATCGCGAGCAGCGCGGCGCGCCAGGCCCCCTCCCTCGCCCTCCCCCGCTTCGCGGGAGCGGGACTCCTCTCGGCGCTCCCTCCCCGCCGGGCGGGGAGGGCCGGGGAGGGGCGAGCCGGGGCGCCCTGCGGCACTAGAACTTCACCTTGGGAGCCTGCTCGGCGCCCGCGGTGGTGGCCGTGAACTGGGCCTTGGGCTGCTTGTGGTAGAGGATCGCGTTGGTGAAGCTCGTGGGCGGCACGGTCACGAGGTTGTTGAACGCCTGCACCGTCTCGATGTAGCGGCGGCGGGCGATGGTGATCCGGTTCTCGGTCCCCTCGAGCTGCACCTGCAGGTCGCGGAAGTTCTCGTTGGCGCGCAGCTGCGGGTACTGCTCGGCCACCACCATCAGGCGGGACAGCGCCCCCTTGAGCTGGTTCTGCGCCGCCTCGAACTTCGCCAGGTTGTCCGGGGTGAGGTCGTTCGCGGAGAGCTGGATGGAGGTCGCCTTGGCGCGCGCCTCGATCACCCCCTCGAGCGTGCTCTTCTCGTGGGTGGCGTAGCCCTTCACCGTCTCGACCAGGTTCGGCACGAGGTCGGCGCGGCGCTGGTACTGGTTCTGCACCTCGGCCCAGGCCCCGGCCACGGCGTTCTCGCCCTGGGGGATCGACTGGAAGCCACAGCCGGTGGCGGCGAGCAGGACCAGGCCAGCCAGGGCGGCGCGCAGCGGAGCGTTCGTTTTCATGCGCGCTAGCGTAATGCCGGGTGGGGGGTTGTAAAGTGAATCCGGGAGAACACCAGCGATGCCGAAGGCTTCGATGCCGAAGGGGTGGGAGCGCTACTACCGGATCGTCCGCCGTGTGCCGCGCGGACGGGTGACCACCTTCGGCGCGGTGGCGGCCCTGGCGGGCCAGCCCCGGGCGGCGCGGCAGGTGGGCTACGCGCTCTCCGCGCTCAAGGGGACGAAGCACGACGTCCCCTGGCAGCGCGTCCTCGGGAAGCGCAGCGGCGACACCGCCGGCGTCTCGCTCCTCGACCCCATGGGCGCGGCGGTGCAGCGCGATCTGCTGGAGGGCGAGGGGGTCGCCTTCGACGAGCGCGGGCGCGTGGCGCTGGCGCGCTTCGGCTGGCCGGGGGCGGCGCGCCGGCGCCGCGCCGCGCCCGGGCTCAAGGCGACGCGCCGGCCTGCTCGCAGGCGGGGCCGAACGCCGGGAGCCAGAGCCTGAAGGTGGTGCCCTCGCCGAGGCGGCTCTCCACCCGCACCCGCCCGCCGTGCGCCTCGGCGATGCCGCGGACGATGGCGAGGCCGAGCCCCGTGCCGCGGTAGGGGACGTCCTTCCCGCGGCGGTAGGGCTGGAAGAGGTGGGGGAGCTCCTCGGGCGGGATGCCCGGCCCGGTGTCGGAGACCGCGAGCTCCACGCCGCCGTCGCGGCGGGCCGCCGCGAGGGTCAGCCGGCCGCCCGCCCGCGTGAGCTGCACCGCGTTCCCGAGCAGGTTGGAGAGCGCCTGGAGCACGCGGTCGTGGTCGCAGCAGACCTCCGGCAGGCCGCCCTCGGCGCGCACCTCGAGCGAGAGCCAGCGCTCCTCGGCCACCGGCTGGAACGCCTCGCGCGCCTCCTCGAGCAGCCGCGCCGGCTCCGCGCGCCGGGGCCTCACCGAGAGCCGACCGCCCTGGATGGCGGCGGCGTCGAGGAGATCGCCGATCATCCGGCGCATCCGCTCGGCGGCGCGCGCGATCCGCGATCCGGCCGCCTGCACGCGCGGGGCGCCGGCGATCGAGCCGCTGGCGAGCTGCCGGGCGCCGAGCAGGATGGCGCTGAGCGGGTTGCGCAAGTCGTGGGAGACCACCGCCAGGATCCGCTCGCGCACCCGGGCCTCCTCCCGGCTCGCCGCCGCCATGCGCTCCAGCGCCTCCCGCGCGCGCTCCTGCTCGGTGACCTCGAGGACCACCCCGCCGACCCCCACCACCTCCCCATCCACCCGGACCGGGAAGAAGTCCTCGCGCCAGATCCGCTCCTCCCCGGGCTTGGCGTGGGTCTCGCCGCGCACCTCGACGCCCAGCACCGGCTCGCCCGTCTCGAGGATCCCGCGCCAGCGCGCCATGATCTCCTCGACCCCGGAGATCCCCCGGAAGAGCTCCGCCGGCGTCTTCCCGAGGTGGGCCTCGAGCGGGAGCCCGTTCATCTCGGCGAGCTTCCGGTTGAGGCGGACGAACCGGAGGTCGCGATCCCAGAACGCGAGGCCGGTGGGGGCCGCCTCGAACAGCGCCTCGAGCTCGCCCGCCGCCTCGTCGGCCTCGTGGACGGCGCGCCGCAGGGCCTCCTGGGTGTCGTGGAGCTCGGTCACGTCGGTGAGGCTCAGCACCGCCCCGACGAGCTCGCCGCCGGGCTCGCGCAGGGGCGCCGCGCTCGCCGAGACCCAGGTCCAGGCCGCGCGCCCGCGGCGCCGCAGCCGGATCACCTCCTCCGCGCGCTCGCCGTGGAGGGCCCGGGAGAGCGGCGTGTCCCTCATGCGCAGCGGCTGGCCGCCGGCGGTCTCGAGGTCGATGAGCCCGAGCCGCTCCGTGAGCGGCAGCGTCCGCTCCTCCGGCGAGAGCTGCAGGAGCTTCTCGGCCCCGGCGTTCAGGGCGACCAGATCCCCCGCCAGGCCGTAGACCACGAGCGGCCCCGCCACGGCGTCCACCAGGGAGGCGAGGTCGGCGCGCCGGGGCATACGCCGCCAAGGTGCGACCGAACTCCGGGAGGGGCAAGGAGCGCCCGGCTCCCCGCCCGCGCCGGCGGGAGGGCCCGCCCCGGTCGCGGCGGCCAGGGTCGCTCGCGGGGTGGCGGGGGGCCGAGCTCCCGGCGCTCAGCGCCTCAGGCGACCGGGGTCGGCGTGGCGCCCCAGATCTCCTCGGCGTACTCGCGGATGGTCCGGTCGGAGCTGAACTTGCCGCTCCGGGCCACGTTGAGGATGGCCATGCGCGACCAGCGCTCCGGGTCGAGGTACGCCTGGGACACGCGCTCCTGGCACTCGAGGTAGGAGCGGAAGTCGGCGAGGCAGAGGTACGGATCGCCGCCGTTGAGGAGCGAGTCCACGATGGGCTGGAAGAGGCGCGGCTCGCCGGGGGAGAAGCGTCCGGACGAGAGGGCGTCGAGGACCGCCTTCAGGTCCCTGTCGTTCCGGTAGTACTCCCAGGGGTTGTAGCCGCGCCGGCGCAGCTCGGCGACCTGCTCCACCGTGAGCCCGAACAGGAAGAAGTTCTCCGCCCCCACCTCCTCGCGGATCTCGACGTTGGCGCCGTCGAGCGTGCCGACGGTGAGCGCGCCGTTCATCTGGAACTTCATGTTGCCGGTCCCCGACGCCTCCTTGCCGGCGGTCGAGATCTGCTCCGAGACGTCGGCGGCCGGGAAGACCCGCTCCGCCAGCGAGACCCGGTAGTTCTTGAGGAACACCACCGCGATCCGGCCGCGCACGTCGAGATCGTGGTTCACCACCTCGCCCACCGAGTTGATGAGCTTGATGATCTGCTTCGCCATGAAGTACCCGGGCGCCGCCTTGGCCCCGAACACGTAGGTGCGCGGGACGGGCGCGTAGGCCGGATCGGCCTTGATGCGCAGGTACTGGTGGACGATGTGCAGCACGTTGAGCAGCTGCCGCTTGTACTCGTGCAGCCGCTTCACCTGGACGTCGAAGATCGAGTCGAGGTCGAGCGTGATGCCGTTCTCGGCCTTGACGATGGCGGCGAGCCGCTCCTTGTTCTGCCGCTTGATCTCCCGGAAGACCCGCCGGAAGTCGGCGTCGTCGGCGAGCGGCTCGAGCCGGCGCAGCTCGTCGGCGTCGGTCACCCACTGCGGGCCGATGCACTCGGTGATGGTGCGCGCCAGCTCGGGGTTGGCGGCGAGGAGCCAGCGGCGCGGCGTCACCCCGTTGGTCTTGTTGTTGAACCGCTCCGGCCAGAGGGCGTGGAAGTCGTGGAAGAGCTCGGTCTTGAGGAGCTCGGTGTGGAGCGCCGCGACGCCGTTCACCGAGCGGGAGCCGATGACCGCGAGGTTGGCCATGCGCACCTGGCGCCCCGGCCCCTCCTCGATGATCGACATGCGCGCGACGGCGCCCTCGTCGGCCTTGCCGCTCGCGCGCACCTCGTCGAGGAAGCGCCGGTTGATCTCGTAGACGATCTCGAGGTGGCGCGGCAGCACGCGGCCGAAGAGCTCCACCTGCCAGCGCTCCAGCGCCTCCGGCAGCAGCGTGTGGTTGGTGTAGCCGAAGACCGACCGGCAGATCTCCCAGGCCTTCTCCCACTCGAGGTCGTACTGGTCCACGAACACCCGCATCAGTTCCGCCACCGCGATGGCCGGGTGCGTGTCGTTGAGCTGGATGGCGACCTTGTCGGCGAACCCGTCGAAGCTCTCGTGGGTCTTGAGGTGCCGGTTGAGGATGTCGTGGATCGAGCAGGCGACGAAGAAGTACTGCTGCTGGAGCCGCAGCTCCTTGCCCATCACCGTGAGGTCGTTCGGGTAGAGGACCTTGGAGATGGTCTCGGAGAGGTTCTTCTCCTCCACCGCCGCGATGTAGTCGCCCCGGTTGAAGTCGGAGAGGTCGAACTCCTCGGAGGCCCGCGCCCGCCAGAGCCGCAGCGTGTTGACGGTGTGGTTGTGGTAGCCCGCGACCGGCGTGTCGTAGGGCATCCCGAGCACCTTGCGCGTGTCCACCCAGCGCACCCGGTGCTTGCCGTGCTCGTCCACGAAGTGCTCGGTCCGCCCGAAGAAGTGGACCGGGACCTCGTACTCGGGGCGCGGGATCTCCCAGGCGTTGCCGAAGCGCAGCCACTCCTCCGGCCGCTCGACCTGCCAGCCGTTGCGCAGCTCCTGGTCGAAGATGCCGAACTCGTAGCGGATGCCGTAGCCGTAGGCCGGGTACTGCAGGGTGGCGAGCGAGTCGAGGAAGCAGGCCGCGAGCCGCCCCAGGCCGCCGTTGCCGAGCCCGGCGTCGGGCTCCTGGGCGAGGAGGTCGTCGAGCTCGAGCCCCAGGCTCGCGAGCGCGTCGCGCATCGAGTCCCGCAGGCCGAGGTTGATGAGGTTGTTCTCGAGCGCCTTCCCCATGAGGAACTCGAGCGAGAGGTAGTACACGCGCTTGGTGTCGCTCCGGTAGTACGTCTGCTGGGTCTGGACCCAGCGGCGCATCATCCGGTCGCGGACGGCGTAGGCGACCGCGAAGTAGCGATCGAGCGCGGTGGCGGTGTGCTCGTCCTTCGCCTGCGAGTACTGCAGGTGGTCGGCGAAGGCGCGCCGGAGCGAGTCCACGTCGGTGGCGGTCCGCGAGTTGGGCAGCTCGCGCGCGCGCGCCAGCGCGCGGGCCTCCTCGCTGCGGCCGGCGGTGGACTTGGGGGGCGGCGGCATCCAGGCTCCTCGGAAGGTCGTCTGCGTCCCGGCCGCACGGCGCGGCCCGGTGGTCCGGCCGAAACAGCCGGACCCCTGATTCTAATCCGCCGGGCGGTGCCGCCCCGCCTAACCCTTGCGCGGCAGCGCCGCCGCCAGCTCGCCGTAGAGGTGGATGGCGCTGCGCGTCGCCTTCTCGAGGTCGGAGATGGAGAGGCTCTCGTTCTCCGAGTGGGCGTTCGAGTAGGGATCCTCGACGCCGATGAGGAGCGCCGGCACGCCGCCGAGCGCCTTCCCGAACGGCTCCACGAACCCGATCGACCCGCCGCACCCGATGGCGAGCGGCTCCCGGCCGTAGCCGGCCGCGAGGGAGCGGAAGGCCGCCTGGAAGGCCGGGTGCGAGACGTCGGTGGTCCAGGGGGCCCCGCCGGAGTCGATCTCCACCTTCACCTCGACGCCCCAGGGCGCCGCCCGCTTCAGGGCCTCGGTGAGCGCGCGCCCCACCTCGGCGGGATCCATGTCGGGGACGAGCCGCACCGAGACCCGGGCCCAGGCCGCGTCGTTGATGATGTTGCGGGCGTCCTTGCGCGAGGAGGCCTGCATCGCGTTCACGGTGAGCGACGGCTGCCACCAGTTGGTCTCCCAGGGGTGGCGGCCGCCCAGCACCTCCACGCCCGGGAGCATCCCGGCCTGCTCGCGGAACTGCTGCTCGGTGGTGGGGAGCTTGCCGATGCTCTCCTTCGCCTCCGGCGAGAGCGGCCGCACCTGGTCGTAGATCCCCGGGATGGCGATGGAGCCGTCGGGGTTCACGAGCGCGGCGAGCATCTTCGCGAGCGCCATCGCCGGGTCGGGCACCGGGCCGCCCCACATGCCGGAGTGGACGCTCTGCTTGAGCGCCCGCACCTCGACGCTCGCCGCCACGATCCCGCGCAGCGCCACCGTCACCGAGGGGACCCCGGTGTCGAAGTTGCCGGTGTCGGTGAGCACCATGGCGTCGGCCTGGAGCCGGTCGCGGTACTTCTCGAGGAACCTCGGCAGGTGGTCGGAGCCGGTCTCCTCCTCGCCCTCGATCACCACCCGCACGTTGATGGGGAGCTCGCCCGCGCCGCGCACCCAGGCGTCGATGGCGCCGGCGTGGACCAGGATGCCGGCCTTGTCGTCGGCGGCGCCGCGGCCGAAGAGCCGGCCGTTCCGCTCCTCCGGCTCGAAGGGCCTGGAGCTCCAGGCCTCCTCGTCGCCGGCCGGCTGGACGTCGTGGTGCGCGTAGAGGAGCAGCGTCGGCGCCTTCGGGTCTCGGATCCGCTCGGCGTAGACGTAGGGGTGGGCCCCCTCGACCTCCAGGATCTCCACCTTGTCGAGGCCGCGCCGCTCGAGGAGCGCCTTCACCGCGGCGGCGCTCCGCCTCACCTCCTCGGCGGGGAACCCGGCGAAGGAGACGCTGGGGACGCGCACCAGCGCCTTCAGGTCCTCGAGGTACTCGGGGGCGTTCTTCCGGTGGTGATCGAGGGCCTGCTGCAGCTTCGGTGACGACATCCGCGCCTCCTGGGGGTGGTTCCGTTGGACGGGGCGGAGTGTACGACCGCCGGGCCGGCCAGGGGGAGGATATAAACGGGCGATGGCGCGCGCGGCCGAGGTGCGGAGCGGGGTCGGGGAGGACTGGCGGGGGCTCGCCCGCGCCATCGGCGTCTCGCGCGTGGCGCGGGTCACGGGGCTCGATCGGAGCGGGGTGGAGGTGGCCTGCGCGGTCCGCCCCGGCGGGCACGTCCTGCAGGTCTCGAACGGGAAGGGCGAGACCTTCGCCGAGGCGGCGCGCGGCGCGGTGCTGGAGGCGGCGGAGCTCTGGGCGAGCGAGCGGGTCGAGCCGGGCGAGCTCGTCTTCGGCCCCGACGCGGACGGCCTGCGGGTGGCCTGGCGGCGGGCGCGCCGGCTCGCCCCGGGCCGGGGCCCGGCGGAGGTGCTCGTCCCGGCGAGCGCGGTCCACTGCCCGCCGCCCGGCGCGCCCGGCCTCGGTCCCGCCACCGCGCGCTGGACCTCGAACGGGATGGGGGCCCACCCCTCGCGCGACGCCGCCCTGCTGCACGCGCTCTGCGAGGCGGTGGAGCGGGACCAGCTGGCGCGGGCGCTGCCCGAGGGGTTCACGCCGCGCGCGCTCTCGGCCCGCCGCATCGACCCGCGCACGCTCGCGGGCGCCGCCCCGCGGACCGCGCGGCGCGCCGCCCAGCTCGAGGCGCGCGGGTTCTCGGTGCACCTCTTCGCCCTCGCGGCCGACCTCGCGCTCCCGGTCGCCGGCGCGCTGCTCCTCGACCGCGAGGCCGGGCCGGTGGCGCTCACCGCCGGCTACGGCTGCGCCCTCGACCGCGACGGCGCGCTCCTCGCGGCGCTGCTCGAGGCCGCGCAGTCGCGCCTGACCGACATCCACGGCGCCCGCGAGGACGTGTCGCACCGGGGCGACGACGACGCCCGGGCGGTGGCGCGGGCCTGCCGCGGCCCCGGCGAGGCGAGCGCGCGGGACCTGCCCGAGCTCCGCGCCGCCGGGGCGGGCGACGGGGTGCGCCGGGTCACCGCGCTGCTCGCCGCCGCGGGGCGCCCGCCGGCCGCGGTGGAGCTCGCGCCCCCCGCGCTCGGGATCCACGTCGTGAAGGTGCTCGCGCCGGGCCTCCTGCTCTCGGAGCTGCTGTGAACGATCTGGTCGTGTTCCTGGGGCCCTCCCTCCCGGCCGCCGAGGCGCGGCGGCTCGCCCCCTGCCGCGTGCTGCCGCCGGCGCGCCAGGGCGACCTCTGGCGCGCGCTCGCCCTCCGCCCGCGGGCGGTGGCGCTCGTGGACGGCGTCTTCGAGAGCGTGCCCTCGGTCTGGCACCACGAGGTACTGGCCGCGCTCGACGCCGGGGTGGCGGTGTTCGGCGGGGCGAGCATGGGGGCGCTCCGCGCGGCGGAGCTCTCTCGCGAGGGGATGGTCGGCGTCGGGACGGTGTTCGGCTGGTACCGCGACGGCGTCGTGCGGGACGACGCGGAGGTGGCCCTCATCCACGCCGGGCCGGAGCACGGCTTCCGCGCCTTCTCGCTGCCGCTCGTGAACGTCCGCCACGCGGCCGGGCTGGCGCGGGCGGCGGGCGTGCTCTCGCGCCGGGAGGCGGCGCTCCTCGTGGAGGAGGCGACCGCGATCTTCTACCAGGAGCGCACCTGGGGGGCGGTGCTCTCGCGGGCCCGGCCGAGGTGGCGGCCCGCCGCGGCCCGCCGGTGGGACGCTTGGGCGGCGAACGGGATCGAGGACCTCAAGGCGCGGGACGCGCGGGAGACGATCCTCGCCGCGGCGGCGTACCTGCGCGAGCAGCGCCCCCTCCCCGGCCCTCCCCCGCTGCGCGGGAGAGGGAGCGCCCGGGGTGGCCGCGGGGCCCGAGAGGTGGGCCCGGCGCCGAGCACCGGCCGCGGTTCCTCGCAAGAGCCCGGGCCGGCGCTGGCGCGCGCGCCGCGCCCCGTCTCCTCGCTGGTGCGCCGCCGGCGGCTCCGCGAGGGCGCCACCCTGCCCTGGGGCGGCGAGGCGCCCCTCTCCTCGGGCGCGGTGCTGGCGGCGCTCGAGGCGCACCCCGACGCCGCGGCGCTCGCGGCGCGCGGGGTCGAGCGCGCCCTGCTCGCGGCGCTGGCGCGCGCCGCGGGGCTGCGGGCCACGCCGGAGGCGCGCGCCCGCGCCGAGCGCGCCTGGCTCGACGCCGTCGGCGTCCGCCCCCGCGACCGCGCCGCCTTCCTCGCCGCCTCCGGCCTCGACGACGGCGAGGCCGCCCGCCTCTGCGACGACCTCGCGCTCTGCGAGGCGGCGCGCGAGCTCTCCGAGCGGCTCGTCGCCGACGGGCCCGACCGGGCCGAGGGGCTCGCGCTCGAGGCGCGCCTCACCGGCCTCTGGGCCGAGGCGGCGGCGCGGCTCGCGGAGCGGCCGGTGCCGGGCGCCGCCGGTCGCTCCCGGACCACGCCTCCCCGACGACCGAGGCGCGCGGCGAAGCGGCCGCGGCGCCGCGCCCCCAAGCCCGCCCCGCCCCGGAGCCGCTGATGGCCAAGCGCGACAAGCCCGACGCCCCCCCGCCGCCGTTCCACAACCCGTTCGCCTCGCTGCGCGACAAGCTCGGTCCGCTCCCCGAAGCCCCGCCGGAGCCCGCGGCGCCGGCCCCCGCGCCCGCGGCGAGGCCGGCCCCGGCCCGCGCCGTCGTCCGGCTCGAGCGCAAGGGGCGCGGCGGCAAGGAGGTCACCGTGGTCGAGAAGCTGGAGCTCCCCGCCGCCGAGCTCGAGCGGTGGCTCACGGAGCTGAAGCGCTCGCTCGGCTGCGGCGGCGCCGTGGAGGGGAGCGCGCTCGTGCTCCAGGGCGACCTGCGCGACCGCGCGGCGGCGCTGCTCGAGCTCCGGGGCGTCCGCAAGGTCACCCGCAGCTGAGCGCGGCCGACCCCACCCTTGAACTTCCCGGCCCTGCGGACTATCTTCGCGTCGCCGGAGAACTCCAACTTTGGATTATCGCTTTTTCATCTTTTTCCGGGCCGCCGCCCTCGCCGTCGCCCTCGGGGCCGGCTGGGGCTGCGCCGCCCCGGGGGCCGTCCGGCCCTCGACGCCCGTCACCGATCCCGCGTCGCTCTCCCCCGGCCGCGAGATCGCCGACGCCGAGCTCTCCGGCCGCTGGCCCGACTCGGACTGGTGGAAGGGCTTCGGCGACCCCCAGCTCGACGCCCTCGTCGCCCGGGCCATCGCCCGGAGCCCGCGGCTCGCGGTGGCGGAGGCCCGCATCCGGCAGGCCGAGGCGCTCGCGGGCGCGGCTCGCGCCGGCGGCCTGCCCTCGGCGCAGCTCTCCGGCGCCGCCACCCGGACCCGCTTCTCCGCAGCCGCCGGGCGGCCCCCGCCGGTGGGCGGCTCCTGGCAGTGGAACGACTCGCTCGGCGCCGGCCTCTCCTACGAGCTCGATCTCTGGGGCCGCCACCGCAACGAGCTCGCGGGAGCCCTCGACGGCGTGCAGGCCGCCGCCTACGAGGCCAGGGCCGCCCGGCTCGCCCTGGTGGGCGCCGTGGTGCGCGCCTACGCCGACCTGGCGCTCCAGCTGGAGCTGCAGGACTCGGCCCGGGCGGTGCTCGCGGACCACCAGCGCACGCGCGAGGTGGCCCGCCGGCGCCTCGCGGCCGGGCTCGGGACCGAGCTCGCCGTCCGCCAGTCCGAGACCGAGATCGCGACCGCGCGCGCGGAGCTCGAGCGGCTCGAGGCCCGGAGCGTCGCGCTGAGGCACGAGCTCGCCGCGCTCGCGGGAGCGGGCCCGGGCGCGGGAGACGCGCTCCACCGCCCTGCCCTGCGGCTCGACGGCGCCGGCGCGGTGCCGAGCCGGCTGCCAGCGGAGCTGGTGGGGCGCCGCCCCGACGTCCTCGCCGGCCGCTGGCGCGTGGAGCGCGCCGCGCGAGGCGTGGACGTGGCGCGGGCCGCCTTCTACCCCAACGTGAACCTCGCCGCGTTCGCCGGCCTGCTCTCCTTCGGGTTCGGCAAGCTCCTCTCCTCCGACGCGGTCGAGGCGGGCGTCGGCCCGGCGGTCACCCTGCCCCTCTTCGACGGGGGACGGCTGCGCGCCGGCCTCGAGGGGCGCGGCGCCGAGTACGACGCCGCGGTGAGCGAGTACGACGCCACCGTCGTCGACGCGCTGAGGGACGTCGCCGACCAGGTCGCGGCCCTCCAGTCGCTCCGGCGCGAGCAGGCGGAGCGCCAGGTGGCGGTCGCGGCGGCGGAGCGGGCCCACGCGCTGGCGCTCGAAGGTTACCGGGCGGGGATCGGCGAGTACCTCGACACCCTCCAGACCGAGGTCGCGCTCCGGACCCAGCGCGACGACGTCTCCCGCATCCACTTCGCACAGCTCGCCGCGCAGGCCGCCCTGAACCAGGCGCTCGGCGGCGGCGTCGATGAGAGGCCATACCCGTGAGCCACCGCCCCGCGCTGGAGCTCCTCGAGGAGCACCTCGGCCAGATGGCCGTCCTCGTCCCCGGCTACCCCCACGAGCTGGCCCTGCTCGCCCGGGTCGCGGCGCTGGTGGAGCGCCGCATGGTCGAGGCCGGCGCCGCGGTGCTGAAGCCGCACGGCCTGACCTACCCCATGTACCAGGCCCTGGCCATGGGGCTCGCGAGCGGCGCCGGCGGGCTCGCGCCGGGCGACATCGCCGGCGCGACCGGCGAGCGCCCCACCAACGTGACCCACCTCTGCGACGAGCTGGTGGCTCGCGGATGGATGACGCGGCGCCGCGACGCGGGCGACCGCCGCCGCGTCCAGCTCAACCTGACCGCCGCCGGCAAGCGCCTCCTCGCCGAGCTCCAGCCGCGGATGTGGGCCGTCTGGCGGCGCCGCTTCGACGGGATGAGCGCCGGCGATCGGCGCAAGCTCCTCGACCTCCTCCGCCGGCAGCACGCCCAGCTCGAGGAGCCCTGATTGCCGGCCCGACCGAGCTGGACCGCGGGCCTCCGCTCGTCCGCGATCCGGGCGTGGGCGGAGTTCGCGGGCGAGGAGGCGCGGTGCTGGGGCTACGCGCTGCGCGTCCTCGCGGCGTGCCTCCTCGCGCTCTGGATCGCGCTGCGGCTCGATCTCGCCTCGCCCTCCTCGGCGGCGCTCACCGCCCTCATCGTCTCCAACCCCCGGGCCAGCCTCTCCCTCGAGAAGAGCCTCTACCGGCTGCTCGGGACCCTGGTGGGCGCCGGCGTCGCGCTGCTCCTGATGGTCCTCTTCCCCCAGCAGCGGGATCTCGTCATCCTCGGGCTGGCGATCTGGACGGGCACCTGCGTCGCGGGCTCCGCCTGGTTTCGCGGCTCGCAAGCGTACGGGTGGGCGCTCTCCGGGTACACGGCGTGCCTCGTGGCGTTCGCGACCTACGCGCAGCCCGACCAGACCTTCGACATCGTCATCGACCGGCTGACGACCGTCTCCCTGGGGGTGATCTGCGGTGGCGTGGCGAACGCGGTGGCGTTCCCGGGCCGTTCCCGCGAGGAGATCCTCCAGGCCGTGCGCGCCGCCGTGCGGGACTTCGGCGCGTACGCCTCGGCGTGCCTCACCGGCGTCTGGCGGCGCTCCGAGGCCGAGGTCGCCGAGCAGCACTTCGTGCGCGACGCGATGCGCCTCGAGACGGTCAGGGTCTGGCACGCCTTCGAGGACCCCGATCCCTCCGCCACCCGGCGGCTCGAGGGGTTCATCAGCTACTTCATGATCGCCTCCACCACGGCCCGCGCGGTCGAGCAGGTGCGCGCGGATCTGGCCGCGCGCGGGCTCCGCGACGTCCTCGCGGCGGCGGAGCCGCTGGGCGACCAGCTCCTCTCGGCGCTGCGCGGCTCCGCGGCGCGCCTGCCCGAGGCCGCGGGGGAGGCCGCCACGGCCGCGGAGCGGCTCGCCGGCCTGGCGCGGCGCTGGGGGACGTCGGCGGACGAGGCGCGCGCGCGGCTCGGCCCCGGCGCCTCGCCCGAGGACCGCCTCGAGCTCGACAGCGTGCTCGCGCTGCTGCGGCAGCTCCTGCGCGACGCGCGCGAGCTCGCCCGCCACGACGCCGAGCTCGAGGCGCCCCGCGCCGGCCGGCCCCCCCTGCCGAGCCGGCCGATCCGGCGCCGGCAGGATCCGCTCAGCGCGGCCGCCGCGGGGATCCGGGCTGCCGTGACCTTCCTCGCCGTCTGCGCGCTCTGGATCCTCACCGGGTGGCCGGACGGCAACTACGCCGCGGTGGCCGCCGCGGTGGGCTGTGCCATCTTCGCCGGGGCGCCCATGCCGCTGCGCGCCGCGGGGCGGGAGCTGGCCGGCTACGCCCTCGGCCTGGCGGCCGCCCTCGTCTGCTCCACCTTCGTGCTCCCCAGGATGCAGGGCTTCCCGCTCCTCGCCGCGGGGCTCGCCCCGTTCCTCCTCCTGGGCGGGTACCTGACCTCGCGCCCCTCCACGGCCCCGCTGGGCTTCCCCTACCAGGCCATGATCTTCGTCGCGATCCGGATCACCGGCGTGACGCAGTACGACGTCGAGGCCATCGTCAACAGCATCCTCGCCAACATGGTCGGGATGGTCGCGGTGCTGGTGAGCTTCGCGGTGATCCTGCCCACCGACAGCCGCTGGCGGGCCGCGCGCCTGGAGCGGGCGCTCACCCGCGAGGTCCGCGCCGCGCTCGGCTCGCGGCGCTCGCACCTGCGCCACCGGTTCGAGGCAGGGGTGCGCGACCTCACGCTCCAGCTCGCGGAGCTGCCGGGCGCCGGCGCCGCGGAGCGCGAGCGGCGCGTCCTCCGCGGGATGACGGTGCTCGAGGCCGGGCACGCGGTGATCGCCCTGCGCGGTCAGCGGGCGCGGGCGGCGCTCCGCGGCTGGGCGGGGCAGATCGACACCGCGCTGGATCGCGCCGCGGGAGCGCTCGAGTCGAGGGACCCGGACGAGGCCGGGCGCGCGCTCGGCGTCCTCCTGCGGCTCCGGGAGCGCGTGGACGCCGCGGCCGTGAGCGGACCGCGGGCCGCCCTGGTGTCGCTCCGCACCAGCCTCTGGCTCCTGCAGCTCGCGGTGGCCGAGCACGCCGCGGCCCTCGTCGAGGGGGCGAGCGCCCGGCTCGCGCCGGAGGTGAGCCATGCCGCGTGAGATCGAGCTCTTCGGGCTGCTCCTCCCCACCCTCCTCGTCGCGTTCCACGTCGCCGCCGTCGCCTTCTGGCTCCTCGACCGCGCGCTGGCCCGCGCCGGGCTCTACCGCTTCGTCTGGCACCCGGGGCTCTTCCGGGTCTCCCTGCTGACCGCGCTCTTCGGCCTGCTGGGCCTCGCCATCTACCGCTGATCCCCGGACCCTCGCGCCATGTGGAAGACCCTGCTCCGCCCCGCCCTCACCCTCGCCGTGCTGGCCGTCGCCTCGCTCGCCGGCCACGCCCTCTGGGTCCGCTACATGTACGCACCGTGGACGCGAGACGCCCGCGTCCGGGCCGACGTGATCCAGGTCGCGCCGGACGTCGGCGGACAGGTGGTGGAGGTCCCCGTCGCGGACAACCAGCGGGTCCGGCGAGGCGACGTGCTGTTCACCATCGACGCGGCCCGGTACCGGCTCGCCGTGAAGCAGGCCCGCGCCTCGCTCGCCGGGGCCCGGACCGACCGGGAGCTGCGACGGGCCGAGTCGAGCCGGCGCGCCTCGCTCGACGGCACCGTGGTCTCGAGCGAGAACCGGCAAGCGGCGCGGGCGGCCGCGGATGCCGCGGAGGCGCGCGAGCAGCAGGCGGAGGCGGCGCTGGCGTCCGCCGAGCTCGACCTCGAGCGCACCCGCGTCCGCGCGCCGGCCGACGGTTACGTGACCAACCTCGGCGTCCACCCCGGCAGCTACGCCGTGGCCGGCCACCCCATGCTGGCGGTGGTGGACGCGCGGTCGTTCCGGGTGGAGGGCTACTTCGAGGAGACCAAGCTCGCGGGCGTGCAGGTGGGCGCGCCGGTGGACGTCCGGCTGATGAGCGGCGGCCAGCGCCTCCGCGGGCGCGTGGCCAGCATCGCCCGCGCCATCGGCGAGCCGGAGGTGGAGGGGCTCCTCTCCAACGTGAACCCGACCTTCCACTGGGTCCGGCTCGCCCAGCGCATCCCGGTGCGCATCGCGCTCGACCCGGCCGCGGAGGTGGCCGCGCTCGCGGCCGGGATGACGTGCACGGTGACGGTCCGACCGGGCGCCGGCCAGCCGGCCCTCGCGATGAGCCCGCCCGACCGCGCGCAGCGCTGAGCTACAGCCGCGCCGCCAGCTGCCGCAGGAGCCGCTTCCCCTCCCCGCCCGGCGTGCAGCCGCCATGGGAGGTGCAGACCACCTCGACCTCGCGATCCTCCACCGCCGACGCGAGCGAGAGGATGCCCTTGCGGCTCTGGTCGGGGCGCCGCTCGAACGGGCGCGGCGTGGGCCCGAGCCGGCCCTCGCCGTACCAGACCACGTCCCCGGCGAAGAGCACCCCCTGGTACACGTACGCGTAGGAGCCCGCGGTGTGACCGGGGACCGGGAGCGCCACCACGTTCTTGCCGTCTCCCACCGCCACCACCCGGGAGCCGGCCATCGGGTCGGTGATCCGCGCCGGGGTGGGCGGGAGGACCACCCCGATGAGCCGGGAGACCAGCGAGGCTCCCCCGGTCTCCTTGCCCGCCGCCAGGTCCACGTCGGCGGCGCCGCCGTGGACCCGCGCGTTCGGGAAGAGGTGCACGGCGCCGGTGTGGTCGGCGTGGCCGTGGGTGAGGAAGACGTCGGCCACGTCCTCGCGCTTCGCGCCGAGGGCGTGCAGGATCCCGTCCACCGGCCGGCCGTCCGGGTCGACGCCGGTGTCGAAGAGCACCACCTTCTTCCCCGCCCGCGCCGCGAAGAGCCAGATGCCGCCGGCGCTGCGCGCCCCGAGCACCTCCGGGGCGATGGCGATGGGCTCGCTGTAGCTCCCCCGCGTGAGCCGCAGCGCCAGCCCCGCCCCGGCGAGGAGCAGCACGCCGACGGTGAGGATGGCCGTGAGGTAGTGGAGGAGCCGCTTCACGTCCCCGATCCTTACCACGCGGTCGCCGGCGGATCTGCATCCGGGGTGCCTCGATGTGCGTGACGGTGGGTGACGCGCCGCCCCGCGCGGAGCGCTCGCTCGCCCGGAGGGCCGAGCCGCGCCGGGGCGCGCCGGCCGGCAAACTCGGGGCGGGCGGTCGGGCGCTGACGACCGTCAAGGCGCGGCCCACCTCGACCCACACATCGTGTCGAGTCTGGGAGAACGCATGCCCGAGCTCATCCTCGCCCACCCGGTCCGCCCCGTCCCGCACGGGGACGTCTTCATCTTCTCGGCCCACTTCGCGCGGGAGCTCCCCCCCGGCTCGGCGGAGCTGGGCGAGATCGTGCGGTGGGCGAGCGCCCACGGCGTGGGCGCGCGGCTCGAGGCGGCGACGCCCTTCAGCGGCGCGGCCTGCGCGGTGACGCTCGAGTGGGTGACGCTCGACGAGATCCGGGACTTCGAGGACCGGTTCCCCTGCGAGCTGCAGACCACCCGGCTCTGGCCGGAGGGCGGCTGGCGCCCGGGCGCCGGCGAGCCCCCGGCGGCCGTCACATGAGGCCGAGCTGCAGCTTCGCCGCCTCGCTCATCATCGACTGATCCCAGGGAGGGTCGAAGACGAGCTGCACGTCCGCGCTCCGCACCCCGGGCACGGCCAGCACCTTGCGCTGCACGTCGTCGAGCAGCATCGGCCCGACCCCGCAGCCGGGGGCGGTGAGCGTCATCCGCACCAGCACCTGGTGCCCGCCCTCCGGGAGCGGCTCGCTCGCCACCAGGTACACCAGCCCGAGCTCGACGATGCTGGCCGGGATCTCGGGGTCGAAGACGGTCCCGAGCTGCTCCCAGACCCTCGCCTCGTCGAAGTCGCCGGAGAGCCGCGCCGCGCCGGCCTCGGCCGCCTTCCGCGCCAGGTCGGCGTACTCGGGGCCGAGCGCGTCGGCGTCGGCCTGGGCGATGCGGGCGAGCCCCCCGCGCTCGGCGAGCACCGTGACGTCGCCCCCGAGCGTCTGCTGGACCACCACCCACGACCCCTGCGCGAGCACGCCGCGCTCGCCGCTCGGGATGTGCACCGCCTCGACGTCGCGGGTCAGGGAGACCGGTTCGTGTCGAGGCATGGCTACTCCGTCGTCACCACCGTCTCGCCCTGGCCCTCGATGACCGAGTGGAGGGTGTGCCAGACGAGCGAGGCGCACTTCACGCGCGTGGGGAACTCGCAGACGCCGGAGAGCGCGGCCAGCTTCCCGAGCTCGCTCGCGCGCGCCTTCTCCGGCCCCTCGGTCACGAGGGTGTGGAAGCGGTGGAAGAGCTCCTCGGCCTCGGCCCGCGTCTTGCCCTTGACCGCCTGGGTCATGAGCGAGGCGCTCGCCTTGGAGATGGCGCAGCCCGAGCCCTCGAAGGCGAGGTCGGCGATCCGCTCGCCGTCGAGCCGCACGTAGAGGGTGAAGTGGTCGCCGCAGAGCGGGTTCAGCCCCTCGGCCGACCGCGCCCCCTCGAGCTTGTGGAAGTTCCGCGGGTGGCGCCCGTGGTCCAGGATCACCTCCTGGTAGAGATCGCCCAGCTCCGAGCTCATCCGAGCATCCTCTTCACCTGCTCGAGGCCGCGCACCAGCGCGTCCACCTCGGCGCGGGTGTTGTAAGCGGCGAACGAGGCGCGCGCCGTGGCGGCGACGCCGAAGCGGGCCATGAGCGGCTGGGCGCAGTGGTGGCCGGTGCGGATGGCCACCCCCTCGCGGTCGAGGATGGTGCCGATGTCGTGGGGGTGGACGTCGTCCATGACGAAGGAGACCACGCCGGCCCGCTCGCGCGGCGTGCCCACCAGCTCGACCCCGGGGACCGCCGCGAGCCGCTCGGCCGCGTAGGCGGCGAGGTCGCGCTCGTGGGCGAGGAGCGCCTCGGGGCCGACGCCCTCCAGCCAGTCGAGGGCCGCCGCCAGGCCGGCCGCGCCGCCCATGTTCGGCGTGCCCGCCTCGAACTTGTAGGGGACGCGGTTGTAGACGGTCCGCTCGAAGGAGACCGAGAGGATCATGTCGCCGCCGCCCTGCCACGGGGGCATCGCCTCGAGGTGCTCGAGCCGCCCGAAGAGCGCGCCCACGCCCGTGGGGCCGTACACCTTGTGGCCGGAGAAGGCGTAGAAGTCGCAGCCCAGCTCGCGGACGTCCACCGGCAGGTGCGGCGCGCCCTGGGCGCCGTCCACCAGCACCGGCACGCCGCGCGCGTGGGCCAGCGCCACCGCCTCGCGGACCGGGTTGACGGTGCCGAGGGCGTTCGACACGTGCGCGAGCGCGAGGAGCCGGGTGCGCGGCGAGAGGAGCCGCTCCACGTCGGCGAGGTCGATGTCGCCGGCGTCGCTCACCGGGACCACCTTCAGGGTGGCCCCCTTCTCCTGGCAGAGCATCTGCCAGGGGACGATGTTGGAGTGGTGCTCGAGGCCGGTGACGAGCACCTCGTCGCCCGCGCCCACCCGCGCCCGGCCGAAGGTCTGGGCCACCAGGTTGATCGCCTCGGTGGTCCCGCGGACGAGGACGATCTCGCGCGGATCGGCCGCGCCGAGGAAGCGCGCCACCCGCGCCCGCGCCCCCTCGTAGGCGGCGGTGGCCCGCTCCGAGAGGAGGTGCACCCCGCGGTGGACGTTGGCGTTCTCCTCCTCGTAGTAGCGGGCGATCCGCTCCAGCACCGCCCGCGGCTTCTGGGTGGTGGCGGCGTTGTCGAGGTAGACGAGGGGCTTGTCGTGGACCGGCCTCGCCAGGATGGGGAAGTCGCGGCGGATCCGCTCGACGTCGAAGGCGCCCGGCATGGGCCTGAGCTCGGGGGCGCCCATGTCAGGCCGCCTCGGCGAGGAGGGCCCCGCCCGGCAGCCGCGCCGCCACGGTCCGCCGCAGGGCGGGGCGCAGCGGGGCGGGCACGCGCTCCACGAGCTCGCTCGCGAAGGCGTAGGTGAGCAGCGCCCGCGCCGCCTCGCGCCCGATCCCGCGGGAGCGCAGGTAGAAGAGCGCCTCCTCCGAGAGCTGGCCGATGGCGCCGCCGTGGGAGCACTTCACGTCGTCGGCGAGGATCTCCAGCTGCGGCCGGGCGTCGGCCTGGGCGTCGTCGGACAGGAGCAGCGAGGAGCTCACCTGATCGGCGTCGGTCCGCTGGGCCCCCTCCCGTACCTTGATCCGGCCGGAGAAGACGCCGCGCGCCTCGCCGTCGAGGATGCCCTTGAAGCGCTCGCGGCTGGTGCAGCGGGGGCTCGCGTGATCGAGGTGGACCACCTGATCGAGCACCTGCCGGCCCGCGCCGAGGTAGAGGCCGTCGAGGACGCACTCGGCCTCCTCGCCCTCGAGCGCCGCCCGGGTCTCGACGCGCGAGACGGCGCCGCCGAGCGCGACCGAGCGGCTCGCCACCCGGCTCCGCGCCGCCTGCGACACCGCGAGGAGGCCGACGTGGAACGCCGCCGGCCCCTCCTCCTGCACGCGCAGGTGCTCGAGCGCGGCGCCCGCGCCGGCGCGCACCTCCACGAGCGAGTTGGTGAGCGTGGGGGCGGCCCCGCCGCCGAAGTGGGCGTGGCGCTCCACCAGCGAGAGGGCGCTCCCCTCGCCGAGCGACACGAGGGTGCGGTAGTGGGCGGCGCGCGGCGCCGCGGCGGAGTGGAGGAAGAGGAGCTCGATCGGCGCGTCGAGCCGGAGCCCGGCGGGGACCTCCACCAGCGCGCCGTCGCGGGCGAGCGCCGCGGCGAGATCGCCGAACGGGTGCCCGGCGAAGGGCGCCGCGGCGAGGAGCGGCTCGAGGAGGTCGGGCCGCTCGGCCAGCGCCGCGGCGAGGGTCGTGACCCGCAGCCCGGGAGCGAGCTCGGCGAGCGTGGAGCGGCCGGGCTGGAAGGCGCCGTCGAGGAAGACGAGCTGCAGCCGCCCGGGCCCGTCGCGGCGGGCCTCCCCGCCGCCCGCCGGGGCCGGCTCGTGCGAGAGCGCGAGCTGCGAGAGGCCGGCGAGGCTCGTGTAGCGCCACTCCTCGTGGCGGGTGGTCGGCAGCCCCTGCGAGAGGAACCGCTCCGCCGCGCCGGCCCGGAGCGCGGCGAGCCAGCCCGGCGCGCCAGGCGCCCGCCCCGCCTCCAGCGCCGCCCGCGCGCTCTCCACGAACGCGCTCACGTCCGGACCTCCGCCGGGCCGCCGCGCCGCAGCTCGGCGTAGCCCTTCTCCTCGAGCTCGAGCGCGAGCTCGCGGCCGCCGCTCTTCACGATGCGCCCGGCGGCCATCACGTGGACGAAGTCGGGGACGATGTAGTCGAGCAGCCGCTGGTAGTGGGTGATGACGATCATCGCGCGGTCGGGGCTGCGCAGCGCGTTCACGCCGCCGGCCACCACCCGGAGGGCGTCGATGTCGAGCCCGGAGTCGGTCTCGTCGAGGATGGCGAGGCGCGGCTCGAGCACCGCCATCTGCAGCACCTCGTTCCGCTTCTTCTCGCCGCCCGAGAAGCCCTCGTTCACCGACCGGGACATGAAGGCCGGATCCATCTCGACGAGCTTCATCTTCTCCTTGGCGAGCGCGAGGAAGTCCATCGCGTCGAGCTCCTCCTCGCCGCGCGACCGGCGCAGGGCGTTGAGGGCGGTGCGCAGGAAGTAGAGGTTCCCGACGCCGGGGATCTCCACCGGGTACTGGAAGGCGAGGAACACGCCCTTGGCGGCGCGCTGCTCCGGCCCGAGCCCGAGCAGGTCCTCGCCGTCGAGCGCCACCCGGCCGCCGGTCACCTCGTAGGTCTCGCGCCCGGCGAGCACCTGCGCCAGCGTGCTCTTGCCGGAGCCGTTCGGCCCCATGATGGCGTGCACCTCGCCCGGGCGGACGACGAGGTCGAGCCCGTGGAGGATCTCCTTGTCGGCGACGCGGGCCTTCAGCCCCTCGATGCTGAGCAGGGGGTTCGGTCGAGAGGAGGCCATCGCTACCCCACGCTCCCTTCCAGGCTCATCCCCAGCAGCTTCTGCGCCTCGACCGCGAACTCCATCGGCAGCTCTTTTAGCACCTGCTTCGCGAACCCGTTCACGATCATCGACACCGCGTCCTCCTCCTTGATGCCACGCTGCCGGCAGTAGAAGAGCTGATCCTCGCCGATCTTCGAGGTGGTCGCCTCGTGCTCCACCTTCGCCGTCGGGTTGCGGACCTCGAGGTACGGGAAGGTGTGGGCGCCGCAGCGGTCGCCGATGAGGAGCGAGTCGCACTGCGAGTAGTTGCGCGCGTTGGCCGCGCCCTTCAGCACCTTCACGAGCCCGCGGTAGGTGTTCTGGCCACGGCCCGCGCTGATCCCCTTCGAGATGATGGTCGAGCGGGTGTTCCGGCCGACGTGGATCATCTTCGTGCCGGTGTCGGCCTGCTGGCGGTGGTTGCAGAGCGCCACCGAGTAGAACTCGCCCACCGCGTCGTCGCCCTGCAGGATGACGCTCGGGTACTTCCAGGTGATGGCGCTGCCGGTCTCGACCTGCGTCCAGCTGATCCGCGCGCGGTTCATCGCCTTGCCGCGCTTGGTGACGAAGTTGTAGATGCCGCCGCGCCCCTCGGCGTCGCCCGGGTACCAGTTCTGGACCGTGGAGTACTTGATCTGCGCGCCGTCGAGCGCGACCAGCTCCACCACCGCGGCGTGCAGCTGGTTCTCGTCGCGCTGCGGGGCGGTGCAGCCCTCGAGGTACGAGACCTGCGCGCCCTCGTCGGCCACGAGCAGCGTCCGCTCGAACTGGCCGGTGTCCTTCGCGTTGATCCGGAAGTAGGTGGAGAGCTCCATCGGGCAGCGGACGCCCTTCGGCACGTAGGCGAAGCTGCCGTCGGAGAACACGGCGCTGTTGAGGGTGGCGAAGAAGTTGTCGGTGAACGGGACGACCGAGCCGAGGTACCGCTCCACCAGCGCCGGGTGCTCCCGCACCGCCTCGCTGAAGGAGCAGAAGACGATCCCCAGGTCGGCGAGCTTCTTCTTGAAGGTGGTCGCCACCGAGACCGAGTCGAAGACGGCGTCCACGGCGACGCCGGCGAGCCGCTGCTGCTCCACGAGCGGGATGCCGAGCTTGTCGAAGGCCTGCTTCAGCTCCGGATCGACCTCGTCCATGGAGCCGAGCGCCTTCTTGGGCTTGGGCGCCGAGTAGTAGACGATGTTCTGGTAGTCGATCCGGGGGTAGTGGACGTTGGGCCAGGCCGGCTCCTCCAGGGTGAGCCAGTGCCGGTAGGCCCGGAGCCGCCAGTCGAGCATGAACTGGGGCTCGTTCTTCTTCCGGGAGATGAGCCGGATGATCTCCTCGGAGAGCCCCCGAGGGACGGCGTCGGCCTCGATGTCGGTGACGAAGCCGTAGCGGTACTTCTGCTCGGTGATCTCGCGGAGGGCCTGCTGGCTGCTCATGAAGGTTCCGTTGTCCTGATGCGGGTTTGGGCAAAATAGACCGATGAGGTCCAGTACGCCCGGGTATCTAATCAATCCCCGCCCGTCCGCCAGCATTCCGGAAGGGTTCCGCCGGACCCGCTCTGGCAGTGGACCCCCCAGACGGGCTAGGCTTCGCCCGGCTACCCGAGGGCCGCCCTTATCGCGCAGCCCCAATCTGGCCGAAGGAGTCTTCATGACCATCGCCCCCCTCCTGGCGCTGCTGGCCCTCGCCGGCGCCGCCGACCCGACGCCCCCGGGCGCGGGCCCCGCTCCAGCGGTGACTGCGGCCCCGGAGACCGCCCCGGCCGACCCCGCTCCCGCCGTCGCCGCCCCGGCCGACGCCAAGGTCTCGGCGGCCGCTGCCGCCGCGGATGCCAAGGTCTCGGCCGTCGCCGCCTCCGCCGACGAGAAGGCCGCCGCCGCGGGCGCCGTCGCGGTGCCCCCCGCCCCGATCCCGCCGGCGCCCGGCGCCGACTTCGCCGTCCGCACCGCCGCGCTCGAGCAGCCGGCTGCCGCGCCCGCGCCGCGGCAGCCCTGGTACGCGATGTACGACGGCACGCACCTCGGCCTGCAGCTCGACCTGGGCGCCCCCGACATCTCGGGCCTCTCGCTCGTCTTCCGGCCCTACCGCTTCCTGCGGCTCGAGGCGGGCGGCAACTTCAACGTCCTCTCCGGCGGCCTGCACGGCGGCGTGACGCTGCTCCCCTTCCACTGGGGCGTGGTGCCCACGCTGCACTTCGAGTACGGCCAGATGTTCGACGGCGACGCCAGCAAGTACGCCCCCGACTCGTCCAGCGCGGCGGCCAAGATCGCCCTGAAGCAGATCGGCTACGCCTACCAGCAGGCCCAGCTCGGCCTCGAGTTCGGCGCCCAGAACCGCTTCGTCTTCTTCCTCCGCGGCGGCCTCTTCTGGCTCCAGACCGAGGCCAAGAACTTCAAGGCGGCGGCCGACGCCAGCAACCCGGGGGCCGTCACCTCCGCCACCAACCCGCAGATCAGCGTGCGCGGGCCCTCCGTCAACCTCGGCTTCCTCCTGTACCTGTTCTAGGGAGCGCACCCATGACCAAGAACCTCCAGCGCGCGGCCCTGCTCCTCGTCACCGCCTTCGCCCTCGCCGGCTGCGGCGGGCTCTTCTTCGCCCAGGCCGAGGAGAAGTCGATCGCCATCACCCACGACTTCGGGGGCCTGCCCGGGACGAGCCACCTCGGCGTGCCGATTGCCGGGCCGGTCGACGTGCCGGTCCAGGTGGCCCTGCCGCCCGCCAGCAGTACCTTCGAAGCCGACATCCCGCTCACCAAGAACGATCCGAACGGCACCATCAAGGTGTCCACGGTCATCACCCTCAACGGCGCCGACGTGGCGATGAAGTCCACCACCGGCGACCTCGCCGGCGTGGACAGCGCCGCGCTCAAGGTCTTCGACCCCGCCGTGGACCCGTCGGGCGCGCAGGCCACGGTGATCGCCACCTACACGCGGCCCGCCGGCGGCGCGGTCGATCCCACGAAGCTCCACTTCGTGAGGAAGGGCGACGTGAACCTCGCCGACTACCTCGCCAACAAGCAGATGGGCGTGATGCTCGCCATGACGGTCCAGGGCGCGGTGAACCTGCCGCAGCAGGACTGGAACGCGGATCTCACGCTCGACTTCTACGTGAAGACCCGCGCCGAGGCGCCGTAGGTCCGCTTTACGCCGGGGAGGGCCGGTCCCCTCCCCCGAGCCCCCTGCCGCGCGAGCGGGAGGGGGCTCTCTCTTTGGAGCGCCTTCGAGCGCGCGCCCGGGCCGCGGCCGCCGCTCACCCGCGGTGCAGCGGCCCGTCGAGGCTCTCGCCGGCCACCTCGAGGTAGAGGTGATCGCCCACGACGGTGAGCGAGAGCTTCTGCCGGCGCTCCTCCCGCGGCGCGAGCTGGCGCAGCAGGGCCGCGTCGGGGGCGTAGAGCTCCACGCGATCGAGGCGCGCCAGCCCGGCGGCCGCCGCCTCCTCGCGGAAGGCGGCCACGCGCGCCGCCGAGTCGAGGAAGAGCGCCACCCGCGCCTTCCCGCCCCGGTCGGACTCGCGCTGGATCTTCGCCGGGTCCTGGCGGCCCACGCGGACGAGCAGCGTCCGCTGGCCGGTGAGATCGTCGGCGAAGAGGTCCGGCGCGTCGGGGTCGCTCAGCCCCGGGCCGAACGCCAGCCGCTCCTCGTGGAGGCAGCAGTAGGCGAGGACCCGCAGCCAGACCCGCTCCATCGACTCGGAGGGGTGGCGCGCCGTCTTGACCTGGAGGCGGGCGTCGATCCCGCGGTCCACGTGGGAGAGGGCGACGTCGAAGTCGTAGAGCGTGGGGGCGAGCGCCAAGGTCGGGCCTTTCAGGCGTGCTTGCGGAGCACGGCCAGGAACTCCTCGCCGTAGAGGGCGAGCTTCTTCTCCCCGACGCCAGGCACCTCGAGGAGCTGGTCCTCGGTGACGGGCTTCCGCTCGGCCATGAGCGCCAGCGCGGAGTCGGGGAAGATGACGTAGGGCGGGACCTTCCGCGCCCGCGCGAGGCCGGTGCGCAGGGCCCGCAGCGCCTCGAAGAGCCGCAGGTCGCCCTCGGCCGTCTCCGGGCCGGCGTCGTCGTCGCGGCCGCGCGTGCCCGGCGCGGCCCGCGGCGTGAGCCGCACCTTGCGCCGCCCGGCCGCCGGGGCGCTCGCGACGAGGTCGAGCCCGGCGCAGTGGTCGCAGGAGGCGCCGCAGGGATCGAGCTCCTCGCCGAAGTAGGCGGCGAGGTCCTGGTGGCGGCACCTCGCGCCGTCGGCGAAGTCGAACATCTGTCGGACCTGCCGCTTCTGCCAGCGCTGGATCTCCGGGTCCTCCGCCTCCCCCGCGAAACGGTCGTACGAGAGGACGTCGGCCCAGGAGTAGAAGAGGACGCAGTCGCTCTCGCGGCCGTCGCGGCCGGCGCGCCCGATCTCCTGGTAGTAGCCCTCGATCGAGCGCGGCATGTCGCGGTGGATGACGTACCGGGTGTCCGGCTTGTCGATCCCCATCCCGAAGGCGACGGTGGCGACGACCACGTCCACCTCGTCCGCCTGGAAGGCGTCCTGCACCCGCGCCCGCTCCTCCGCCTCGAGCCCGGCGTGGTAGGCGGCGGCGCGGACGCCGTGGTCGCGGAGGAACTCGGCCGTGCCCTCGGAGGACTTGCGCGAGAGGCAGTAGACGATCCCGCTCTTCCCCGGACGCGCCCGCACCAGCCGCAGGATGGAGTCCCGGACGGAGATCTTGCCGCTCCCCTCCCGCTCCTCCCCCTTCTTGTAGGCGTGGAGGCGGAGGTTGGGCCGGAAGAAGGTGCCCCGGAACGCGAGCGGCCGCTCCATGCCGAGCTGCGAGGCGATGTCCCGGGTGACCTCGCGCGTGGCGGTGGCGGTGAGGGCCAGCACCGGCAGGTTGCCGAACCGGGCCTTCAGGCCGGAGAGGTTGCGGTAGGCGGGGCGGAAGTCGTGGCCCCAGTGGCTGATGCAGTGGGCCTCGTCCACGGCGATGAGCGAGAGCGGCAGCCCCTGCAGCACGCCGCCCACCGAGGCCTCGAGCCCCTCCGGCGCCGCGTAGAGCAGCTCGTAGCGGCCGGCGCGCAGCCCCTCGATCCGCTCCCGCCGCTCCTCCGGCGAGAGGCTCGAGTTGAGGAAGGTGGCCGAGAGCCCCACGCGCGACATCGCGTCCACCTGGTCCTTCATGAGGGCGATGAGCGGCGAGATGACGAGGGTGACGCCACCGAGCAGGCGCGCCGGGATCTGGTAGGTGAGCGACTTGCCGGCGCCGGTCGGCATCACGCCGACGCAGTCGCGGCCGGCGAGGACCGCCTCGATGATCTCGCGCTGCCCGGGGCGAAAGCGCTCGTGGCCGAAGAGCTCGCGCAGGAGGCGCGCCGCCCGCTCGGCGCCCTCGCCCGGCTCGACGCGGCGAGCGGCGCTGGGCGTGCAGCGGGGCTCGGCGCCGGGCGTGGCGCGGGAATCGACGCCCGGCGTGGACCCGGCATCGACGGCGGCTGCGGAACGGGGCTCGACGGCGGGCGCGGCGCGGTGCGCGGCGCGCGGAGCGCCGAGCGGGCGGCGCAGCCCCTCGCCCACCGCCCGGAGCTCGTCCGTGATCTCGCGCGTAAAGAGCTCGGGCGCCGTCCGGTAGAGGTCCCGCAGGGCGTCGAGCCGCTCCAGCACCTGCGCGCGCAGCGCGGCGTCGGAGCCCTCGCCCGCCTCCCAGTCGGCGCGCAGCGCGCGGGCGGCGGCCGAGAGCTCTTCGCGCGTGGGGAGCGGGGCGGGCATGGGGCGGCGCAGTCTACACCAGGGCTCCGACCCTCGAGTCGCGCCGGAAATGGCCGCGGCGGCGGGCCGGGAGGCCGCGCCGCCGCGCTCGATGCCGGATGCGGCGAGGCCTACTTCGAGACCTTCGCCTCCTCGACGATCACCGGGTACGCGTAGCCGTAGCCGAAGTCCTTGTCGAGGTGCACGGTGCCCTTGGCGGTGACCGTGTCGCCCACCGCCACGTTGTCCATGGTGGTGACGGTGATGTCGTTGTCCTTCTTCTCCTCGGCGCCGCTGCCGTCGCGGAGGTGGACCCAGTTCTTGCCCATCACGCCGGCGTTGAACTTCACCACCTGGCCGCGGACGGTCACGCTCTTCTCCTTGAGCGAGGCCTTCTGCGCGTAGATCTCGGAGACGGTCCGGGCGTCGGGGCCGGTCGCCTTGGCGACCTTCGCCACCTTCACCGGCGCGGCGTTCACGCCCTGGTGCTGGGCCGCCACGTTCGGCGGCTGGCCGCCCATGCCGGCCGGGGGCATCCCGCCGCCCATGCCCTGGGGCGGCATCCCGCCCATCGCGGCCGGCGCCGCGGCGCCGCCCATCGGCGCGCCGCCCATGGGCGCGCCGCCGGCGGCGGCCTCCTGGCCAGCGAGCGTGCCGAAGTAGACGACCGCGAACTTGCGGTTGAGCGTCTTGCTCTCGAAGTCCTTCATCGGGAAGGCGTTCACGACGGTGACCTCGGCCCCGTTCGCCGCGGTGGTCTGCGGCACCGCGGCCCAGGTCTCGCCCTGCGCGGTGTCGAGCTTCAGGTAGCTGTAGGGAGCCGCGTCGATCCGCTCGACGAGCTTGCCCTTGATGCCGCCGGCCGCCGGGGCCGCGTCGGTCGCGGCGAGCGGAGCGGCGGCGCCGGCCGCCGGCTTGGCGGGAGGCGGCTGCTGCTTGCAGGCGGCCATCGCGAGGGTGAAGGCGGCGACGAGGGTGAGGCGCATGAGGTTCCTCCGGTCGGGACTCGGTCAGAAAGGATCGACTTGGGCGCGCAGCATAGACCCAACCGGGGAAAAAAACGAGAGCCGCCGTTGCGCCCAATCAAGCGATCGGGCGGGGGCTCTCCGGGCCCGGCAGCCGGGCGAGCACGGCGCGCACGACGCGGTCGCACCGGGGCGCGAGGAACGGAAAGGCCGCGTGCGCCTGGCGCTCGGCCCGATCGAGCAGCGCCGTCCGGAGCGCGGCGCGGGCGCGGTGCAGCCGCACCTTCACCACCTCCGGCGACAACCCCAGGCACCCGGCCGTCTCGGCGGTCGAGAGCCCCTCGATCTCGCGCAACATGAAGGCCGTCCGGTAGAGCACCGGCAGCCGATCGACCGCCTCCTCCAGCAGCGAGAGCAGCTCCCGCGCGCCGGCCTGGCGCTCGGGATCGCGGGCACCGGGGTCCATCTGCTCCTCCTCGTCGACCTCGCGCACCGCCGGCCTGCGGCCCGGCCGGAGTCGCGAGAGCGCCTCGTTCACGGCGATGCGGATGAGCCAGGCGCGGAACGGCGCCTCGCCGGTCCACTGGGACAGCCGCGCCCAGGCGTGCAGGTAGGCCTGCTGCATCGCGTCCTCCACCTCCGCCTCGTCGCGCAGGAGGGAGCGGATCGCCCGGTACACGCGCTGGTTGTGGCGGCGCATCAGGAGCTCGAAGAGCGCCACCTCCCCGGCCCGCACCCGGCGCACCACCTCCTCGTCGCTGGGGACGTCCGGCGCGGGCGCCGGCACGATGGAGAGCTCGGTCACGTTCGCCTCCTCCTCACACCATGACGCCGGCGGCCGCGCGAGGTGACCGGCTCCCAGCGCACCGCCCACCTGGGCCGCCGCGGTAACCGCCGGCCTCCGGCGGCCTCTCATCGGCAGGAGGACGTCATGAACGACAAGCGACTCGAGTCGGGGTACTGGGCGCTGCGCATCGCCTTCGGGGTGGTGCCCATCGTGGCCGGCCTGGACAAGTTCACCAACCTGCTCGTGGACTGGACGGGGTACCTCTCCCCCATCGCGAAGCAGCTCCTGCCGGTGAGCCCGGCGACCTTCATGCACCTCGCGGGGATCATCGAGGTGGTGGTGGGGATCGCGGTGCTGACGCGGTTCACGCGCCAGGCCGCGTGGGTGGCGTGCGCCTGGCTGGTCTGCATCGCGCTCAACCTGCTGTCGAGCGGCCACTTCCTCGACATCGCGGTGCGCGACCTGGTGATGGCGGTCGGGGCCTTCGCGCTCGCCCGGCTCGCCGAGGTGCGCGACGAGGCGATCGCCCGCGAGACCGCCACCGCGGCGATGCGGCCGGCGAGGGCTTGAGCCGGCTCGGCCCCGGCGGACGGCGGCAGCGGCGTGCCGGCTGCACCCTCGCCGTCCGGGGCCGCTTCCGGCGTCGGCGGCCCGGGATCGGCCGGGCCTCGTCGCGGCGGCCTGGGCGGCTCGGCGCGCCGGAGCTCTTCGGGTGTCCCCGGGCCTTCCAGTTCCCGCAGCGCGGCACGCGGCAGTCTACCCGGCGCATGCCGCGGAGCGCGGCAGTCTACCCCGCCCCGTCCCCCCGCGCGCGGGCATAAAAAAAGGGCCCGCCGGTTGAGGCGGGCCCTTCGAGAAAAGATGCGGCAGCGACCTACTCTCCCACACGGCTTCCCGTGCAGTACCATCGGCTCTGGTGGGCTTAACTTCCGTGTTCGGGATGGGAACGGGTGTGACCCCACCGATATAGCCACCGCAAAGCTATTAAATTGTCGGCCGAAGCCGTCTGACAACCATACGAAGGGTAGTAATGCTCTTCCAGCGGGTCCTGCTGGCCGGCTCACTCCTAAGAGGAGCTTCGACCTCGACCTCGACGCCTCAGCGTCTTCGGCCTGAAAAAAGAGAGACCAAGCCTCACGCCCGATTAGTACCGGTCAGCTGAGCGCCTCACAGCGCTTACACCTCCGGCCTATCAACCTCGTCGTCTTCGAGGGGGCTTCAGGGGCTTTCGCCCGGGAGAAGTCGTCTCGAGGTTGGCTTCCCGCTTAGATGCTTTCAGCGGTTATCCGTTCCGCACATAGCTACCCAGCGATGCCTCTGGCGAGACAACTGGTACACCAGCGGTGCGTCCATCCCGGTCCTCTCGTACTAAGGACAGATCCTCTCACTTCTCCTACGCCCACGGCAGATAGGGACCAAACTGTCTCACGACGTTTTGAACCCAGCTCGCGTACCGCTTTAATTGGCGAACAGCCAAACCCTTGGGACCTGCTCCAGCCCCAGGATGCGATGAGCCGACATCGAGGTGCCAAACCGCGTCGTCGATGTGAACTCTTGGACGCGATAAGCCTGTTATCCCCAGAGTACCTTTTATCCGTTGAGCGATGGCCCTTCCATACAGAACCACCGGATCACTATGACCTGGTTTCCCACCTGCTCGACCTGTCGGTCTCGCAGTCAAGCCCCCTTATGCCATTGCACTCGTCGCCTGGTTTCCAATCAGGCTGAGGGGACCATAGCGCGCCTCCGTTACTCTTTGGGAGGCGACCGCCCCAGTCAAACTACCCACCAGCCATTGTCCCCAACCCCGTTGAGGGGTCCAGGTTAGACACCAGAAATCGCCAGGGTGGTATTTCACCGTTGCCTCCCCCCAAGCTAGCGCCCGGGGTTCATAGGCTCCCACCTATCCTACACAAGCAATTCCTAGTGT